>NZ_JABDQL010000025.1 GCF_013042245.1 Winogradskyella sp. | reverse complement strand
ACTATTTCCTGTCGCTCAAATAATTCGAGGCTTTTGAAGTATTCTGTGAAATTTTGTGGTATCATGACTTTCGTTTTTACTAAAATACAACTTATTTAAGTCATATTATAGAATATAGCCATATTTTACTGTTGTTATTGTTCATGTGTTTATATGTATTGTTTTTTTAAGGACACATGCTGTTCGCTATTAATCATTCCTTTGGGTGATAATATGTTTAGCATGCGCGTTTCATAATCCAAAACATATTCTGCGATATAATTGACTTTGTTAGCATTAGTAAAATTCCAAATTTTAGTTGAAGTATTTATACGTATAAATACGTAATTTTAGTGTTGTTTAGTTGTTAAATAATTGAAAATCATAGTTTTAAATATAAATATTTTTTATTATAGTCAATTATTGCTTTTCCTTTTTTTAAAATATCGGCGCCAATAATGCCATCAACAGCATTTGAGTTGTGATTAATTAAACCTTCGTTAACATGTGTTAGATTAAATAGAATTAAGGCAATACGTTGCTTTTTCCATTTGCCAATTTTTATGATATTAGATTTTGAAAGTTTAGTGGTCATGTTAGAAGCACCTGCACCTACAGCTTTAATTTCAGAATCCACGACTTTAAGTTTAAATTGTTCTATAGCCTCAAAACCTACGCAACTACTAGATGCACCAGTATCTAAAATAAAACGACCTTTTATACCATTAATAGATGCTTTTATTTCAAAATGATTAGTTTTTGTAAGTTTCAGTTTTATTTTACAATAGCCTTTTTCAATCAAAAAGTCTTTAAGGTTAGCTTGCATTTTTACTAAAAATTTTAAGAATTAAAAATACGACTATTAACAAAGCTAATATGCCAAGAGTCAATAAATAATACGTTTGCTTATTAGGTTTTAACTCTGGTACATCTCCATAAAAAACAAAAGCACCCCAATAATAAGGCGATTTTTTTGCATTACTAACTTCTCTATTACTTAAGTAATCTATTTTTGATTGACTATTGGAAAAAGTAGCAGTCTTTCCACTTGCGTAATACTTATAAAATGAAGTCATAATCTTAGAAGTACTTAAATCATTAATTTGCCATAGAGAGAACAAAGTATTTTCTGCACCCGCATACTGAAACCCTCTTGCAATACTCATAACACCTTCACCTTTAAGTACTTTTCCAACGCCAGTCTCGCAAGCACTAAGCACAACTAAATTGGGGTTTATATCTAAATCATAAAGTTCGTTTACCGATAATTCGGTATCATAAAATGAGATGTTAGCAGGATTTAAAAAATCTCCTGAAGAAGCATGTGTTGAGAGGTGCAATACAGAATAGTTTTTCATTTGATTTAAAAAATTTACTCTTGTAGCATGTTCATACATTAAAAGTTTTGAAGATATTTTACTTTTAATTTCTTCGGCTTCATTTTTAGTATATGTAAGCTCTTGATTAGAATTTTTAAATACTGGAAACATACCGAGTAATTTGTCTTCTAATCTTTCAGTTCTGTTGTTCAAATAAAACTGAAGGCTTGTGTTATATTCCAAAGACTGACTTTTAATAACAAAAGGCATTTTGGCAAATGAAGTGGAAGTAGTTTTTGAGTTTAATAGCGTCTCAAAAGGAATAAAACTCATTAATCCATCTGGGATTATTACCACTTCTTCAAAGCTTTTAACTGCATCAAATTTTAGTAAATTATATATGTAAAAGGCATCTTCTGTAAATATTGAGATGTCTGAATTGATTTTTGAAACATCATTAAAATAGCTTATAAAATCAATGATTTTTTGATTTGTAGACGCTCCTACAGGTATTTCATTAAAGCCATAATTTGTTTCAGTGAATACAAATTGATAAATTGCTTTTTTTCCATAGAAATATTGTATAACAGCTTTTTTTGTGTCGTTAAGTTTAGACGTTATATCTGTTAGAGAGATTGTTTTATTAATGCCAATTTTATAAGTCTGTTCAATCACGTTTTGAAGTGACTTCAACTCTACACTTATACCTATTAAACGGGATCTAATACTATCTTGTCTTTTTAGATAATCTGTGTTAGAAGTACCGCTTAGAAGCCTATTGGTTAATTGTTTTTGTTCTTTTAAAAGAAGATCTTCTCTTATGAGTGTTGAGTCTATCTTACCATATTTTTGAAGAAATGATTTTCGTTGAGAATTGGTTTTTAAGATAGAGGCTTTATACTGCTCTGCAAAGTTTAAAGCACGTTGTATGAAGTCTGTATTGTTTTCTTTTATATATAATTGATAAAGAATTTCTATACAATTCTCTGCTCTAGTCCTATTTGCACTAGCGCTAATTATAAGGCTCTCTTCGTTTGTGTTTTCTTTATTTAATAGTGATGTAACATAGAAACTAAGATTATAATTTAGTAGTTTATTTTCGGGAGTAGTTTCTATCGTAGCCAATAAATCAAACACATCGATAAAAATATTTTCGGGATACAAATCATTTTCAGTAAGTGATTGGTTGCTTCTAAAGCTAGGAATAAGTAGTGAGAGTGTATTATATAACTCTTTATGAGCTTTGTCAGCTCTGTTTAGTAGATAAAATAATTGTGCTTCTTGAAAACTAAGTTTTGCTAGCTCTCTTTTTGATATCAAATTATTTACGAGACTTTTATTTTTTATACGATTGAAGTAGTTATACGCTTTGGAGTAATCCCTATTCTGCAGTGCTGTCCTATATTTTAAGTCTAAAATTTCAGAATCATCTTGAGAATTAAAAATTACATCATTATCTAATAACAATTTTTCTTGATTGCTTTCTATTAATAGTAAACTTCTTTTTTTTATGCTATTAAGGCGTTGTTCTTGATTTTTTTTTATGTCTTTAAAACCAAGTAATGTTTTGTCTACTATAGAAATCACGCTTTGATGCCTGTTCAAAGATTGGTAAAGCAATGCCAGATTGATACTACCTGAAATTTGTTGTGATACATTACCTTGTTTTATAGCAAGTGTTATATAATGTTTTATAATATTTTCAGCTTTTATATAAGCATTGCTTTTATGATAAAGAACACCTAGCGGAATTAAACAATACTCAACTATATCATAGCTAAAAACCTGATTTTTTAAATAGATTTTGTATGCTTTTTCATATGCTGAAATAGCTTTATCTTGAGTGTTATGTTCAGCCAAATAGTAGGCTTTATTTATAATAAGATTTATAAAGGCAAAATATTCGTCTTTAGTTTTTAATTGAGGTTCAAAACTAGCAATTTCAGTATTTAAAACTTGTAGGTTTTTATGATTTGGTTCACTGTAAAACTGTTCTGTTGATGCATAAATCTTTTCTTCCAAAGATTGAGAAAAGCAAAGAGAGATGCTTAAAATAAAAAAGAGAAAGAGAAAATGTTTCATTTAAAACTTTGAAATAATTTAGAACTTCCAAATACCATACAATTGGATGTAATTAAAATTGTCTTTAAAATTATAGACATAGCGTGCGCCGAAGCTTGGGCCAATACGAGCAAAACCTCCTGTGATTTCCATCAATAAGCCTGTTCTGAAATTTGTAAACGAATCCGAAAAATCAGAAGATGTATTTAGTGTCTCAACAATTGGAGCTTGCGGATTTGTTCCTTCAAAACGTTCTATAAAAAGCGATTCTTCTCTTTTTTCGTTAAGGGATATCATGGTATTTATGCCAACACCTAAACCAAAGTAGTTATTGAGATTATATCTAACTAAAATAGGAATTTCCCAATCTATATTCTGAAAACTTGAGGTGGCTGTAGTACGTTGCAATTGTTCAAAGCCTTGTGCTTGACCAATAATATCTTCAGTTATTGTTGTCTGAGAATCATAATTATGAAAACTATTTAAAAGCTCTACCTGCCAATACCACCGGTAAGATTTATAGGGGGAAATCGTAGCACCAAAAAAGTAACTTTTAGAGTCAACTAAATCAGGAAAATAATTATAACCTGCTTTTGTACCAATAGATATACCTGGCAAAAATCGTGTTGTCGAATAATTGGTAATTATAGGTTCGTTTTTATCGAAAATTATGGCAGTTCTACTTTTAGTCTTTTTCTTGTGGAAGTCCTTCGAGAATTTAATTTTATACGTCACGAAGCCTTTGGTAGAATCGTATTCCTTAACATTTTTTTGTTCGCTCCCGGGAAGGTAAATATTTTTGAAGGTGAATATAGCTTGTTGGTTAGTAAAAGTAGTGTCTAAGCAGCTATATTGTATCTCTAGCTTCGGACATATTTTTACTTTAGGATACATGTCAATAACTTCAATTGTCTGTTCATCTAACATCTCAGGAATATCCGATTCTAGTCTAATTTTACGAGCTGGACCTTCACCGTTATTCTGAAATTTTATCTTATATTTCAGGGTTTTAAAACGAACTAATCTATAATTTAGGAACGTGCCGTTACTAGACATTTTATTAGGATCGTGAGAAGTCACAATTTCCATCTCCATTTCTTTTACAGTATGATTGCTATAATTAGAATCTGGAATATAAACACCTCTAACAGAAATTATAGCGCTTGTGTCTTTAAGCATTTCTGGTGTTGTTTTTAGTGAGAAAAAGACATTGCGCTCTTCTTGCGGCTCCATATTTTTAAATTCTAAAACTTTAGAATTTTTAAAGTATTCATTAGACTCTTTTAAAGTTAAAGCCAAGTCCGTTTTCTTTGTAGAGTCTTGTTGTTTTTGATATAAATTTAATACTCCTTTGTTATCAGTTAAAGCTAATAATGTGCCTTCAAAATTATCTTTTGGTGTGTTGTAAACAATATCTTGATTAAATACTTCTTGTTCACTGTTATGAACACGAGTATCTGTAAGTTCAAAATTATCAGCAGTATATTTTTGTTCGTTGTAAAACAAAAAGAGTTTTCCGTCAGTAATAAAGTCATTTTCATTTTTATAACTCATAACTACTACCATCTCTTCATCTGGTACAGGTTCTCTGTTACGCTGTAAAGTAAAATCTTCAGGCATTGATGCTTGAGCTTCATAGTTTTCAGCGTTATTAGAAATGCTTATTTTTTTTGGACGACTCACAGGTGGTTTTCCAGTATCGTAATTATTGGTAACCCATAATTTTACTTCATAATCACCTTTGTCTTTATAGACGTGTTTAGGTTTTTTTTCTTTACTAAAATTACCATCACCCATTTCCCAGTAATAGGTGTAAAATGCTTTTGGAGCTCCTGCGATTTGTTGTAATTGTGGTGTTATGGCACTTAAGGATAGACTATCTCCTTTTATAGTATGATTTATAGAAGCTATTCTAGGTTTTATAGAATCTACAGAAGTGGATTGTTGTGAGAATGCCGTAGTAAAACAGAAAAGAAGGCCAAAGACAAAAGCATTAGTTTTCATGTGTTTATATGTATTGTTTTTTAAAGACACATGCTGTTCGCTATTAATCATTCCTTTGGGTGATAATATGTTTAGCATGCGCGTTTCATAATTATATTGAGTTGATTGCATTTAAAGATAAAAAAAAGCGGTGACTAGTAGCCACCGCTTTTACGGATTAAGATTTATGGTAGGGCATTTATAGCGCTAGTTAACTCTGCGTCTGTCCCAGAAACTAAATTTTCAAAACTAAAAGTAATCTGGTCATTAGCTGCAATGGTCACCGCTTGAAGATGGTATAACCATCCTCCAGTTTCATTTGGTGATACAAAAATGATATGGCACTCTAAGCCTATAGGTATTTGTCCATAATGTTCACTGAATAATCCTAATCCAGTATCATAAGTATCTAGATTTGCTAATCCTGTATCCTCACCATCATATGAAATAAATACAGAACTGTTAGTATTGTCAAAACCAGTTGGTGGAGCAACTAATATGGTAGTTTTAGGCCTTGGGTCGTTATAAAAACGATCGACATTACTCCATCCAAAGTCATTAAAAAATGCGTAGTATTGACCACCTTCTGCAAAAACCTCTCCACCGAGACCTTGAGGACCGCCTTCCATCTCATCCCAAGTAAGGTTGTCATTTTCATCAATTGTGCCAGTCCATAGCTCCATTGCTGGGTCATCACCACCTGTAAGATTTGATGGGATTTGTAATTCTAAAGGGCAGTTGGTATCAACAGTATTTCCGTTTTGAAAAGCTTCTATCAAAAATTCACCACCAGTTAAAAGCATAGCTTTATCTCCTCCGGGTAAAGCACCCATAGTGTTTCTATTTGTCTTTAACATGTTAGCCTTGTCAAAAATTTCTATTAACTCAACATCTATAACACCGGTTGCAGCGTTTCCATTTACTGTTAAGCAAGCACCATTAATGCTTACACTTACACCATTATCTGTTGTTAGCGTAGTAATACCATCCTCAACAGTTATCTGAAAATCTTGCTTTAAAACTTCACGAGCATTCTCTTTTAAATTTTGAAATTGTTGTGCACTTGGTGTAAAAAGGATGTCTCCATCACTATCGTCTGATGTTTCACAGCTTGTGAATAAAATAGCTGTCATTAATAAGGTTCCGAAAATTGTTTTTAATTGTTTCATGATTTCTAATATTTAGTGTTTTATATTGTTATATCAACAGGGCAACTATTTTGTTACCCTGTTTTTTGATTTTACTTTCTTTTTTCGCTTGTAATTATTTTATGGGTAATAATTTCTTCGTTTGAGACAAGGTTAATCATCTCTTTTGCATCTCTCTCGGAAGAAGAAAGCTCTTTTGCATTTCCGTTTGTAGAGACTACTTCCCAATAATACGTTCTGTTATTAGAGTTTGTAGCTTCAGATTTTAGAACATAATAACTTGTAATCTCTTTCTTAAGTACTGCTTCATTACCACTAAAAAGGGCTATCATTTCTTTTGCATCTTCAAGACTAGAGGATATTCCTAAACTTTTACCTGTTAATGTTTTTACAGACCATTCGTAGATTTTTGCAAAATGGTTCTCTGTAATTTCAGTTTCTGTATTAATAGGGTTAAAATTTATTTTTGAAGTCGTAGCATTTAAGTTTAATACTGATAATACGACTGTGCTGATAATTAAAATTGCTTGTTTCATGTGTTTATATGTATTGTTTTTTTAAGGACACATGCTGTTCGCTATTAATCATTCCTCTGGGAGATAATATATTTAGCATGCGCGTTTCATAATTTCTAATTTTTTTAATGAATTAATTTTCTTGTTACAACTTTATATCAGCACACTTATAAAATTGTTACCCTATTTCAATAAAGTTTTTTTAAATTAGTAGAAATTACAAGGGGTAGTGAGCGAAAAAAAAATTTATGAAGACCAGAAATATATCATTGGATTGTTGCAAAACAACTCATTTATTATACAATCTATATATGATAAGTATGTGCCCAAAGTGGTTAATTATATTAAACAGAACAGTGGAAGTGAAGATGAAGCCAAAGACATCGTCCAAGAGACCATAATTACAATATACAATCAAGGAAGTCAAAAAAACCTTCAGCTTACTTGTCCTTTTGATGCTTACTTTTTTCTACTTTGTAAGCGTAAATGGTTAAACTATCTCAAAAAAAATTACAATAAAGAGGTAACAATTAATGAAGCTACTGTATCTATAAGTGACGATGCACAAGGGCTAGCTTTCGAAACTCAGCTTTTTGGAGAAAAGCAAGCCCTGTTTTCTGAAATGTTTCAAAAATTAGGAGATGCTTGTAAGAACTTACTCAAAGCAACTTTTAAAACGAAATCGATGGAAGATGTTGCAGAAAGCTTAAGTGTAACCTATGCTTATGCTAGAAAGAAGAAATCATTGTGTATTGGTAAATTAACCGAAATGGTGCGTAAATCGCCCAAGTTTAACCAGCTTAAAGTGTAATGAATGAAGAAAACTACATAGCGTTTGAAAATTACCTTTCTAAATCTTTATCAGATGAAGAAGTTTTAGCTTTTGAGAAAAAGTTAAATTCAGATGCTGAATTTAAAGAAGCCTTTGAAACCTATAAAGAGTTATCAGGATTTTTAGAACAACATTTAGATGAAAATCATACTTCAAAAGAATTTGAGGTGAATCTTAATAAAATTTCAACTAACTATTTTGAAAAGAATAATAAAAATCAGCTAAGAAATACATCAAGGATTTTTAGAACAGGTCAATTAGCAATTGCGGCAGCAGTGGTAATATTTTTAGGAATATTTATATTCAACAGATTTTCAACAACTGGCTATGAAGATTATTCAAATCATGGTGTAATTAGTTTGTCTGTTAGAGGTGTTGTTAGTGACGCAGCAGCTAAAGCACAAAATGCTTTTAACAATAAAGATTTTGAAGCTGCAGAAATTTATTTCGATGATATCTTAAAAGTAAAACCAGATGATATAGAGGTAAAGCTGTATAAGGCTATAAGTCAAATAGAACAGGATAAGTTTAAAGAAGCTGATGCCGCGTTAACCAAAATGGTAAATGGAAAGACCGCCTATAAAAACGAAGCCATATGGTACGCTGCACTTAGTAAGCTAAAACAGAAAGATTCTGAAGCCACAATTGAATTACTTAAAACATTACCTGAAGATGCTATTCATTATCAAAAAGCACAAAAACTAATTGATAAACTAGACTAAAAAGATGCCTATTTTTGCTCTATGATTATAACAGATACGCATACCCATTTATATAGTGAGGCTTTTGATGAAGATAGGCAAGAGATGGTAAAACGAGCAATTGACTCAGGAGTAAAACGCTTTTTTATTCCAGCAATTGATTCTAGCTATACAGAGTCTATGTATAACCTAGAAGCTGACTTTCCTAATGAAGTATTTTTGATGATGGGTTTGCACCCGACTTCTGTGAAGGAGAATTTTAAGGAAGAATTACTTCATGTAGAAGAGCAATTTAAAAAACGAAATTTTTATGCTGTTGGCGAAATAGGAATAGATTTGTATTGGGATAAAAGCACGTTGGCTATTCAAATAGAAGCATTTAAATATCAAATTAATTTAGCTAAAAAATACCAGCTTCCTATTGTAATACATTGTAGAGAAGCTTTTGATGAAATATTTCAAGTTTTGGAAGAAGAGAAGAGTGATGATTTATTCGGGATTTTTCATTGCTTTACTGGTAATTTAGAACAAGCAGAACAAGCCATATCATATAATATGAAATTAGGAATTGGTGGTGTTGTAACATTCAAAAATGGGAAAGTAGACCAATTTATAAATCAAATAGATTTAAGGCATATTGTTTTAGAAACAGACTCGCCCTATCTAGCTCCAAAACCTTATCGCGGAAAAAGAAATGAAAGCACATACATTACTAAAGTGTTAGAAAAACTATCAGATATATATGATGTTTCAGAAGTAGAGATAGCCAAAATTACAACAGAAAACTCAAAAACCATCTTTGGCATATAGCATGAATAAACCAAACATACTTCTTATTTACACCGGAGGAACAATCGGTATGGTAAAAGATAGCAATACAGGTACCCTCAAAGCTTTTAACTTTGACAATCTTTTAATGTCAATACCAGAGTTGCGATTATTAGATTGTAATATCGAGACAATATCTTTTGAAAAAGCTATAGATTCTTCAAACATGAATCCAAAATATTGGTGCATTATTGCCGATATGATTAAGGATAATTATGAAAATTTTGATGGTTTTGTTGTGCTTCACGGAAGTGATACCATGAGCTATTCTGCATCTGCGCTAAGTTTTATGCTCGAAAATTTGACAAAACCAGTCATTTTTACAGGAAGTCAATTGCCTATCGGAGATTTACGAACAGACGCAAAAGAAAACTTAATAACATCCATCCAGTTGGCTTCATTACACGAAAAAGGAGTGCCAGTAATAAGAGAGGTTGGCTTATATTTTGAATACAAATTATATCGAGGTAACCGTACAACAAAAATAAATGCAGAACATTTTGAAGCGTTTGAATCTTTAAATTATCCACATTTAGCCGAGTCAGGCGTTTACCTTAACATAAATAATAAGTTTCTGCTAAAACCTAATCTCGGAGAAGAACTTAAAGTAAATAAGGGTTTTGATACAAATGTTGCCATCCTAAAATTATTTCCAGGAATATCAAAACCTATTTTAGAAGCGGTGTTAAGGAGCAGGCTAATTAAAGGATTAATTTTAGAAACTTACGGCTCGGGTAATGCTACTACAGAAACTTGGTTTATTGATTTACTAGAAGCAGCTATAAAGAGAGGTATATATATAGTTAATGTGACCCAATGTTCTGGTGGTCGTGTTAATATGGGGCAATATGAAACAAGTTCTCAATTAAAAAAAATAGGTATTATTTCAGGAAGAGATTTAACTTCAGAAGCAGCAATAACTAAGCTCATGTATCTTATAGGTCAGAATATTAACCCTTTAGCTTTTAAAGCTATATTTGAAACGTCTTTGCGTGGCGAGTTGTCTTAAAATTAACGCCTATAATTTTAGTGTTTAAAGTTTTTTTTGTTATTTCACGTCCTGTAATTTTTAATAACCTACAGAGAGGTGGCCGAGTGGTCGAAGGCGCACGCCTGGAAAGTGTGTATACTCCAAAAGGGTATCGAGGGTTCGAATCCCTTCCTCTCTGCTGATGTTTCATTAAATTGTTACATATTTTTTTTATCTTTAACACTTTAACTAATAAAATTAAGATTCAAGACAATGAAAAGATTATTTTCTATCCTAGCCGTTACATGTTTAATGGTTATCGGAACTGTTAATGCAAATGCAACAACAACCGTAGCAGCCGCAACAATAACTGTTGCAAATGTAGCCCAAGATGACACAGCAGAAACTGAAGATTTAGGGTTTCATCAAGAATTAAAAAAGAGATTTATTGAAGGTGGTCCTGGATTTATGGGGATTGTTTTATTATGTTTAATTCTAGGTCTAGCTATCGCTATCGAAAGAATTATCTTTTTAAACCTATCTACAACAAATAGCAAAAAATTAACTCAAAATGTTGAAGACGCTTTAGCATCTGGAGGTATTGAAGCTGCTAAGGAAGTTTGTAGAAATACAAAAGGCCCTGTTGCTTCTATATTCTATCAAGGTTTAGATAGAGCAGATGAAGATATTGATGCTGCTGAGAAAGCTGTTGTAGCTTATGGTGGTGTGCAAATGGGACAATTAGAAAAGAATGTATCTTGGATATCATTATTTATTGCATTAGCACCAATGCTTGGTTTTATGGGTACTGTAATTGGTATGATTCAAGCCTTTGATAAAATTGAAGCAGCTGGTGATATGCAACCTTCTTTAGTAGCAGGCGGTATTAAAGTAGCACTTTTAACAACAGTATTTGGTCTTATTGTGGCTATTATTCTTCAAATTTTCTACAATTACATCATCGCTAAGATTGATAGCATAGTTAATGATATGGAAGATTCATCAATCACTTTGATGGATTTATTAGTTAGACACAAAAAATAAGAAATAGATATGCACAGAATATTAAAAATAGTAGCTGCTGTAATAGGCGTCCTAGGTATAATTTTTTTGGTAAGAATTATTTCAGCTGGGGACGATGTTATTAAGAGCGGTGAAGAAGCAGGTTTAGTAGACCCTATGGCTTATACGGCCTATGCAATATTAATTGCCGTGGTTGCAGCTGTTGTATTTTTCATTTTTAGAAATATAATGATAAATCCTTCAGGTTTAAAAAATACCCTAATAGGAGTTGGTGCATTTGCATTGGTGCTTATTGTATCTTATGTAGTTTCTGGTGGAGACACAAGAGCTTATAAATTGCAAGATGGTATAGCAACTGAAGGGCAGTCTCAAATGGTAGGCGCTGGATTAACAGCATTTTATATATTATTAGCTGTAGCAGCCGTTTCAATGATTTTCTCAGGCGTTAAAAAAATATTAAGTAAATAGTAAATTATGGCAAAAAGAGCAGCACCAGAAGTTAACGCGGGTTCAATGGCTGACATTGCTTTCTTACTATTGATATTTTTCTTAGTTACAACAACAATCGAGAAGGATAAAGGTATTTTAAGAAGCTTACCGCCGATTGACGATACAGAGACCGAGCCTCCAATAATTAAGCAGAAAAATCTATTTACTATTTTGGTAGATAGACAAAATAGATTATTGGTTGAGGAAGAAATTATGGATATCAAAGACCTAAGACAAGCAGCTATTGAGTTCTTGGATAATGGAGGAGGCGTAAATCCTGAAGGTGAGTCTTGCGATTACTGTAGAGGTAAACGAGATGAAGCATCTTCTGATCATCCAGATAAAGCAATTATAACACTTAAGCACGATAGGGAAACTAGTTATGGTACTTACATCCAAGTGCAAAATGAGTTAGTAGCAGCTTACAACTTTCTAAGAAATAGAGAAGCACAACGTTTATTTAACCGTTCATTTGCTTCCATGCTTGAAGAAAAAGAAAAGAATCAGTTTAATAAAGACGAAAAGCTTAATGAGGATATAGAGAGGATTAAGAAAATGTTCCCTATGAAGCTTTCTGAAGCAGAACCTGATAAAAGTTAATAGTATGTCTAAGTTTAAGAAGAAAAAAGGTGGTGAATTACCGGCGATATCGACGGCATCTTTACCAGACATTGTATTTATGTTATTATTCTTTTTTATGGTAGCAACCGTAATGAGAGATAACACTACAATGGTAGAAAACACCCTTCCTGCTGCAAATCAGGTTGAAAAGCTTAAGAAAGACAGAACTATGTTTATCTACGCAGGGAAGCCTAATTCTCAATACAAGAATTTAGGAACAGAAGGACGTATTCAAATTAATGATGCTTTTGTTAGTTTGGATGCAATACAACCTGCAGTTTTTGAATATATAGCAACTCTTAATGAAGAATTAAAAGATAGAGTTGTCGTTGCTTTGAAAGTTGATGAAAATACCAATGCTGGTATTATATCTGATGTTAAACAAGAACTTCGTGAAGCTAATGCATTAAAGATAATGTATGTAACTAGCGTTAGTCAAGATGACTAGATAATAACCTTAATTTTAAAAAAGCGTTATGATACTATCATAGCGCTTTTTTATGCTTTAAACTTAAAGTAGTCTAATTTTTTTTAGCTTTACATTATGAGATATTATCTATATATGTTGTTTTCTGCATGGTCCATGTTTTCACTGGCACAAGTGCAAGATAATCTAAGTGAAACCATAGATAATAAATATCGTGAAGATCAGTTTTATGCATCTATTACTTACAATCTATTAGTTAATAACCCAGAAAGAGTTTCACAAAGCGATTTTTCTACAGGGTTTCATTTTGGTTTTATTAGGGATATGCCATTTAATCAAAAAAGAAATTGGGCTATTGGTTTAGGTCTAGGTGTTTCCTCTAACTCTTACAATCAGGATTTATATATAACACAGGACTCTGGGACTATTAGTTTTTCTACAGATGCTACCAATTTAGGAAATGTTACAAAAAATAAGTTTACTACATATTTAATCGATGTTCCAGTTGAATTGCGCTGGAGAACGTCGAATCCTGAAAAATTTAAGTTTTGGAGGATTTATTCAGGTTTTAAATTCAGTTATTTAGTTTACAATTCTACAAAACTTCGTAGTAGTTTACAGGATGTAAAACTTTCAAACCTAGATGTCTTTAATCGACTTCAATGCGGATTAACATTAAGTGCTGGTTATGGCACATGGAATTTCAATTTGTATTATGGACTAAACTCAATTTTTTATGAAAGCACTCAGATAGATGGTCAAACCATAGATTCTAGGGCAGTTAAAGTTGGGATTATGTTCTATATATTATAACCAAAGCTTAAGTAAAAAAAGCTGCGGTAATAACCCTGTAAGACTCCCAATTAACAACTCGGGATAGGTGTGCGCTTTAAGATGTAAGCGGGATGTTGCTATGGCACCTAGTAAAATCATCATTAAAGCAATGGTTCCGTTTATGTTTATTTGAAAATGAATACTTAACGCAACAGCGAACATAAAAAATCCAGAAGCTGCTAGCATGTGTATACTTGCCTTTATCTTAAAAATAGCAAGTATAAAACATAGAAGTGTAGATGCTAAAATTCCAATGAAAAAATAGTATAATTCTTCAATTTCATTTAAGGGGAATACTCGAGTAATCATTAAAGAAATTATAAAAAAATTAATCAATAAAGGAAGCTTCCGTTCATTAGTAGATTTTAGATAAATACTATCTACTTTATTTAAAGTTTTTAATAAATAATAGACAAGAACTGGCAGAATAATAGTAAGTAAAACCGTTGAAAATATTTTGGCTTGACTAACAGGCTCTGGAATAAACCGTGGCGTCTTAGAAAAGTAAAACAGTACACCTAATAAAGGCATTATTAGCGGATGCAAAACGTACGATATGCTTTTTAAAATAAAATCCATGTACTTGTAAACAAAAGTAATTTATTTAAATTAAAAATTTGTATATACGCTAACTATCATAAGCTAAAAATAAACCTGATTTTCTCTATTTTCGAGCGACAGTCGAGAAATATAAGCACTTGATTTTAATACATTTCGACTTTAGTTTATGCTGAGCATAGTCGAAGTACTCAACGCTATAAATTAAATTAAAATCAATTTATGACATATTACCGACATTCAAATTCAAAATAATAGATTTTTATATTATTGATAGTAATTACAATTTACTATTTTTAAGTTTCAGAAATATAGTACAAGATGAATTTAAAATACATCCTCTCAACTTTTATTTTTTTATTTATAGCTAACTTCTCTCTTTCTCAAGAAGATAATTATAGAATTGTATTCCCAAAAACAGTAGCAGAACGTCATAAAGCTTGTAATAATTGTTTCAGA
This sequence comes from Winogradskyella sp., assembly GCF_013042245.1. Classification (GTDB taxonomy): domain Bacteria; phylum Bacteroidota; class Bacteroidia; order Flavobacteriales; family Flavobacteriaceae; genus Winogradskyella. The sequence goes on along the minus strand of NZ_JABDQL010000025.1, from coordinate 146,938 downwards.
GTTTTTGGTCAAAAACCAAAAGAGGTAAAGTTTTCTATAATAAATGAAAATGGCAGCTTATATTTTGAAACTAACGACAAAAAATGGTTTAATCAACTATTCAAAAACTCTACTGATGGTTTAGCCATTGATGTAGTTGCAAAAGATATTTATAGTTGTGACATTGTCTCAATTGAAAGAGGTCAAATAAACGGAACACTGCTAAAGCCTGTTTATGCACAACGCCTTAAAAGTGGTTTACGGGTAAATGGAAAAGACAGATTTAAAGTGTTAGTTGGTAAAATTCCTTCAGAACTTAAAGAAAAAGAGTTAGAGTATAATATCCTGTTTTTAGGCAATAAGACTTTGTGTAGATATCAAGTGATATATAACCTAAAAGCCTATAAATTGGATTTATTGGATATGGGTATGTATTTAGATTCTGTAAGTTTCAACAATCAAAAATTAATAAGTGAGGGCGAAGAAAATGTAAAGATTAGATACAAAACTTTAAAGTTTAAAATACCTTTTGATAAGAATAAATCAGTGTATTCTCCAGAGGATATTAAGCCAGTTTACGACTCCTTAAATCTTACAGATTTTAATATAAAAACAATTAATATCAAAGCATATGCTTCTGTTGAAGGAAGTTTAGAACGAAATGTAGAATTACAAGAAGGACGCGCTAACAGTATTGCAAAAGCCATACAAACGTACCAAAAGCCCACAATTAAAACCAGTATATCTTCTTCAGAAAATTGGGTTGAATTCTTAAATGATATTGAAGGTACTAAATACGAAAGTTTAAAGTCACTAAGTAAGACACAAATAAAAGCAAAATTGGTTGGGGCATTCTCAAGTGAAATGGAACCCTATTTAAAAAACCATCGTAAGGCTTTAATAACATTAGAATTGGAGAAAAAGGACAAGTATAAAACTATGCCAGCACACCAATTGGCGTCATTATTTAATCAATCTATCAAAGAAAATCAATTAGATGAAGCTAATACAATTCAGAATTCTCTTTTCGAAAAGTTAAAAAACAGCGAAGTATCACCAGATATTTTAAAACAGCTCGAAGTACCGATGCAGCTAAATTTTGTTAATTTTTTAAACAAGAATAGTGCTATTAAATACCAACTAAATGAAAGACAAATTATTATTGTCAGAAATGAACTTGAAGCACTAAAAAAGTTAGATCCTAAAAACCCTAAGATTAGATACAACTTAGCGGCTATAAAATTTAAGATATGGCGTTATAATATCGAAAAGGTAAATCCAGATTTATTTAAAGATGAAATTTATAATCTTGAGAATTATAAAATTTCAAAAGCATTAATTAATAGGATGCTGATTAATTTTCATATCATACAGAGTGAAAATTTTAATCGTAAAAGAGATTATGCTAATAAGGATAAATCAGTTAATCATATTAAATCAATATACAAGAAAGTACCACTTACAGATTTTGATTATTTCAGTTTGGCACAGTTTTTATCATATTATGCAAACGTCGAATCAGCTGCAGAACTGTTATCCGATAAGGCAAGACAAATTGAGGTTGACGAGGATTTGTTATTTTACTATCTAAATCTAACACTAATAAATAAGGATCTTACTAAAACTGAAACATATCGCGCTATCATGCTTAATGCGGTCAATCTTAATAAAAAACGATATTGTCAATTATTTGATTCTCCCGATAAAGATGGAGTGACATTTCAGCTTCTAAAGGATGATTACCTAAGAGCTAATTATTGCGAGAATTGTAATGATTAAATTTTAAGAATAATTAGAGCGCAAATTAATTGGGTAGTCCACATCTACCGACACAGGCTTTTCAGTCTGTGCTAACCCTACTAAAGGTAGAGTTAAAAAGACTAGTAATAGAATTAAGTTTTTAATTTGTTTTATTGTTCTTATTTTTAACAACGGTACAAACATAAGCGAGGATTATGTCTTAAAAAGAAATTTTTAGACCAAAAAGGGACACTTTTAGATCCACGGATAGTAATTGTCTAAAATATCGGTGAAATATATAGTTTCTTCCCTTAGCCTTTTAAAATCAATACTATATAATGACAGAAAACACCAATAATCCATATTATAATCTATTCATAAAGCAAAAAAACAATCAGTTTAAAGTCTCTAATGGCGCTTATAATCAGAGAATTAAGAAGTTGAGTGCACTTCAACGAGCTATAGAAATTACCTTTAGAGAGGAAATTAAAGAAGCATTATTAAAAGATTTAGGTAAACCATATGTGGAGTCTGAAATGACTGAAATTTACCAGATAGTAGGAGACATTAAGCATGCAAAAAACTATTTGCACAAATGGATGCGTAACAAAAAAGTAAAAACACCATTGTCAATGTTAGGTGCGTCATCCTATATTAAGTACGAAGCTAAAGGTGTTTGCCTAATTATTTCGCCATGGAATTTCCCTTTTAATTTAACCTTTGGCCCATTGATATCAGCTATTTCTGCTGGCAACACTGCAATCATAAAACCATCGGAAATGACACCACATTCTTCTGCATTGATGAAAAAAATTGTTGACACTGTTTTCAGTGAAGAAGAAGTCGCTTTAGTTGAAGGTGAAGTGCAAACATCTACAGACTTATTAAAACTACCATTTAATCATATCTTTTTTACAGGCTCGCCAACCGTTGGTAAAATTATTATGAAAGCCGCTGCAGAGCATTTAGCATCTGTAACTTTAGAATTAGGCGGTAAGTCACCAACAATAATTGATGAAACTGCTAACCTAAAAACAGCTGCAAAAAAAATTATGTGGGGTAAGTTTATGAATTGCGGACAGATTTGTATATCACCCGATTATGCTTTAGTACAGCAGAACGTCAAAAATCAATTTATTGAAGAATGTAAAAATGTGTTAAAAGCCTTTTACAGCAATAATCCAAAAGAGTCTAGTTCTTATGCGCGTATTGTGACACCAAAACATTTTGAACGTCTTAAATCCCTTCTGACAGATGCTGAAGATAATGGAGGTAATTTTGAATTTGGGAATATAACTGATAAAGCTAAAAAATATATAGCGCCGACTATAGTTTCAGGTTTAGGGGAAAATGCGTTGTTATTAGAAGAAGAAATTTTTGGACCTATCTTTCCTATGGTAACTTATAAAACCATAGATGATGCTATTGCTTATGTAAATTCTAAAGAACGACCACTTGCACTTTATATATATAGTAAAAGTAAAAGGAATACTGAAAAACTACTTAGTTATACAAGAGCTGGGGGAACATGTATTAACAACAATATTATACATTACGCCAACCACAATTTACCATTTGGAGGTGTAAACAATAGCGGAATTGGAAAATCTCACGGTTATTATGGCTTTAAAGCATTTAGTAACGAGCGTGCCATTGTTAAGCAACATACATTTGGAATCACGGAGTTGTTGTTTCCGCCATATAGTAATTATAAAGAAAAATTAGCGCGATTTACAGTGAAGTGGTTTTAATTTAAAGTTGAATCCCGATAGCTATTGGGAGAAGTCAATGTAGTCGAAAGCTAATTTAGTTATAACTTATACCGAAACCCTAGCGATAATTATACTTTATTAAAAAAATCAACCTCCATGCGTTCGTTCTTTTTATTTTGATATTTCATCATTGAAAAACCTTGATGAATACAATAGGCACCAGTTTTTCCAGCTTTATTTATAGCTATATAGGCAATTTGAAAATCTTTGTACCTATCGTTTTTAGAAACAATTCTATTTACGGCCTCTTCACAAGCTTCTTGAGGACTTATACCGTTTCGCATTAATTCTACAATTAAAAAACTTCCAACGGTTTTCATAATTTCTTCCCCCATTCCGGTTGCTGCTGCACCACCAATTTCGTTATCAACAAATAATCCTGAGCCTATTATTGGTGAATCGCCTACACGACCTTTCATTTTATACGATAAGCCAGAAGTTGTGCAAGCGCCTGCTATATCCCCATCTTTGTCGATGCAGAGCATACCAATGGTATCATGATTTTCTATATTAATTATGGGTTTGTATTCAGGAGACTTTTTCCATTCTTCCCACGCTTTTCTAGAAGCATCAGTTAAAAGATTTTCTTTTTTAAAACCCTGAACTTTTGCAAATTCTTCAGCGCCTTTACCAGCCAACATTACATGAGGCGTTTCTTCCATTACTTTCTTAGCCAAAGCAGCAACATTGGTATAGCCTCCAACACAAACCACAGCACCACAATCACCATTACTATCCATAACACAAGCATCTAAAGTTACGTTGCCTTCACGGTCAGGCGCGCCACCTTTTCCAACGGTGGTGTTCTTTAGGTTTTCTTCTTCTACAGCAACACCTTCAATAGCCGCATCTAATGCATTTTTTCCAGATAGCAAGGCTTCTCCAGCTTTAGCATTTGCCTTAACAAAACCCCATGTACATATGGCTATGGGAAAATTAGATATGTCTATCGGCATCTTCTCTTTCGGTTTTGTTTGAATAGATTTTTTTTCTGTCAGGTTTCTGCAAGAAGATACTGATGTGCCAACAGCCAACCCAACACCAGTTAATGAGGCATTTTTTATAAACTTTCTACGTTCCATGTTTTTTGATTTAGAATTAGTAAGTCACGCCTTGTTTGTCTAATACTGTTTTTGTTCTGTAGGCATAGAATAATAAGTATACAAAGCAGAAAACTGCAATCCAATAAGACGATTGGATGTTAAATATATCTGCAAGCTTACCTTGAAGAGGAGGAATAATTGCACCACCTAAAATCATCATGATTAAAAATGCTGAACCTTGAGAGGTGTATTTCCCTAAACCTGCAATACTCAACGTAAAAATACAAGGCCACATAATAGAACAAAACAATCCACCAGATAAAAATGCGAATAACGCCAAATTACCTGTTGTGAATAAACCTACTAACATGCCTAAAACGCCAAGTAAACTAAATATTTTTAGTGTTTTTACTGGATTGTCTTTAGCTAAAAAGAAACCACCAACTTGTACCGCAACACAGATGCCAAAGAATATAATTTCGTCTGAAGAGAAGCTCTTTCCACCAGCTCTATTAGCAATTAGTATCACCGCAAAAGCAATATAGGGTACAATGATTAATAACACCTTTTTTAATCCTTTACTTGGGTTGAATACTGTAATAGCACCAACCCAACGACCAATCATTAAACCACCCCAGTAAAGTGATATAAAAGGTGCAATTCCGGCGTCATTTAAAACTGGGAGACCTAAAGGGTTTAAGTTATTGACTTTATCTGCAACGGTCTTTAGAAGCTCCCCTAAGTTACTCTGAATCGTAACTTCCACACCTACATAGGTGAAGATAGCTAACATTCCTAAAACGAGTTGAGGGTATTTCATCGCACCCCAACCTTCTGGTTTTTTTGTAGCTCTTGAATTAGCAATAAATACTGAAGCAATCACAGCTATTAAAGCAACAAATAATAATACTAAACGTATGTTTTCAACTGATTCTGATACTTGGGTTTCTCCCGAATACGTACTAAAGATATAGCCAAAACAAGCCATTATTATTAGTGTTAATACAATCAATAGATTTCGCGCTTTGTTGGCAGGCTCAAACGGCGTATCTGATTTAAGTGCTGGTAATTTTTTTGAAAAGTGAAATAATGCTGCCGCAACTAAAAACAATCCTCCAACACCAAGATATAATAACTGTACTGTGGTTAAGGTGATTTTATTATTCTTAATCATAGCAACTAACTCTTCAGGACTTACAGACGCTGTTCCAAATAGAACGAGTGCCACAACAATAGGGCCAATAGTTGTTCCAAAAGAGTTAATTCCGCCAGCGAGATTTAAACGATGAGAACCTGTTTCTGTTGGACCAAGTGCAATAGCAAAAGGGTTTGCACCTGTTTGTTGTAATGAAAATCCAAGGCCAACAATAAATAAAGCAATTAATACAAAATAGAAAACAGCAGTTTGTCCTTGCTCTGCACCTGCAGTTGCTGGATACATGACAAAAGCTCCAATTGCCGAAAGCAACAATCCATTAACAATCACTTTTTTATAACCCCAAGAATTGACAATGTCCTTTTTAATAGAACTCGAAATAATAAAAAGCATTAAAGCACCAATATAATAAGCACCATAAAATGCAAAATCAACTAATTGTGATTGAAATTGGTCGATATTGAAATACGTTTTACAAAACGGAATAAACACACCGTTTGACGCAGCAATAAATCCCCAGAAAAAGAAGACTGTGACTAAGGTTGTTAATGCCGATTTATTAGTTTGTTGGTTACTCATGATTTTTTATTAGTTATTAGTTAATTTATTTTATTGAAATCTCATCTGCAAAAATCCAGCTTTTTCCATTCATAGGATGTCCAATGTGCCATTGAGGTAAATCGCCTAGTTTTTTGGCAATGACTTTTACATATTTAGCTTTACCCAATTTTGATAGATGAACAGTTTTGATGTCTATAGTGTCATTTTTTTCTTTAGTGTGAAAATTCCATGTAATATGTTTCCTGAATTTTTTGCCATCAATAGATGTCAATACATCGACCGATTTAGGTAGAAATATCCAAGCACCTTGGTCACGTAGAAAATTTACTTTCAAATTATAAATAGGCTTTAATTTACCCAAGTCTACAATAACAACCAAATCTTGATTGTGATAACCTTGCCAACTACCTGTTCTATAATTTTTTGTACTTCTAATCCCATCAATTAACGCATCATTGCCACCAGCGGAATATTGATTAGCAAATTCACTTTCTAATGTTATTCTCAAATTTGGGTCAATTTTATAGAAAGGTGTTTCTAAAACAGGACTTTTTAATTCCCCTTTTTCAGAATATAATTTCACTTTAGTATCTTCTGTAACAGTAAACGGTTTGTCGTAAGGTTGAAATTCTTCAGCATCTAAAGCATAAAAAATTTGGGCATCTTTTTCAGAAGTATTAAGAACCACTTCAGTACTACCTCTAAATGTAATATCACCTTTTTCAATATATGGTGAAGGCAAAATAATATGCTCCGTGATTTCAGTTATTGGTTCGCTACCTTCAGATGTTCCCCAAGTTGAAGGTTGATTGGTCATTTTGAATTCCAAAGTTCCTCCTTCAATAATATCTGAGTGTTTGATTAATGTTTCCTCTAACGGATTACCATTAAGTTTTGCACTTTCTATGTAAATATTGGTTTCACTTCGATTTTTAGCAATAACTGTAAATTGTTTGCCATTTTCTAAATTAATAGTTGCTTTGTCGAAAAGCGGTGTTCCAATAATATATTGATTGCTTCCAGGTGTGACAGAATAAAACCCCATTGAACTTAAAACATACCAAGCACTCATTTGACCGCAATCTTCATTTCCAGAAACGCCGTCAGGGTCATTATTGTACAATTCCGTCAAAATCTGATAAACGCGTTCTTGAGTTTTATGTGGTTTGTTTACAAAATTATACAAGTACGCCATGTGATGACTAGGTTCGTTTCCATGCGCATATTGCCCTATTAATCCTGTAATATCAGACTGATTTCGTCCTGATATTTCTGTTTTTGCAGTAAATAACTCGTCCAATTGACTTTCAAGTTGGTCTTTACCACCTAATAACTCTATAAATCCTGAAATGTCTTGTGGAACATAAAAACTGTATTGCCATGAGTTGGCTTCGGTATAATTAAAATTTACTTCATAAGGATCAAAAGGCGCAAACCATGTATTTCTAAAACGTCCACGCATAAATTTGCTTTCTGGGTCAAACACATTTTTGTAATACTGGGCACGCTGAATGTAATTTTTGTAATCTTCTGTTTTGCCCATGTCTTTTGCCATTTGTGCAATGGTCCAATCGTCATAGGCGTATTCTAATGTTTTAGAGACCGATTCACTTTCTTCATCAACTGGAATAAAACCGTATTTTTTGTATGCTTCAAGGCCAAATTTATCACGAGTGGCAGAATGTTTCATAGCTTCAAAAGCTTTTTCAGTGTCATAATCTCTAATACCTTTTAAGTAAGCGTCTGCAATTACTGGTACAGCATGGTAACCAATCATGCAATCGGTGTAGTTCCCTGCCAAATCCCACATAGGCATAATTCCACCTTCGTCATATTTTGCTAAAAACGTATTTATAAAATCGTTGGTTTTTTCTTGTTCAATAATGGTGTAAAGAGGATGCGCTGCACGATAAGTATCCCAAAGCGAGAATACTGAGTAGTAGTCAAAATCTGCATTATGAATTTCTAAATCCATACCTCTGTAACGTCCATCAACATCTTGATAGCGATTCGGTGCCAACATGGTATGATACAAAGCGGAGTAGAAGTTGGTTTTATTATCTAAATTATCATCTTCAATCACTATTTTTTCAAGTTGTTGTTCCCAATAATCTTGTACTTCTTTTTTAATAGCTGAAAAATCTTTATTTTCTATTTCAGCTTCTAGATTTTTACGTGCACCTTCAATATCAACTGCTGAAATACCAACCTTAATGTATATAGGTTCGTTATTTGGGTTGTTAAATTTTAAAGCAGAGCGTCTTCCGCCAGATAATCCTGTTTTTTCAGGAGATTGCATCACGTCGGAGAATGGATGCGAGGTTTTAATGGCGTAAAATAAGCGTTGGTCTTTTGCCCAAGCTTCAGAATGTCTGTAACCTACAATTTCGGTATTTGATACTTTTTCAATTTTAGCGTCTAAGACTTTATCGCGATGTACTAAATCTAAAATTACATATTGATTGTCTGAAGAAGGAAATTGATATTTGTGGATACCACTGCGTTTGGATACAGTTAATTCGACATCAATATTTGTAGAATCTAATTTTACTTTATAATATCCTGGCCGGGCAGATTCATTATCATGAGAAAAATGAGCACGATATCCTAGTTTTCCATCAGCACCATTATTAAAAATTTGTTGATTTGTTGGCATTAAAAGTACATCGCCATAATCGCTAATACCTGTGCCACTTAAATGTGTGTGCGAAAAGCCGTAAATATATTCATCCGTATAATGGTAACCAGAGCAACCATCCCAACCTTCAAGTCGTGTATCTGGCCCTAGTTGCATCATACCAAAAGGTGCAGATGCGCCAGGGTAGGTATGACCGTGACCACCTGTACCGATAAATGTATTGACATAATTTATAAGCGTTTGTTCTTTTTTTGCTGTTGTGGTTGAGTTTTCACTTTGACATCCAAATAACAAGAATATACCAAGGAAAGCAGGAATAAATTTAGGATTCATCAAAAGATTACTAATTTTAATGCACCTAAGATACTAAAATGAATTTCAAGAAAAAGTGCCTTGTTTTATTTTTGTTAGTAAGCATTATTGCTTGTAAAGAGAATGAGCAGTCAGCGATTGACCCGCAAATAATTCCAGCACCAAATACTTTAAATATTAACAAAGGCGAATTTCTTTTAAGTTCTAATACAAACCTTGTTTATGATGAAGAGCTTAAACCTGCTGTTGCATATTGGGAATCAATCACAACACCAGTTTTTGGGGGAAATACTGGAGAAGTAAATACTATAAAGTTTGTTTTAGATAAGACAATTAAAAATTTAGAAGCCTATAATTTAGTTGTTAATACAGAGGAAATTACAATAAAAGCAAGCTCAGCAAAAGGTGCTTTTTATGCAGTACAAACTTTAATCCAATTACTTCCAGCCGAATTTATTGAGAAAGAGTATAAGTCAAATAGTTTGAAAATAAAAGCTTTAACCATAACGGACAAGCCTCAGTTTTCATATCGAGGCATGCATCTCGATGTAGCACGACATATGTATCCTGTTGAATTTATAAAGAAATATATCGATGCTCTAGCCATGTTAAAAATGAATACGTTTCATTGGCACCTGACCGAAGACCAAGGTTGGCGTATAGAAATTAAAAAGTATCCGAAATTACAAAAAGTTGCAGCATACAGAAAAGAAACCCTTATGGGACATTATAGTGACCAACCACATCAGTTTGATGGTAAAAAATATGGAGGGTATTATACCCAAGAAGAAGTAAAAGAAGTTGTCGCCTATGCAGCGGAAAGATTTGTTACGGTCATCCCAGAAATCGAAATGCCTGGTCATAGTCAGGCTGCCATTGCAGCATACCCAGAATTAGGATGCACTGGAGAACAGGTAGAAGTAGCTACAAAATGGGGTGTTTTTGAAGATATTTATTGCACAAAGGATGAAACGTTTAATTTTATAGAAAATGTACTAGACGAGGTAGTGGCACTTTTCCCAAGTGAGTATATTCATATCGGAGGTGATGAAGCACCAAAAACACGATGGAAAACTTGCAAAAATTGTCAGGCTAGGATAAAGGCTGAAGGTTTAAAGGATGAACATGAACTTCAGAATTATTTTATTACCCGAATGGAAAAATATTTGAATTCTAAAGGCAAACAGATTATCGGTTGGGACGAAATTCTTGAAGGGGGTTTAGCGCCAAATGCAACCGTAATGTCTTGGCGTGGAACAAGTGGTGCAGTAGAAGCTGCAAAATCTGGACATAATGTTGTCATGACACCAACATCTCATTGTTATTTTGATTATTACCAGTCCGACAATGAAAATGAACCCACAGCTATTGGTGGTTATTTACCATTAGAGAAAGTATATAGTTTTAATCCAATTCCAGATGAATTAACCGAGGAAGAATCTAAATATATCATAGGTGTTCAAGGAAATGTTTGGACGGAATATATGCCAACTTCAGAACAAGTAGAGTATATGGCGTTCCCAAGGATATTAGCTATGAGTGAAGTCCTTTGGACAAATACTGAAAATAAAAATTATAGAGATTTTGTAACTAGAGTTGAAGATTTCCATAAGCGACTATACGTTTTGGGGATCAATTATGCAAATCACTTATATGAAATTAACGGCGAAATGATTTCAATTAACAACGAGTCATTTTACAAATTAGAAACACTTACTGAAGGTAAAGACATCCGTTATACTTTAGACGGTAATGAGCCAACTTTAAAATCAGAAATTTATAAGGCTGAAATTCCTATTTCTAAAAGTTTAGAAATAAAAGCTGCAGTTTTTAATGCTGAAGAAAAACTAGGCAAAATATTTTCTCAAAACATTAATTTCCATAAAGCTGTTGGCGCAAAAATTTCTATAGATAAAGAACCGCATAAGGCCTATTCAGGTAGTGGTGCAGAAGGCTTAATAAATGGGATTAGTGGAAGTGTTAGTCGTTACGGTGATAAAGAATGGTTGGGCTTTTGGGGAGAAGATATTGTTGTTATCATAGATTTTTCAACACCAAAGGAGATTAGCTCAATCTCCACTCGATTTCATAATGGAAATGGGCAGTGGATTTATGCGCCAGAGGAAATCGGTTTTAGTTTTAAACTCCAAGAAGATGGAAGAACAATCAATGATATAAAGCTTATTAAAGATAGTCATGATTTGATAGTTGATTATGCTTATAAAATAGAACCTACGGTTGTTACCCGAATAGAAATAGTTATAAAAAACTACGGGACAATTCCAGAAGGAAAACAAGGTGCTGGCAATAAAGCTTGGACCTTTATAGATGAAATTATAATTAATTAATACGTCAGTTCGAGTGTCACGCTTTTTGCGTGATGTATCGAGAACCAGAAACATCTCGATACTATTTTATCGAACCTCGAAAATCACTCGAAGTGACGAATCAAAACTAATATGAAACTAGAAGTCTGCGCCAACTCATACCAATCCGCAAAAAATGCGCAATCAGCACAAGCACAACGGATAGAGCTTTGTCAAGAGTTATCAGTAGGAGGCATCACACCATCATATGGCTTATTAAAGCAAGTTATTAAGGATTTAGAGATTGAAATATTTGTTTTAATTCGTCCTCGAAGTGGAGATTTTGTTTATACAGATAACGAGTTTCAAATTATTAAAAATGATATTAAAATCTGTAAGGATTTAGGCTGTCAGGGTATTGTTTTAGGTGTTTTAAATCATAATAAAACCATAGATTTAAAACGAACACAAGAATTGGTTGAGTTGTCAAAACCATTACCATTTACATTTCATCGTGCGTTTGATGAGGTGCTAAAACCAAAAGAAGCGTTAGAGCAATTAATAGATTTAGGTGTTGACCGTGTGCTGACTTCAGGGCAAAAATCATCAGCAGAAGAAGGTTTGAGTTTGCTAAAAGAATTGAATAAAATCGCAAACGGGAGAATTACCATTTTAGCCGGTGGTGGTGTAAATGCAGACAATGCATCAAAATTTAAAACCGCTGGTTTACAAGAAGTACATGCCTCTGCTTCTGTAAAAATTGAACAAGAAAATTCCATATTTGGGATGACACAAAGCGTTTCAGATATTAACAAAATAAAAGCCATTTTAGATGCCATATCAAAATAGAAATATCATTTTTAGCCCTGTCGAGAAATCTCTATTATTTCTCATTCTAATTTGTTTTAGCTGTCAACCCAAACACGATGTGCCAGTTACCATTGAATTGAATCAAAAATGGCAATTCAAAAAAGTAGGGGATACCGTTTGGAATTCGGCAATTGTTCCTGGAAATGTCTTTTCAGATTTATTAAACCATAAGTTAATTGAAGACCCTTTTATTGGCGATAACGAAAAAGAGGTGCAATGGGTGTCGCAAGAAGATTGGGAATATAGAACCACTTTTTTGGTTGATAAAAAAATACTAGATAAGAAAAATATAGAACTCAATTTCGAAGGTTTAGATACGTACGCTTCTGTTTTTTTGAATGACAGTCTCATCTTAAAAACCAATAATGCATTTCGAGAATTTGAAGTTGATGTAAAACCACTTTTAAAGTCTGAAAATGAATTGAGAATTTTGTTTGAATCCACTTCAAAATACGAAGAAAAAGAAAATCAAAAGTTACCATACGAATTACCAGAAGGCGAACGCATTTTCACAAGAAAAGCGCAATTTCAATACGGTTGGGATTGGGGACCAAAATTAAATACGTACGGTATTTGGCGGCTAATTAAGTTGGTAGGTTGGGATGATTATAAAATTGAAGATCTAAATATTATTAAAGGTCATACTAATGAGAATATAAGCAACTTAATTATAGATTTAATCTCGGAAGGTGGTTTTAATTCAGATTACTCTTATCATATATATGTGAACGATAGTTTGAATTTTAAATTTACAGAGACCAATCCACTTTCGCCTCTTTTTTTACCATTAACAGTAGAGAATCCAAAACTCTGGTGGCCAAATAATTTAGGAGAACCCTATTTGTACGATATCAAAGTCATTGTAAAAGAGGGTGAAAAAATTTTAGATAGCGTTTCTACTAAATATGGTATTAGAGATATTGAGTTAGTTACAGAAAAAGACAGTTTTGGCGAGAGTTTTTATTTTAAAGTAAACGGCAAACCTATTTATGCAAAAGGTGCGAATTACATTCCGCAAAACAGTTTTCAAAACAAAGTCACAGATGAGCATTACAAAAAATTACTAAATGATGTCGTTAAAGCCAATATGAATATGCTCAGAGTTTGGGGTGGCGGCATTTACGAGAATGATATTTTCTATGATTTATGCGATGATAAAGGCATTTTAGTTTGGCAAGATTTTATGTTTGCTTGTGCCATGTATCCTGGAGATAAAGCCTTCTTAGAAAATGTGCAACAAGAAGCTATTGATAACGTAAAGCGTTTGCGTAATCATGCATCTATTGCACTCTGGTGCGGTAATAATGAAAACTCAGAAGGTTGGAAACGTTGGGGTTGGCAAGCCGATAGAAGCAAAACAGAGAAAGAAGAAATTTGGGATAATTATCTCAAGGTTTTCGATTCTATTTTACCAAATACAGTATTAAAATATACAGAAACTGACTATTGGGAAACGTCCCCAAAATATGGTCGTGGTAATCCTAAATACAAAACCGAGGGAGATGCGCATAACTGGTGGATTTGGCATGATGCGTATCCGTTTGAGCATCTTCAAGAAAACGTACCACGTTTTATGAGCGAGTTTGGATTTCAGTCCTTTCCTAGTTATGAAGCGATTCGGTATATAAATCCTAATGATAGTATAGAAATTTCTTCAAAGGGTTTTAAAAACCATCAAAAACATATTAGAGGTTTTCAGCTCATTAATGAGTATATGCAGCGCGACTTTCCGGTGCCAACAAAACCAGAAGATTACATGTATATGAGTCAATTGCTACAAGCTCATGGTATGACGATGGGGTTTGAAGCACAACGGCGTTCTCGACCATACAATATGGGAACTTTGTATTGGCAACTCAACGATTGTTGGCCCGTAGTTTCTTGGTCTAGCATTGATTTTATGGGAAATTGGAAAGCATTGCATTATAAAGCCAAACGTAGCTTTGAGAATATTTTAGTGTCTTCAAAAGTTGAAAATAACACCTTGGAAACTTGGATAGTAAATGATGGTTTGGATGATTTTACAGGTATTTTGTCGCTAAAAATTATGGATTTTGGAGGGACTATTATTTGGGAAAATACAAGCCAAAAAACAGCAAAGGCAAATACGAGTTTACTTATAAATTCTCAAGATTTGTTCGGAATAACATTCGAAAAAGAAAAGGCTGTTTTAGTCTCAGAATTTAATGGACAGACGTCGTTTTTTTACTTTGTAAGCCCTAAAAATTTAAAACTAAATCAAGCTAAAATTGAAACTGAGATTGAAAAAGTTTCAGATGGTTTTAATATTGACTTAAAAAGTGAAACACTTCAAAAAGATGTATTTTTATATTCAAATCACAAAGGTCATTTCAGTGATAATTTCTTCGATATATTGCCAAATAAAACGTACCAAATTCATTATAAAACCGAAGCAGAATCACTTCAATATCTGCAGCTAAAAACCTTTAACACTTTTGTAAGATAAGTAGAAGGTTGTCTTTGTAAATTTGGCAATTATAATTCTATTATGATTCGCTGGTTTATATTTATTATTGTGTTTGTTATTGCAGATTATTATGCATTTCAGTCTTTACGGACTATCACAAAAAGTAATTGGTGGTATGCTTTATATTGGGTTTTTACGATAGCTCTTTTAGGTAATTTCGTATATCAATTTTTTGGATTTAGTAGAAGCGATGGTTTTTCGCAAGCTCACGGTTTGGCTATTGGGTTTTTGATAGCTATGGTAGTTCCAAAACTCATTCTAATAACCATCATGTTTGCCGAAGACGTGTTCCGAATTCCACAAGGAATTTACAGTTATTTCATGCAAAGTAGCGAGAATGGACAAGATTTAAATTATTTACCTTCACGCCGAAAGTTTATTAGTCAGATTGGGCTAGGATTTGCAGCTATTCCTTTTGTATCCATATTATACGGTATGTATAAAGGAAAATATAACTTCAAGGTTTTAAAATATGTACTACATTTTGAAGATTTACCTGAAGCCTTTGATGGCTATAGACTCACACAAATAAGTGATATTCATTCTGGGAGTTTCGATAATATGGATAAGGTAAAATATGCCGTAGACTTAATCAATAAACAACAGAGTGATGTCATTTTATTTACTGGGGATATGGTTAATAACAAAGCTACAGAATTAGAACCTTATGTTTCTGTGTTCAATAAATTAAAAGCTAAAGATGGTTTGTATTCCGTATTAGGAAACCACGACTATGGTGATTACATCAGTTGGACTTCTGAAAAAGAAAAACAACAAAACCTAGAAGATTTAAAAACTCTTCAAAAGGATATAGGTTTCGATTTACTTCTAAACGAAAATCGATTTATTGAAAAGAAAGGAGAACGCATAGCCTTAATTGGTGTTGAAAATTGGGGTAAAGGTGGGTTTAAAAAAGCAGGTGATTTACAGAAAGCAAAATCTCAAGTCAATGAAAAGGACTTTAAAGTTTTACTTAGTCATGACCCGAGTCATTGGGACGCTGAGGTTGTTAATGATGATTATCATTATCATTTAACATTAAGTGGTCATACACATGGTATGCAATTCGGTATCGAAATTCCAGGATGGTTTAAGTGGAGTCCAGTTAAGTGGCGTTACAAGCGTTGGGCTGGCGTTTATGAAGAGTTGGGTCAATATATTAATGTAAACCGTGGATTTGGGTATTTGGCATTTCCTGGACGAGTGGGCATCTGGCCAGAAATCACAGTCATTGAGCTTAAAAAAGGGAGTAAAAAAGTCAATGTGTAGAGATGCAAATTGCATTAAACAATTTTGTATATTTATAAAAGCATCAAACTGAAAGCAATACTGAAGCTTATTTAAAGTATAGTATAGAAAAATTGCTTAAGTTTGAAGCATACATTGGACAAAAAAACGCAATGATATGTCAAAATTTGGAGAGCTTATAGATGTAGACAAACCTGTGCTACTAGACTTCTTCACAGAATGGAACGAGCAATGTACTGCAATGCATCCAGTAGTTAGAGATGTAGCAGCGGCTCTTGGAGACAAAGCCAAAGTTATAAAAATTAATGTTGATAAAAACCAAGAATTAGCTGAAGCACTTCGTGTAAAAGGCTTGCCAACACTTATTATCTATAAAGACGGTGAAATGAAATGGCGCCATAGTGGTGAGCAAGATGCAAATACTCTGATTGGGATTATCCAGGAGTACATTTAGGAGATTGCTTTGAACTCGAAACTTCTTTTGTTGTAATAATCCAAAACCCTTGGTAATACAGTTTTTAAATTCCTTTTTGCTTTTTTACTATCATGCATCACAATAATACTCCCTGCTTTTGCAGAATTTATGATGTTATCATAGCATTTTTCTTCTGAAACTTTTGAATCCCAATCAAAAGACAATACATCCCAAAGTGCTATTTTATAACCTAATTTTTGAATTTGTTTTGCTTGTTTTGTTTTAAGTTTTCCGTATGGCGGTCTGAATAATTTGATAGTTTGAGATACATCACTTCGACTTCGCTTAGTGCAGGCTAGCTCAGTATGGTATTCTACTTCTTTTTGGCTATTGTAGTTTATAATTAGCTGTGTTTTTTTAATATCTTCCAAATAAGTTTTAGTCTCATGTTTCCAGCCTTTTAGATGATTATAAGTATGGTTTCCTATGGAATGACCTTCAGCAACAATCATTTCAAAGATTTCAGGATATTTTTCAATATTACTTCCGATACAGAAGAATGTAGCTTTGGCATTGTAATTCTTTAGCTGCTGTAAAACCCAAGGTGTTATACCTGGGGTAGGACCATCATCAAACGTGAGATATAATTCCTTGTTATTTGTATCAATATTCCATATAAAATTTGGGAATAAAGACATTACAAATCCTGGTATCCTTGCAGGAATTAAGTTCATTTACTTATTACTATTGCTTTCTGTTGGAGTTAGTTTTTTTATAGTATCGTTAACTGTTTGTCCGTCTTGTAAAATGTCATTGATATCTGCTTCAGGTTCTTCAGAAAGTTCTTCATCCCCCATTAATGGGCCAAATAAACCCAAATAATCATTAAAAACTCTAGTTTGTTCTAATGCATAATCTCTATCGCCATATGCAACAAGTGCATCAACTAAAGAGCGGTATTTTTGAATATCTGTAAATATTTCGTCAATAATATCAGTCTGCACATCAATATCTTGCCCACTGTAAAACACCAAATTTTCTTGGTATTTCTTAGCCACATCTATAAATAGTTTCTTAGCCTTTTTGTCTTCACCAACTTCAAAATAAGTAGAAATATAAGGCTCTAAAAGCGTGTAATACCCAAATTTATCTACAGGCATTTTCTCCATAGCTAAATCGGCCATTTCTTCTGCTCTATCTAATTTTTTTTCATCTAAAAGACTTTCTATCATGCGAGCAATATTCCCACGGTAAGTAATACCATTTTTACGCGTTTCCACATCATGATAGATATCTTTATCTGTACCACCCCAATCCCACTTTTTTACAAGGTTATACATTAAATCAGGGTCAACACGTCCCATATCAAAAGGGTTTGCTTTATCTACAGGTGTTTTTATAGGTACTAATTTGTAGCACAAACCATCTAATTGAAGATAGTCTTTCATCCAAATATAATCTTCATCAGAAAATGCACCACCACTAAAATAGATTGGACGCTCCCAATTGTTGTTGGCTATAATATCTAGCATTAGTAAACGATTTTTATAAATCGCATTCCCAGAAACTTTAATATCTAAATAATCTTCAATTTTATCAGCGTCTTTTGGTTTTACAATCCCATTTTTAAGAACAGTTTCCTTATTAACAGGCACTCTGATATTTTGTGTCGGGTAGTAGTTAGAATTGACATAATACGTTGGGTAATCGTTTGGATCTTCACCTTGTGCTTTGACTAAATGTTTAATTTTTCGTTTTGGGTCATCGCCAGCAACAAAATCCATAAAGTCTTTGATGTCCAAAGTATCTTCAGCAATTTTTTTATTGATTTCTCTGTAGAAAATATAATCTCTTGTGCCATCCCTATATTGTTTGTGCGTAAGTTGCGACGGTATAGGGTCACTACTGTAAGCTTTTCGTTTCATTTGATCTATATACCATGCCGTTTGAAACAGGCTTGTATTGACCACACGGACGTCCGTACTAACACCCTCAATTTCCTGCAGATACCATAATGGGAAGGAGTCATTATCTCCGATAGTGAACAATATGGCATTTGGCGCACAAGATTCTAAATATTTTCGAGCCATTGAGTTAGCTGTATATTTACCTGAGCGGTCATGATCATCCCAATTATTAGCAGCTAGAACTCCAGGAACTGCAACTAAGCAAGCTAGTGTAATTGCCGTAACAGGTATGACACTTTTCTTAGCTTTCTTACTTAGTAAATCGTAAAGTGCATAAACACCAAAACCTATCCAAATCGCAAATACATAAAAAGAACCAACAACAGAGTAATCGCGCTCTCTTGGTTCAAAAGGTCTAATATTGGTGTAAAACTGGATGGCTAAACCTGTAAGTAAAAAGAAAACTAAAAGCACCCAAAAACGTTTCTTATCTGCATTTAGTAGAAAGAAAAAGCCTATTAATCCTAAAATAAGTGGCAAGAAGTAGTAGGTGTTTCTACCTTTATTATTTTCAACATCACTCGGTAGATTGTCTTGTGACATACCAAGATGTAATTCATCAATAAACGAAATTCCAGAAATCCAATTACCATTAAAATCATCGTATCTTCCTTGAATATCATTTTGTCTCCCGGTAAAATTCCACATAAAATAACGCCAATACATGTAACCAAATTGGTATTGAATCATGTAAAACATGTTATCTACAAATGAAGGTTTCTCTACTTCAAACCACGATTGTGCATTTTCTTTTAGGAAATTATGGTAATCTTCATAATCAACTTTACCTTGAGAAACCGCTAGTCTAAACTGACTTACCATTTGGTTAATTTGTTGCATCTGGTAACTTGCTCTAGCACTTGCTTCCTCCTCAGGATAACCACCATTGAGATAGCTATTATAGATGTCATTACCAAGTGTTGGTTTAACTTTAAAATCTATTAAACCAGTAAACATAAAGTAATTTTCTGCGTGCTCTGTACTCCACATACGTGGTAATATTGAAGCATGCTCAGAATTATAATTTTGCTTTGCGTTTTTCCAATCGTTGATGATAACATACTCTCCTTTTTCTTCATCACGTTCGTAATTCTTTTTATCATCTACAAACGGTTCATTTTCATCTTGTCCAGAGTATAATTCTGTAAACTGAGGACCATAGAATAAATGGGTTTCGGGATACTGCTCTAAGTTGTAGTAAGCTAATAATTCTCTGGCATCAGAAGGGTCATTTTCATTAATAATAACGTTTGCATTTGCTCTAATGGGTAACATCATCCAAGACGAAAATCCAATAAAAATAAAAAGTAAACAGAGTGTTAACGTGTTGGCGTGGATAAACCCTTTTTTAAGGGTATAATTAAGCCCGTAATAAAAGGCAGCGATAACAATAAGTCCTGCGATTATGGTGCCTGAGTGGAAGGGCATTCCGAAGGTATTGACAATAAAAACTTCCATCCAACCAAAAAAGCGAAGAGCATTGGGTAGTAAGAGTTTGAAGATAAATAATAGTATTGCTGCCGAAATAACATTCGCTAAAATGAAATTTTGAACCGTTATCGTTTTGAAATTTTTGAAGTAATAAATCAATCCTATTGCAGGTATAGTTAATAGACCCATAAAGTGGACGCCGAATGATAATCCAATAACAAAAGCAATAAGAATTAACCAACGATTACCACGAGGTTTGTGCATATCTTCTTCCCAGCGTAAAGCGAGGTAAAACAGCACTGCCATGATTAGTGTTGCCATCGCATAGACTTCAGTTTCAACAGCATTAAACCAAAAAGAATCTGTGAATGTAAACGCTAAACTACCGACCAGAGCACTTCCTAAGATAGCCATACCTTTACTTGAATTATCTTTTTCAGTATCATATTTTACTAATTTTCTAAGTAAAATAGTAACTGTCCAGAACATAAATAATATGGTGAATGCGCTAGAAACACCACTCATCATATTTAGTAAAGCGCCAATTTGTGAAGGCGCTAAAGCAAACATTGAGAAAAATGCACCAAGCATTTGAAATAATGGTGCTCCTGGTGGATGCCCAACTTGTAGTTTTGATGAGGTCAAAATATATTCTCCAGCATCCCAAAAACTAACTGTCGGCTCTATCGTTAATGCGTAAGTGATTGCAGCTATAGCAAACACAACCCATCCTAAAATTGTGTTCCACTTCTTGAAGTTAAAATTGGTCATAAAAACGAACTCTTATTGATGCAGGCGAATTTAGTAATTATTACAACACAGCCTAATGCTTTTAAGCAAACGTTAAGTATTTGCAATTATTTATTCAAATTTTTTTTGTCCAAGTAAAACTTTGTTATAAATTTGCACCCTCGTTTTGAGATGATGGCCTATGGTGTAACTGGCAACACGTCTGGTTTTGGTCCAGAAGAGTCTAGGTTCGAGCCCTAGTAGGCCAACATAATTTTAAAATCCTAATTCAATTCTGAATTAGGATTTTTTATTCCTCTACATTAGGAACATAGTTTTTTTTAAACCACAGCTTATACAGGATTTCTCAATAAATTTACATTTACTGTTTTAAATTGTAGGTAAATAAAAGATGGAGATTATAAACCTAGTCTATAAATTTTTCAACAGAAAAATTATTGTATTAGTAAAAATAGCTAAAAAGCAATGCTAAAAAAGATTATAAATAGAATAAAGTACGAATTACAAAGATTTTTAAAATTCTATAGATTAATCTCAGATTTCAATATTGCTCAGGCTTTTCAATTATCATATTTTAAAAATAATGTCTCTGATGAAGAACGTTATTTAAATTTCAACCCTAAGAAATGGGTAAACGAAATTAAGGTTAGAAATAGTTTTAGAGATAAAAGAACGGTTCAAGATGTTTTTCTTCGAGAATACCATTTACCTATAAATAAGATAAATGAAAATAAGTGTATTATAGTTGATTTAGGTTGTAATATTGGAGTAACAATAGGGCATTATAAAAATCTATTTCCTAACTCAAAAATCATTGGTTATGAGATGGATAAAGATAACTACGAGTTAGCTAAAAAAAACACGTTAGATTATAGTAATATAATTATTGAAAACAAAGCAATATGGATAAAAGAAGATATTGTCAAATATTATAAAGACGGTAGTTATGATGGTTATTCATTAAATATTTTGTCGAAAGAGAATAATGCAAGTGTGCCAAGTATATCGATGCACCAATTAATAGATACTCATGCTATTAAAAAGATTGATTACCTAAAGATAGATATTGAAGGAACTGAAAAAGACATACTAAGCGACCAAAATTTAGATTGGTTGGATAGAGTTATTGAGCTAAATATTGAAATGCATTTACTACAAGATGGTGAAATAAGTGAATACATAAGTATACTAGAGAATAAAGGTTTTAAAGCCTGGAAGGACGATAATCATAGCTCAGCTATACGAGCTATTAAAAAACAGAACTTTTAAATCTAAGTTGTTGCTTTGTAAAACACAATATATATCGTATATTTGCAACTCTGTTTAAGGAAACTAAGATTATGAGGGGACGAAAAGTCCCCTCTTTTTATAGCTGTATGTTAAAAAATAAGGTAGAAGAATTATTACAAAACGCTCTTGAAGAACGTCAAGACTTATTTCTTATAAGCTTTACTTTTGGACTAGACAATGCTATCAAAATAGTAATCGATGGTGATAAAGGTGTCTTGGTAGAAGATTGTATGTTTATTAGCAGAGCAATCGAGCATAACTTAGATAGAGAAGAAGAAGATTTTTCTCTAGAAGTGCTTTCTGCAGGTGCCGCATCACCTTTAACGATGCCAAGACAGTATAAGAAAAATGTAGGACGTAATTTGGAAATTAAAACAAAGGACGATCAAAACATAGAAGGTCAATTGGTAAAGGCTGACGAAGAATCCATTCATTTAACATGGAAAACTCGAGAACCAAAACCAGTAGGAAAAGGAAAAGTGACTGTAACCAAAGAGGCTACAATCGCTTTAGAAAATATTAAAGAAGCAAAAGTTAAAATAAAATTTTAAGTCCTGTTAATATGGAAAATTTAGCGTTAATTGAATCATTTTCGGATTTTAAAGATGATAAATTAATAGATAGAGTTACGCTTATGGCAATACTAGAAGATGTATTGCGTAATGCGTTAAAGAAGAAATATGGTGATGACGATAACTTTGATATTATCATTAATCCAGATAAAGGAGATTTAGAGATTTGGAGAAACAGAATTGTTGTTGCTAATGGTGAGGTAGAGGACGAAAATCAAGAAATAGAATTATCTGAAGCTCAAAAAATTGAACCAGATTTTGAAGTTGGAGAAGATGTTGCAGAAGAAGTAAAACTTCATCAATTAGGAAGACGCTCTATTTTAGCATTAAAGCAAAACTTAATTTCTAAAATTCATGAACACGATAATACCAACATATATAAGCAATTCAAAGAGCTTGAAGGTGAAATCTATACGGCTGAGGTACATCACATACGTCACAGAGCAATTATTTTATTAGATGATGATGGTAACGAAATTATTTTACCAAAAGACAAGCAAATACCTTCAGACTTTTTCCGCAAAGGAGAAAATGTAAGAGGTGTTATAGAAAGTGTAGAGCTCAAAGGAAGCAAGCCAGCGATAATTATGTCTAGAACATCGCCATTGTTCTTAGAAAAATTATTTGAGCAGGAAATTCCTGAGGTGTTCGATGGTTTAATCACAGTTAAAAGTGTAGTTCGTATTCCAGGTGAAAAAGCGAAAGTCGCCGTAGACTCTTATGACGATAGGATAGACCCAGTTGGTGCTTGTGTTGGTATGAAAGGTTCTAGAATCCACGGTATTGTCCGTGAATTAGGGAACGAAAATATTGATGTTATCAATTACACCAATAATATCCAGTTATTTATCACACGTGCTTTAAGTCCTGCAAGAGTAACTTCTTTAAAATTAGATGAAGAAAACATGCGAGCAGAAGTGTTATTAAAGCCAGAAGAAGTATCTAAAGCAATCGGTCGTGGTGGTCACAACATTAGATTGGCTGGTAAATTAACAGGTTACGAAATTGATGTCTTTAGAGAAGGTGCAGAAGAAGATGTAGAATTAAGTGAGTTCTCTGATGAAATCGAAGGATGGATTATCCAAGAGTTTAGCAAAGCAGGTCTAGATACAGCAAAAAGTATTTTAGAACAAGATGTTAACGACCTTGTGAAGCGTACAGACTTAGAAGAAGAAACAATTACAGACGTTATCAGAATTTTAAAAGAAGAATTCGAAGACTAAAAACTTACCAATTTTTGCAAATTGATTGGTAAACTATATATTTAGGATTATATAAAAGCATTTATGGCTCAAATTAGAATAAATAAAGTACTTAGGGAATTAAATATCTCTTTAGATCGTGCTGTGGATTTCTTAGAATCCAAAGGTATCGAGATAGAGAAAAGCCCTAATACAAAAATCTCTCAAGATGTTTACGATACATTGGCTGATGAATTTCAGACCGATGCAACTAAACGTGAAAAAGCGCAAGAGGTCAGCGAAGCAAAGTTGAAAGAAAAAGAAGCGCTTAGAGAAAAACGTGAGCGTGAGCTCGAAGAAAAAGCTAAAGAAGAGGCTGCAAAAGAAACGGTTCTTAAGGCTAAGGCAGAACTTTCTGGTCCAAAACAAGTTGGTAAAATAGATTTGGAAGGTAATAAACCAAAAGCTGAAACACCTAAGAAAGAAGAACCTAAAGCTGAAGTAGAAAAAAAAGAGGCTCCTGTGACTAAGCCAAAAGCACAAGCAAAAGCTAAAAAAGAAAAGCCTACACCAGCAGAAGAAAAGCCTACACCAGCAGAAGAAAAGCCTAAAGTAATTGAAGCTAAAAAGGAAGATAATAAGGAAGATACTAAGGAAGAATCTAAGTCTACTTCTGAGCCAGTAGATGAAAAGATTAAAACACAGTATAAAAAACTTAGCGGACCAAATATTACAGGAAAAAAGATTGATTTAACTCAATTCAATAAGCCTAAAAAGAAAAAAGAAGATAAACCTAAAGCTGGTGATAATTCTAATAAACGTAAGCGAAGAAGAATTAGCAAGCCAGGAGATCCAGGAAAATCAAATAATAAGAACGACAGAAGAGGAAATTACAAGGGTCGTGGTAATAGACCAAAGGTTGTTAAAGAAGAACCTAGCGAAGAGGATGTACAAAAGCAAATCCGAGAAACTTTAGAAAAACTTCAAGGTAAAAGTAGTAAAGGTAAAGGTGCTAAGTACCGTAGAGAAAAGAGAGACCAACGAAGAGAACAAACAGAAATTGATGCTCAAATAGAAGAAGCAGAAAGCAAAACACTAAAAGTAACAGAATTTGTTACCGTTAGTGAAGTTGCTACAATGATGAATGTTGGTGTAACAGAAGTGATTTCTGCATGTATGTCTCTAGGTATGATGGTAACAATGAATCAGCGTTTAGATGCTGAAACATTAACTATTGTTGCTGAAGAATTTGGGTACAGCGTAGAGTTTGTAACTGCAGATATCGAAGAGTCCTTTGAAGAAGTAGAAGACAAGCCAGAAGATTTAGTTGAACGTGCGCCAATCGTAACTGTAATGGGTCACGTAGATCATGGTAAAACATCATTATTAGATTATATACGTGAAGAAAATGTAATTGCTGGAGAGTCTGGAGGAATTACCCAGCATATTGGTGCTTACGGTGTTCAATTAGAGAATGGTCAAAAAATTGCATTTTTAGATACACCTGGTCACGAAGCTTTTACAGCAATGCGTGCTCGTGGTGCACAAGTTACAGATATAGCAATTATTGTAGCAGCTGCGGATGATGATATCATGCCACAAACAAAAGAAGCGATTTCTCATGCGCAAGCCGCAGGAGTGCCTATTGTTTTTGCAATTAATAAAATAGATAAGCCAGATGCAAATCCTGAAAAAGTAAAAGAAGGATTAGCACAAATGAATTTATTGGTAGAAGATTGGGGTGGAAAAATTCAATCTCATGATATCTCTGCTAAATTTGGTACTGGTGTTAAAGAATTATTAGAAAAAGTATTGCTAGAAGCTGAATTATTAGAGCTCAAAGCAAATCCAAATAAAGCTGCACAAGGTACTGTTGTCGAAGCATTCTTAGACAAAGGTCGTGGATATGTATCTACAATTTTAGTACAAGCAGGAACTTTAAAAGTTGGTGATTATGTCTTAGCTGGTACAACTTCAGGTAAAGTAAAAGCTATGCAAGATGAACGTGGAAACGACATCGAAGCAGCAGGTCCGTCAACTCCAGTATCAATATTAGGTTTAGATGGTGCACCACAAGCAGGTGATAAATTCAATGTGTTTGAAGATGAACGTGAAGCTAAGCAAATAGCTACAAAACGTACACAGTTGCAACGCGAACAAACAGTAAGAACGCAACGTCACATTACACTTGATGAAATTGGAAGGCGTATTGCCCTTGGCGATTTCCAAGAGTTGAATATCATCCTAAAAGGTGATGTGGATGGTTCTGTTGAAGCATTAACAGATTCATTCCAAAAGCTATCTACGGAAGAGATTCAGGTAAATATAATTCATAAAGGTGTTGGTGCAATTACTGAGAGTGATGTACTACTAGCAACAGCTTCTGATGCTATTATTATCGGATTTAATGTGCGACCGATGGGTAATGCTCGTCAAATCGCAGATAAAGAAGAAATCGATATCCGTACATACTCTATTATTTATGATGCCATTAATGACCTTAAAGATGCTATGGAAGGAATGTTATCTCCAGAGCTTAAGGAAGAGATTATTGGTACTGCCGAAATTCGCGAGACTTTTAAGATATCTAAAATTGGAACTATTGCAGGATGTATGGTTACAAGTGGAAAAATTTATAGAAATTCAGGTATTCGTTTAATACGTGATGGTGTTGTAATTTATACAGGTGAATTAGCATCACTAAAGCGATTTAAAGACGATGTCAAAGAAGTATCAAAGGGTTATGATTGTGGTATGCAAGTCAAGAATTACAATGATATTAAAGAAGGTGACGTTATAGAAGCTTTCCAAGAAGTTGAAGTGAAGAAGACCTTGAAATAGATAACTCTTTTTAGAGCGGACAAAAAGTAGACAAAGCACTTATTTTCTAATAAGTGCTTTTTTCATTCATTATTTATGGGTAGACTCAAAAACAACGTAATACTTTAAGTCATGAAAAAAATTATTACACTTTTTTACTGATTGTCGCTCTGTGCTCAGTCAATTTATCTAATGCTCAAGATGCTTATATAGAAGAGATTAGAATGTTTGTTGGTAACTTTGCTCCGGTAGGTTGGGTAAAATCTGAAGGACAGTTACTTCCTATGGCTCAAAATACAGCTTTGTTTTCAATTATAGGAACGACCTATGGTGGTGTCGGACAAACGACAATTGCTTTACCAGATTTAAGAGGTCGTGGACCAGTTCATGGTTGTTTTAGTCAACAATGAATTCTGCTATGATTGGGAATACAGGTGGAGGTCAATCCATAAGCCATAGATCGCCATATACAGACTTTACCTTTATTTAACTTTAGTTGGAATATTCTCTTCACAAAATTAATTAGATTTTGAAGTATTATAATCAAGTTTAGTTTGCCTGTGTTTTGGCATCTGGTGGTTTTTTGTTTTCTCAAAGTATTACAATGAATGCATGTAATACCTTGATAGACGGAAATGACTATGTTTTTGAACAAATCTCTTTAGTAAACGAGCGCTATGTTTATGAGATCCTACTGATCCCGTTATGGAATCTAGAGATTGTAGCGGAATAGGTTTTTGTAAAATGCGTATAGCATGGAACGATATACAAAGCCGCTGGGAAATCTCTGCAGATGATGGAAATGATGGGTTTAATAATGTTTATATCCTTTTTCAAATACCGAAGCATCTTTACCAAACCCGCCCGATTTAACTTTAGGAACTTGGGTACAGGAAACTGCAACAACACAATCATTATGTAGTAACATGACTGTTTTAAGTGGCGCAGTCCAAAGTAGTATTTTGAGTATTGATAATGCTGATTTAGAATCGCAATTTAAAGTATTTCCTAATTCTGCTAACGACATTCTTTATGTCACTAGTAATATTTCGAATCCAGATTATTCTGTTTCATTCTTTGATTCTTTGATATTTTAGAAAAAAGAGTTTTAAAGAGAAAACCAAAACTCAATTGACGTTTCTCGGCTTAAGCAAGGTATTTATTTTTTAAAGCTTGAGACTGAACTTGTCACCTTAGAAAAGAAAATAATTATTAAATAAACGAAGCCAGAATCAATATTTGATTTCGGCTCTTATACTGGTTTAAAATGAAATATTAATCCTTTTTAGGTTTAAAAATAAAAGCATTTATATAATTTTTTTTAATACGAAGTAAAGCACGGTCTGCTTCCAAACGGCTTCTAAAATTGCCAACCCAAATTTTATAATTTGGCGTATTAAAAACCATTTCTGTTGGCCATTCGCCATACTTTTCTCTAAACTCAGATTTAACTTTTTTAGCTCTAAAAGAACTGTCACCACTATAAATCTGTATCCTAAAGGTTTCAACCGTTCGCGTATCTTTTTTGAACTCTAAAAGCTTATTGATAGCTTCTGGCTGATTAACAGTTACAGTTGCATCTTGTGCAAATATTGCCATAGAAAAGCCAGTGAGTATTAAAAAATGTAACATTTTTATATTTAATTTATTCATAATCTTCTGTTTGTGTTACAAAGTTATATTTTCTTAACGTATTCAAGGGATAAATTGTTATTTAGAATGTGTATAAATTGTATATTATGACTTATGTAACATTTATAAAATCGACTTTATACCTTATTTTTGCCTGAGTTTTTAGAAACATGATTTTTATCATAATTACTGAAAAAATCGTACCAAATTTTAGAAGATAATTCAATTACACATATGAAACACGTTATCTACCGTAATTTAACCTCAAGCATTCTTCGTTTAGGTTTCATATTATTACTTACGTTTTCAACTACCGTTTTGGCCCAAGAGGGTGATCCAGCAAATGGAAAATCTTTATTTAACGCACAGTGTGCAGCTTGTCATAAGTTAGATAAAAAAATGACGGGTCCTGCTTTACGTAACGTTGAAGCAAGGCTTTATGAAGATGAAGGTTTAGACAGGGAGTGGTTAAATAGCTGGATAAGAAATAGTGCTGCTTTAATAAAATCTGGAGATGCTTATGCCAATAAAATCTGGAACGAGTATAATCAAACAGCGATGAACGCGTTTCCGCTTTTGAGTGACCAAGATATATCTGATATTTTGGCTTATACAGCACAGCCAAAACCAGAACCTCCAAAACCTCCGGTACTTGTTTCAGGTGAAGGTGGTCAAACAGGCGATTCAACTTCAAATTCAATAATATTAGGTGCATTAGCTTTATTGTTTGGCTTATTAGCCATGGCCTTAGTTTTGGTAAATCGCACTTTAAAGCGATTCGCAGATGCAAAAGGGGTTCAGGTGCCAGAAACTGAAAAAAGAACGCCAATTTGGAAAGCTTTTGTACAAAACCAATTCTTAGTATTAGTCACTTCAATTGTATTATTATTAGCAAGTGGGTATTTTGTTTATGGGTATTTAATGCAAGTTGGAATTGATCAAGGTTACGAGCCAGTACAGCCAATACATTATTCACACAGAATACACGCTGGTGATAATAAAATAGATTGTAAATATTGCCACTCTTCAGCAAGAGTAAGTAAGCATTCTGGTATTCCTTCATTGAATGTGTGTATGAACTGTCATAAGAGTATAGGAGAAGTTGCTCCAGAAACCCTAGCAGAAGGTCAAGAATACGGTGTAGATTACAACGCAGAGATTCAAAAATTATACAAAGCAGTTGGTTGGGATGCAGATAATCAAAAATACACAGGCGATACAAGTCCTGTAAAATGGATACGTATACACAACTTACCAGACTTTGCTTACTTTAATCACTCTCAGCACGTTTCTGTGGCAGGGTTAGAATGTCAGACGTGTCATGGTCCAGTTGAAGAAATGGAAATAATGTATCAGCATGCGCCATTAACAATGGGCTGGTGTATTAACTGCCATAGAGAAACAAATGTAAAAGTTAAAGACAACGCATACTATACCAAAATCCATGAGCAATTATCTAAGAAATATGGAGTGGAGCAGTTAACTGCAGCTCAAATGGGCGGATTAGAATGCGGTAAGTGTCATTATTAATAATTAGAAGTAACTCACAATTATATGTCAACTAACAAAAAATACTGGAAAAGTGTTGAGG
Organism: Winogradskyella sp.; assembly: GCF_013042245.1. Classification (GTDB taxonomy): domain Bacteria; phylum Bacteroidota; class Bacteroidia; order Flavobacteriales; family Flavobacteriaceae; genus Winogradskyella. Next base: position 117,176 of record NZ_JABDQL010000025.1, on the reverse strand, counting down.
AGCTAAACGAAAACAGCTCTATTGTTGAGACGCTACAACAAAACGAATTTGTGGAAGCAATTCCTACGGATGAGTTTTTAGGAGATAAAGAAACTTTAGAGTCTTCATCTACATCGCGTCGTGATTTCTTAAAATATGTTGGTTTTAGTACAGCTGCAGCGTCATTAGCTGCCTGTGAAGGGCCAGTTGTGAAATCTATACCTTACGTAGTGCAGCCGAAGGAGATTGTTCCAGGTGTTGCAAATTATTATGCAACTACCATTGCAAATGGTTATGATTTTGCTAGTGTTTTAGTGAAAACAAGAGAAGGACGTCCAATTAAAATTGAAAATAACAAATTAGCCAAGACTAATGGTCACGCTAATGCTAGAGTTAACGCTTCAATTTTAGGATTATACGATAGCTTACGTGTCCAAGGACCAATGAAAGGTGATGCCACTATTTCTTGGGGTGCTTTTGTAAAGGATACAAAACAAATATTAAGCGATGCTGCCGATAAAGACATCGTGTTTTTAACTCAAACTTTTGCAAGTCCATCGACGTCAAAATTAGTTGGTGAGTTTACTGAGAAGTATGGTAATGTGCGTCACGTATCTTACGATGCTGTTTCAGAATCTACTGCATTAGATGCTTTTCAAGCAAAATACGGCAAACGCGCTTTAGCAAATTACGATTTTTCTAAAGCGATGACTATTGTTTCTGTAGGAGCTGATTTCTTAGGAGATTGGCAAGGAGGTGGCTTTGATGCTGCTTATGCTAATAAACGTATTCCTGACAACGGAAAAATGTCACGTCATATTCAGTTTGAGTCTAACATGTCTTTAACTGGAGCTAATGCAGACAAGCGTGTGCCAGTGAAGCCAAGCGAACAACGTCTTGCCTTAGCAAAGTTATATAGTTATGTTACAGGAAACAGTGTTAGTGGTAATCTTCCAGAAAATCTAGACAAAGCTGTTAGAGCTGCTGCTTCAGAGTTAAAGAAAGCAGGTAGTAATGGTGTAGTTGTATCGGGTATTCAAGATGTAAATGCACAAACTGTTGTATTAGAACTTAATGAAGCATTATCTAGTAAGGCTTTTGATACAACAACTACAATACATACAAAACAAGGTAACGACAAAGCAGTTATGCAATTAGTTGCCGATATGAAAGCAGGTAAAGTTGGTGCTTTAGTAATGGTTGGTGTTAATCCGATGTACACATTACCTAATGCTTCTGATTTTGCAGAAGGCTTAAAGAAAACAAAGTCTATTGCTTTTTCGATGAAACAAGACGAAACAGCAATACACTGTGATTACATTGCAGCAGCACCTCATTATTTAGAATCATGGGGCGATGTTGAAATGAAGACTGGTCATTATGCATTGATGCAACCGACCATTCGTCCTTTATTTGATACAAAGCAATTTCAAGAAGTGCTTTTAGCATGGACTGATAATGGAACAGATTATAACGATTACATCAAAGCAACTTGGACCGAGAGCATCTTAAATGGCGCATCATATAACCAAGCTTTGCATGATGGTGTTTTTGTTGCTGCTTCTACTTCTACTATAGAAGCGTCTACTACAGACAGTGAAGCTGTTGAAATACCTAACGGAAATGCTGCAAGAGCATTAGCTGCTTCAGCTAAGTCTAGCGGTATGGAGTTAGCTATCTATACCAAAACGGGTATGGGAGATGGACAACAAGCTAACAATCCGTGGTTACAAGAATTTCCTGATCCAATTACAAGAACATCTTGGGACAACTATTTAACCATTTCAAAAGTTGATGCAGATGCAGCAGGCTTAATTAATGAAAATGTTGCTAATGGAGGTCTTAACGGTAGTAAAGTCGATGTTACTGTAAATGGTGTTACTGTAAAAGATGTTCCTGTATTAATTCAGCCAGGTCAAGCAAAAGGTGCTGTAGGGCTTTCATTAGGTTATGGTAGAACTTTAGGTCTTAAACCCGAAATGCAAACAGGTGTCAATGCCTACCCATTATATCAAAACTTTAATGCAGTTCAAGAAGTTTCTATTTCTAAAGCTTCAGGAATGCATGAGTTTGCTTGTGTGCAATTGCACAATACCTTAATGGGTCGTGGCGACATTATTAAAGAAACCACTTTAGAAGTCTTTAATACAAAAGATAAAAAATACTGGAACGCAATTCCTGAGGTATCATTAAATCATATAGAAACGCCTGTAACATCTCCAGATGTAGATTTATGGGATAGTTTTGACCGTTCAATCGGGCATCACTTCAACTTATCGATTGATTTAAATGCTTGTACGGGTTGTGGTGCATGTGTTATTGCATGTCACGCAGAAAATAATGTGCCAGTAGTTGGTAAGTCCGAAATGAGACGTAGTCGCGATATGCATTGGTTACGTATTGACAGATATTATTCTTCTGAAGATTCATTCAGCGAAGATTTAGAAAAGAAAGAAAATATTTCTGGTTTAGGAAGCTCATTAAGTGAGTTTGGTGAAATGGAAAACCCTAATGAGAATCCTCAAGTGGTATTCCAACCAGTAATGTGTCAGCATTGTAATCACGCACCTTGTGAAACGGTTTGTCCTGTTGCTGCAACAGCTCACGGTCGTCAAGGTCAAAACCACATGGCATATAACCGTTGTGTAGGTACGCGTTACTGTGCAAATAACTGTCCTTATAAAGTGCGTCGTTTCAACTGGTTCTTATACAGCCAAAATGATGAGTTCGATTACTTTATGAATGACGATTTAGGACGTATGGTATTAAACCCAGACGTTACTGTTAGATCTCGTGGTGTTATGGAAAAATGTTCTTTCTGTATCCAAAAGACTCAGAAAACAATTTTGGATGCTAAACGTGATGGACGTGAAGTTAAAGATGGTGAATTCCAAACGGCTTGTTCAGCAGCCTGCGGAAACGGAGCAATGGTGTTTGGAGATGTTAATGATAAAGAAAGTCAAGTTGCCGAATTAAAAGAAGATGATCGTATGTATCATTTATTAGAGTACGTTGGTACGAAACCAAACGTATTCTATCATACGAAAGTTAGAAATACGAAAGCTTAAATTAATTAAAGAAATCAATATATAATTATGGCGTCTCATTACGAAGCACCTATTAGAAGACCTTTAGTAACAGGAGAAAAATCCTATCACGACGTTACTGTCGAAGTTGCTAGACCTGTCGAAGGAAAAGCAAACCGCGCATGGTGGATTGTTTTTAGTATTGCTCTAGTAGCATTCCTTTGGGGAATAGGTTGTATTATTTATACCATATCTACAGGAATTGGTGTTTGGGGTCTTAATAAGACTGTAAACTGGGCTTGGGATATTACAAACTTTGTTTGGTGGGTAGGTATTGGTCACGCAGGAACACTAATTTCTGCTGTACTTTTATTATTCCGTCAAAAATGGCGTATGGCTATTAACCGTTCTGCGGAAGCCATGACTATTTTCTCCGTAGTACAAGCAGGTTTGTTCCCAATCATTCACATGGGTCGTCCATGGTTAGCATACTGGGTATTACCAATTCCTAACCAATTTGGGTCTTTATGGGTAAACTTTAACTCACCATTACTTTGGGATGTATTTGCAATTTCTACATATTTATCGGTATCGCTTGTATTCTGGTGGACAGGTTTATTACCAGATTTTGCAATGATCAGAGATCGCGCTGTAAAGCCATTTCAAAAGAAAATATATTCTTTATTAAGTTTTGGATGGTCTGGTCGCGCTAAAGATTGGCAACGTTTTGAAGAAGTGTCATTAGTATTAGCAGGTTTAGCAACACCATTAGTACTTTCTGTACACACTATTGTATCTTTTGATTTCGCAACATCAGTTATTCCAGGATGGCACACGACGATTTTCCCACCTTATTTTGTAGCAGGTGCGATTTTCTCTGGATTTGCTATGGTAAATACACTTCTTATTATTATGCGTAAAGTGTGTAGTTTAGAAGATTATATCACTGTACAACACATTGAATTAATGAATATTGTAATAATGCTTACAGGTTCTATAGTTGGTGTAGCTTACATTACTGAGTTATTCATTGCATGGTATTCTGGTGTAGAGTATGAGCAGTATGCATTCTTAAATAGAGCGACTGGACCTTACTGGTGGGCTTATTGGGCAATGATGTCATGTAATGTATTCTCGCCACAATTTATGTGGTTTAAGAAACTACGAACCAGTATCATGTTTTCCTTTGCTATCTCGATTGTAGTTAACATCGGTATGTGGTTTGAGCGTTTTGTAATTATTGTAACATCATTACATAGAGATTACTTACCATCATCTTGGTCTATGTTCTCTCCAACATTTGTTGATATTGGTATCTTTATCGGAACTATTGGTTTCTTCTTTGTGTTATTCTTATTGTACTCACGTACATTCCCAGTAATAGCACAAGCAGAAGTAAAAACTATTTTGAAGTCTTCAGGAGAACGTTACAAAAAAATTAGAGAAAGAGGCGATAGCTTAGTAGGTACAGGAGCTGATAAAAGAACTTCTAGCCCTGCTGAATTAACACCATCTACTGAAGCGCCGCTACCAAATACAGACGACGGGAGAGTTAATGACCTTCTAGGTAGTATTGGTACATTTGATGCCGCTACCGATTCTGCAGATGATTTAAAGAAAATTAGTGGTGTAGGCCCTAAAATGGAAGAAGTACTCAACAGTATAGGTATTTATAAATTCTTACAAGTAAGTAAGATGACCAAAAAAGAATACGACTTGTTAGATTCAATTACAGGTTCTTTCCCAGGAAGAGCAGAACGTGACGATTGGGCAGGACAAGCTAAAAACTTATTAAACTAATAATAGATATGGAAGCAGCTTCAAAAGTAATTCACGCTATCTATACCGATGATGATATACTAATGTCAGCCGTTAAAAAGGTTAAGGCAGCAAAGCATCATATCGAAGAAATATATACACCTTTTCCAGTCCACGGACTTGATAAGGCAATGGGTCTAGCACCAACACGTATCGCTATAACATCTTTTATGTATGGTTGTGTAGGTCTAATAGTCGCAGTAGTTATGATGAATTACATCATGATTGAAGATTGGCCACAAGATATTGGTGGTAAACCAAGTTTTAGCTATATAGAAAATATGCCAGCGTTTGTGCCTATCATGTTTGAACTTACGGTATTTTTTGCCGCTCACTTAATGGTAATTACATTTTACTTACGAAGTAGAATGTGGCCATTCAAAAAAGCAGAAAATCCAGACCCAAGAACAACAGACGACCATTTCCTTATGGAAATTACTATCCACAATAATGAAGCCGATTTAACAAAGCTTCTTACCGAAACCGGAGCTGTTGAAATTAACATTGTTGAAAAAGACGAAGACGCACATTAATATGAAGACGACTTTAAAAATAACAGTAGTATTAGCATTACTATTAAGTATCGTGTCTTGTAACAAGAAGACGAGGCGTAACTATCAGTATATGCCTAACATGTACGAATCTGTAGGTTACGAGGCTTATCAAGAATCAGACGCATTTGCAAATGGTGTGGAAGCGCAATTACCAGTAGAAGGAACTATACCAAGAGGCTATTCCTTATATGAAATTGAAGACACTAATGACGGATACGAGTATGCAAAAGCAAACTTGGAAAGTCCATTAGATTCTACAGCAGTTGATTATGCTAGAGGTAAGGAACTTTATGATATTTATTGTGGAATTTGTCACGGAACTAAAGGTGCTGGTCAGGGTATTTTAATGAAGAGAGAAAAAATTCTAGGTGTTCCTAGTTATGCAGATGCAGGAAGAGCAATAACAACAGGTAGTATTTATCATGTTATTTATTACGGAAAAAACTCTATGGGTTCTTACGCAAATTTTATGAGCGAAGAAGAACGCTGGCAAGTAGTAGCTTATGTTGAAAAACTGAAAGCAGATTTAGAAAAATAAGATTTAGATAAAGATTATATAAATGGAATATAAAATTTCAAATCGATTAAAGATAGCGTCAATCATATTAGTGGTTTTAGGCGGTTTGCTTTGGGGTTGGGGCTATATGAGTTCTCATGATGTAACTGAAGACAATATATCTGAATACATGAACGATAGTCATGGAGAAGGACACGGTGACGCATATCACAACGAAGACAATGGTAGTGCTTCGGCTTATAAGGTCGAATCCTCACAAGACGAAGACCATGCAGAAGAAGGTCATAAAATGAGTCATGAAGAACATGTGTTACACCAAATACACAACAGACCTTATGCTGCACTTTATGTGGCGGCTTTCTTTTTCTTTATGATAGCATTAGGCGTCTTAGCATTTTATGCAATTCAATATGCTGCACAAGCAGGTTGGTCTCCAGTACTCTTTAGAGTTATGGAAGGTATTACATCATATGTGCTACCAGGAGGTATTTTAGTATTATTAGTTGCAGCTCTTGGAGGTTCTCATATTTTTATTTGGATGGATCCAGACGTTGTTGCTCATGATGAAATCATTCAAGCTAAAGAAAGTTGGTTAAACAAAACTTGGTTCTTTATAAGAGCAATTATTTTCTTAGCAGGTTGGTCGTTATATCGTTATTTCTCTCGCAAGTTTTCCCTTGCACAAGATACAGTAGAAGGTAATAGTAACTTTAAGAAGAATTTTAGAATATCAGCTGGTTTCTTAGTATTTTATATTTACACAGAGTCAATGATGTCTTGGGATTGGATTATGTCTGTTGACCCACACTGGTTCTCAACATTATTTGGATGGTATGTGTTTGCAAGCATGTTTGTAAGTGGTATTACTGTAATTGCTTTAATAACAATCTATTTAAAGTCTAAAGGATTACTAGAATTTGTAAATGATAGTCATTTACATGATTTAGCTAAGTTTATGTTTGGGATTAGTATTTTCTGGACATACTTGTGGTTCTCTCAATTCATGTTAATTTGGTACTCAAACATACCTGAAGAAGTTACATATTTTGTGTCAAGAATTGAAGACTATAAATTACCATTTTTCGGTATGGTAGCCATGAATTTTGTATTCCCATTACTATTATTGATGAATAGCGATTACAAACGTATTCCTTGGTTTGTAGTTATGGCTGGTATTGTGATTCTTTGTGGGCACTACCTAGATGTATTCAATATGATTATGCCTGCAACAGTAGGTGATAGATGGTATATAGGAGCACCAGAGATTGGAGCGATATGCCTATTTGCGGGAATATTCTTGTTTGTTGTGTTTACTGCATTAAGCAAGGCACCACTATTGGCTAAAGGAAACCCTTTCCTTAAGGAGAGTGAAAACTTTCATTATTAATTAAATATTTAGAACTGATAAGATAATGACAACTTTGTTAATATTTGTAATAGTACTATTTGTAGCCGTTGCCATGTGGCAAATGGTTAAGATTTTTGATTTAGCACAAGTAGGTGCGTCTAATTCGCAAATAGCCACCGATAAGGACAACCGTTTTAATGGTTATATGATGATAGGTTTTTTGATTTTCATATACGCCATTACTATAGCTAGTTTTGTTTATTTAGGAGATTTGCCATTAACATCAAACTCTGCTTCAGAGCATGGACCTGGTATTGATAATTTAATGATTATCTCTATGGTTGTCATCTTTTTTGTGCAAACAGTAACACAATTTTTATTGCATTACTTTGCTTATAAATACAAAGGTGAAAAAGGGCGTAAGGCTCTGTTTTATGCAGACAATAATACGCTTGAATTTATCTGGACAGTAATTCCTGTAATTGTTTTAGCGGGTTTAATTATCTCTGGATTATTTACTTGGAATGATATTATGAATTTAGACGAGAGTGAAGATCCAATGGTTGTTGAGTTATACGCTCAGCAATTCAACTGGAAAGCAAGATATGGCGGAGACGATAATGTACTAGGTAAGGCTAATGTTAGATTGATTGATATCGATAAAGCCAATATACTTGGTGTAGATGAAGATGATCCAAACGCACAAGATGATGTTATCGTTACAGAATTGCACTTACCAAAGGGAAGACCAGTTTTATTTAAGATGCGATCACAAGATGTATTGCATTCTGCTTATATGCCCCATTTTAGAGCCCAAATGAATTGTGTCCCTGGTATGGTTACCCAATTTGCTTTTACACCAACGGTAACTACATCAGAAATGCGTCAAAATCCAGATATGCAAGAAAAAGTTGCTAATATTAACGCATTACGTCTAGAACGTAAAGTCGAGATAGAAGCCTCTGGTCAGGATTTAACTTACGAATTTGATTATTTATTACTTTGTAATAAAATATGCGGAAAATCTCACTATAACATGCAAATGAAGATAGTAGTAGAAACGCAAGAAGAATTTGATGCGTGGATGAAAGAACAAAAAACTTTCGGAAATTCATTAAATTAGTAAAAAAATTGTTTTAAGAAAAAGAAAAGAGATTATGTCAACAACAGCAGAAACAAACGTTCACGACGACCACGACGTACATCATCACAAAGAAACTTTTGTGACTAAATACATATTTAGTCAAGATCATAAAATGATTGCTAAGCAGTATTTAATTACTGGTGTAATTATAATGGGTATCATAGGTATTATGATGTCTATGATGATACGTCTGCAGATTGCATGGCCAGAGCAGCCAAACGTATTATTTGAAGCATTATTAGGTAAATGGGCACCAGGTGGTGTTATGGATGCAGATATTTATTTAGCCTTAGTAACCATTCATGGTACAATAATGGTATTTTTTGTACTAACAGCAGGTCTGAGCGGTACATTTAGTAATTTGTTAATTCCATTACAGATTGGAGCTAGAGACATGGCCTCAGGATTTCTTAATATGGTATCGTATTGGTTATTCTTTTTATCATGTGTTATCATGATACTTTCTTTCTTTGTTGAAGCTGGACCAGCAGCAGCAGGTTGGACGATTTATCCTCCACTATCTGCTTTGCCAATGGCACAAGGTGGTTCAGGTGCAGGTATGACTTTATGGTTAGTATCAATGGCTATATTTATTGCATCCTCTTTATTGGGGTCATTAAATTATATTGTGACTGTATTAAATTTACGAGCAAAAGGGATGTCAATGACACGCTTACCATTAACTATTTGGGCCTTTTTTGTAACAGCTATTATTGGTGTTATTTCATTCCCTGTGTTATTGTCAGCAGCATTATTATTGATAATGGATAGAAGTTTTGGAACGTCATTCTTCTTATCAGATATTTTTATTCAAGGCGAAGTATTACACTATCAAGGTGGTTCACCGGTTTTATTTGAACACTTATTCTGGTTCTTAGGTCACCCTGAAGTTTACATTGTATTATTACCAGCTTTGGGAATCACTTCTGAAATAATTTCAACAAATTCTCGTAAACCAATATTTGGTTATCGAGCAATGGTTGCTTCCATTTTAGCAATTGCATTCTTATCTACTATAGTATGGGGTCACCATATGTTTATTTCGGGGATGAATCCATTCTTGGGGTCTGTATTCACATTTACAACTTTATTAATTGCAATACCGTCAGCGGTGAAAGCCTTTAATTATATAACCACATTATGGAAAGGTAACTTACAAATGAATCCAGCTATGCTGTTTTCAATAGGCTTGGTGTCAACGTTTATAACAGGTGGATTAACAGGTATTATTCTTGGCGACAGTGCATTAGATATTAACCTACATGATACGTATTTTGTAGTTGCGCATTTTCACTTAGTTATGGGTATATCTGCCTTATATGGTGTATTTGCAGGAGTATATCATTGGTTCCCAAGAATGTTTGGAAGAATGATGAATAAAAACTTAGGTTATATACACTTTTGGGTAACAGCAATATGTGCTTATGGGGTTTTCTTTCCAATGCACTTTATAGGTATGGCAGGCCTACCAAGACGTTATTATACTAACTCAAATTTTCCATTATTCGATGATACTACAAATGCACAAGCAGTGATTACCGTATTTGCACTGGTAGCTGGAGCTGCTCAATTAGTATTTCTATATAATTTCGTGAGCAGCATTTTCTACGGTAAGAAGTCTGAAAAAAATCCTTGGAAATCCAATACTCTAGAATGGACAGCACCCGTGAAACACATTCATGGCAACTGGCCTGGAGAATTACCAACGGTTTATAGATGGCCTTACGATTACAGTAAGCCAGGGCATGACGAAGATTATGTGCCACAAAACGTACCAATGAAAGACGGTGAAGAAGAATTGCAACATTAAATTCTTCTAATAACTTATATACAAAGCCTTTCTAATTTAGAAAGGCTTTTTCTTTATATTTGTTTTAATATGAACGAAAATTTAGATCCAACAAACGAAAATTTTTCACCAGAAGAACTTGATGTCGAAAAGAAATTGAGACCACTCTCCTTTGATGATTTTACAGGTCAAGATAAGGTGTTAGAAAATCTTCAGATTTTTGTTCAGGCGGCTAACCTCAGAGATGAGGCTTTAGATCACACTTTATTTCATGGACCTCCAGGTTTAGGTAAGACGACTTTAGCACATATTTTGGCTAATGAGTTAAGCGCTGGTATTAAGGTTACCTCAGGACCAGTCTTAGATAAACCAGGAGATTTAGCAGGATTATTGACAAATCTTGACGAGCGTGATGTTTTATTTATAGATGAAATTCACCGTTTAAGTCCAATTGTTGAAGAGTATTTATACTCTGCAATGGAAGATTATAAGATTGATATCATGATTGAATCTGGACCAAATGCTAGAACCGTTCAAATCAATTTAGCTCCATTTACATTGGTTGGCGCAACTACACGCTCTGGACTATTAACCGCACCAATGCGTGCACGTTTTGGAATAAGTAGTAGGCTTCAGTATTATAAAACAGAATTGCTAACAACAATTGTTCAGCGAAGTGCTCAGATATTGAATATGCCTATAACAATGGAGGCTGCAATTGAAATTGCTGGTCGTAGTCGTGGTACACCACGAATTGCAAATGCACTTTTAAGACGTGTTCGTGATTTTGCCCAGATAAAAGGTAACGGAAATATCGATATCAATATATCAAAATTTGCATTAGAAGCACTAAACGTAGATGCACATGGTTTGGATGAAATGGACAATAAAATATTAACTACGATTATTGAGAAATTTAAAGGTGGACCGGTAGGCATAACAACTTTAGCAACAGCTGTAAGTGAAAGTTCAGAAACTATCGAAGAAGTATATGAGCCATTTTTAATCCAACAAGGATTTATAATGCGTACGCCACGAGGACGAGAAGTTACAGAGCAAGCTTATAAACACTTAGGAAAAATTAAAGGGCCAACGCAAGGAGGACTTTTTTAAAAGTTTAAATGTTATTCTGAGCTGCACATTAAGCACAGTCGAAATGCAAGCGAAGAATCTCATCATGATTAACAACAAAGCCAGATACACAGCACTTATTAAAACTGAAGCCAAACGCCTCGGTTTTTTGTCTTGTGGTATCAGTAAGGCAGAATTTTTAGAAGAAGAAGCCCCCCGATTAGAAGCTTGGCTCAATAAGAATATGCACGGCAAAATGCGTTACATGGAAAACCATTTCGATAAACGCCTCGACCCAACATTATTGGTAGAAGGCTCAAAAAGTGTCGTCTCTTTAGTATTGAATTATTTTCCGAACCAAGAGCAAACAGCAAATAGTTATAAGCTATCTAAGTACGCTTACGGCACCGATTACCATTTTGTGATTAAGGACAAGCTAAAAGAACTCTTGCACACTATTCAAGATGAAATAGGAGAAGTCAACGGACGCGCTTTTGTAGATTCGGCACCCGTTTTGGATAAGGCTTGGGCAGCAAAATCTGGTTTAGGTTGGATAGGAAAACACAGTAACTTACTCACTCAAAAAGTAGGCTCTTTTTATTTTATCGCAGAGCTCATCATAGATCTAGAACTTGATTACGACACACCCGTCACAGACCATTGTGGCTCATGCACTGCATGTATAGACGCATGCCCAACGCAAGCGATTACAGCACCTTATGTTGTAGATGGTAGCAAATGTATCTCCTATTTTACAATAGAATTAAAAGAAAATATCCCTTCAGAATTTAAAGGAAAATTTGACGATTGGATGTTTGGCTGTGATGTTTGCCAAGATGTTTGCCCATGGAATCGCTTTAGCAAATCCCATAATGAGCCATTGTTTAATCCACATCCTGAACTCTTATCTATGTCAAAAAAAGATTGGGAAGACATCACTGAAGACACGTTTAGAAAAGTCTTTAAAAAATCTGCTGTAAAACGAACTAAGTTTTCGGGTTTACAACGAAATATCAGGTTTTTGAAAATTAAGGATTAGAACTTAAGATTTTGAAAAATGAGTTATAATATTATATCTCATAATACCAAAAAATCTCAAATTCAGCAGAATCAAGTTTCGAACACTAGTTCATCATTAAGATTCCTCCACTACGGTCGGAATGACATTAGTGATTAATTTTTATACTAAATTACCATTCCAAGTCCTACTGTCATTTCGACTGAAGCCCATAGGCGTAAAGGAGAAATCTCAGGTTTCGTTGCAAAATCTCATCTAGAATCTCAATTTTTTGTAACACCTTAATGAGTATATTTGATAATGTTCCAGAAAACCTTTGCTATGGTAAAAGTCCAAGCCCAACATAATTATTATGTCTATTTTGTAACTAATAAAGCTAAAACTGTATTGTATGTTGGTATGACCAATAACTTAAAAGACAGACTCTACTATCATAACAATCCAGAACCCTACTCGAAGAGTTTTACACATAAATATAGATTTAAGTACTTGGTTTATTATGAGCATTTTTTTGATGTTGAAGATGCTATTGCTAGAGAGAAACAGTTAAAAAGATGGCGTCGAGAAAAAAAAGATAAGCTTATTAAATCGTTTAATCCAACTTTGAAGTTTCTTAATGATGCAGTTTGAGATTTGGCTCCGTTGAACCTTACGGTTTAACGATGTTGCATCTAAAGATTCCTCCGCTGCATTTCGACAGGCTCAATGACCTCCGTCGGAATGACAAGAATTAAAGTTAAGAGTTAATAAATTAAACGTGATTTTAACGTTCTGTCATTTCGACTGAAGCCATAGGCGTAATGGAGAAATCTCAGATTCAGCAGAATCAAGTTTCGAACACTAGTTCATCATTAAGATTCCTCCACTATGGTCGGAATGACAAGAATTAAAGTTAAGAGTTAATAAACTAAACATCATTTTAACGTTCTGTCATTTCGACTGGAGCCATAGGCGTAATGGAGAAATCTTAAATGTAGTCAAGTCAAATGTCATACACTCCTTTTTACCGGTAAGATTCCTCCACTACGGTCGGAATGACATTCGGACTGTGTTACAATGAAAATTGAAAGCTTTAAAGACAATACCCAACACCAAAAAATGTTTAAAATCTAAATCTTCCAACTTTTATAGACCCACTTACAATCTGTATCTTTGTAACTTAATTTAGTTTTAAATTATGAGTAAGCAAAGCAAAAGACGCGAAGCATTAGTATATCATGCCAAGCCGACTCCAGGTAAAATAAAAGTTGTCCCAACAAAAAAATACGCATCACAGCGTGACTTGTCTTTGGCATATTCTCCAGGTGTTGCAGAACCCTGTTTAGAAATTGATAGAGATAAAGAAAACGTATACAAGTACACTACAAAAGGCAACTTAGTCGCCGTAATCTCTAACGGAACAGCTGTTTTAGGCTTAGGTAATATAGGTCCCGAGGCTTCTAAACCTGTCATGGAAGGTAAAGGATTACTTTTTAAAATATTTGCAGATATTGATGTTTTTGATATTGAAGTAGATACTGAAAATGTTGATGAGTTCATAGAAACTGTTAAGAATATTGCACCAACTTTTGGTGGGATAAATTTAGAAGATATTAAAGCTCCAGAAGCTTTTGAAATCGAACGCCGATTAAAAGAGGAATTAGATATTCCTGTAATGCATGATGACCAACATGGAACAGCAATTATTTCTGCAGCAGCATTATTAAATGCTTTAGAGCTTGCCGAAAAAAACATAGAAGATGTTAAAATTGTTGTTAGTGGTGCAGGTGCAGCGGCTATCTCTTGTACACGTTTATACCAAGCTTTTGGCGCTAAGCGTGAGAATATTGTTATGCTTGATAGTAAAGGCGTTATTAGAAAAGACAGAGATAATTTAACAAGCCAAAAAGCAGAGTTTGCTACAAATAGAAATATAGACACGCTCGATGAGGCAATGGTAGATGCCGATGTATTTGTAGGCTTATCTATGGCAGATATTGTCACGCCAGCTATGTTAAAAACAATGACGGATAATCCTATTGTTTTCGCTATGGCAAACCCAGACCCAGAGATAAGTTATCAATTGGCCATAGATACAAGGGATGATATTATTATGGCAACAGGTCGTAGCGACCATCCAAATCAGGTAAATAATGTTTTAGGTTTTCCTTTTATTTTTAGAGGAGCGCTAGATGTGAGAGCAACAAAAATTAATGAAGCCATGAAAATGGCAGCAGTTAAAGCACTATCAAATCTAACCAAAGAGCCTGTTCCTGAACAAGTGAATATCGCATATGGCGAAACACGATTAACTTTTGGTAGGGATTATATTATTCCTAAGCCATTTGACCCAAGGTTAATTGCTGAGGTGCCACCAGCTGTAGCTAAAGCTGCTATGGAAAGCGGTATTGCAAAAGAACCAATTGAAGATTGGGAAAAATATAAAAACAGTTTGTTAGAACGATTAGGTTCAGATAATAAGCTTGTTCGATTACTATTAAATCGCGCTAGAACAAACCCAAAACGTGTTGTATTTGCAGAGGCAGACCAATTAGATGTATTGAAAGCTGCACAGATTGTATACGAAGAAGGAGTAGCCATACCAATTCTTTTAGGTCGAAAAGACACCATTTTAGAATTGATGAAAGAAATCGAATTCGAAGATGCTGATGTTTTAATCATTGACCCAAAATCTGACGAAGAATCAGGTAGAAAAGATAAGTATGCAGATGCCTATTGGAAACAACATCAGCGCAACGGTGTCACAAAATATTCAGCAGGAAAAATTATGCGTGAGCGTAATTATTTTGCAGCAATGATGGTAAATGAAGGTGATGCAGACGCATTAATTTCAGGATATTCTAGAAGTTACCCAAGCGTTGTAAAACCAATGTTAGAACTTATAGGAATGGGTAAAGGTGTTACCCGTATTGCAACTACCAACATAATGATGACACAACGCGGTCCTATGTTTTTGAGTGATACAGCCATAAATATAGACCCATCTGCCAAAGACTTGGCTAAAATTGCACAAATGACATCTCGTGCTGCAAAGATGTTTGGTATAGAGCCCGTAATTGCTATGGTATCGTATGCGAATTTTGGGTCTTCGGATAATGAAAGGACCAAAAAAGTAAGAGATGCCGTGAGGTATTTACATCGAAGTAACCCTGATATGATTGTTGATGGAGAATTGCAAACGGATTTTGCCTTAAATTCCGAAATGCTTCAGGATATTTTCCCATTTTCTAAACTTGCGGGGCATAAAGTGAATACGCTCATTTTTCCAAACTTAGAGTCTGCAAACATTACCTATAAATTGCTAAAAGAGCTTAATAAAGCAGAGTCTATTGGGCCAATCATGATGGGACTTAAAAAACCTGTACATATCCTTCAACTCGATGCAAGTGTAGATGAAATCGTGAATATGACGGCTATTGCTGTAATCGATGCTCAAGAGTGCGAAAAACGTAAACAAAAATAGTTGACGTAATAGTGAGTTATAAGGGCTTTTTTGTCTCAATAATTATATTATATTTGAGGCATTAACTTTTTTTTAACTACATGATTACACACATAGAGGGAAAGCTTGTTGAGAAGAATCCAACAGATGTAGTTATAGACTGTAATGGTGTGGGCTATTTGCTTAATATTTCATTACATACTTTCGGACAAATTCCAGACAAAGAACATTTGCGATTATACACCCATCTTCAAGTTAAGGAAGATTCACACACCTTGTATGGGTTCTCAACAAAAACTGAGCGTGAAATCTTTAAGTTACTCTTATCTGTAAGTGGTGTTGGTTCCAGTACGGCACGTACTATGTTGTCTTCATTAAATCCAGAACAAGTAAAAGACGCGATAGCATCAGGAGATGTGCCTATTATTCAGTCTGTCAAAGGTATAGGAGCAAAAACAGCCCAGCGCATTATTTTAGACTTAAAAGATAAGGTGTTAAAGGTGTATGGAATTGATGAAGTTTCTTTATCACAAAACAATACGAATAAAAGTGAAGCGTTATCAGCATTAGAGGTTTTAGGATTTAATAAAAAACAATCCGAAAAAGTTATTGAAAAATTAGTATCGCAACAACCAGATGCTAATGTAGAAACATTAATTAAAGACGCCTTAAAAAACTTATAATTCTTTTGAATACAACCACCGCTAAAAAATCTTTTTTCTTGGGAGAATTAAAATGGGTCCTATTTTTATTAGGATTTTTGAGCATTCTAGTGGTTTACGCTCAGACCAATCCTACACAAACAGATTCAACCAAAACTACGGTTACTTTCGGAGATATTAAATTACCTAAGCTAGGCAGTATTGAGTCAAAATACACTTACGATCCTGTATTAGACAGATACATTTATAATGAAAAAATAGGTGGATTCAATATTAACTATCCATTAATTTTAACACCTGCGGAATTTAAGAAGTTAGTTCAACGCGAACGTTTAAATGCCTATTACAAAGAACAGATTGACGCGGCTGCTGGACAGAAAGAAGGAACCGAAGATGCTCAGAAAAATTTATTGCCAAGTTTCTATCTTAATCCAGGATTCTTTTCGACACTCTTTGGGGGAGATGAGATTTCTGTAATTCCGCAAGGTTCTGTAGATGTTGATTTGGGCGTTTTATTTTCACGACAAGATAACCCAACATTTACACCACGTAATCGAAGTAATTTTACATTTGATTTCGATCAGCGTATCAGTATGAGTTTAACAGGTACAGTTGGGACAAGGCTTCAGGTTAATGCGCAATATGATACAGAACGTACGTTCGATTTTCAGAATTTAGTAAAGTTAGAATACACGCCAACAGAGGACGATATCATTCAAAAAATTGAAATAGGGAACGTTAACATGCCACTCAATAGTTCTCTAATTACGGGAGCGCAAAGTTTGTTCGGGGTAAAAACACAATTACAGTTTGGTAAAACTACGGTTACAGCAGTTTTTTCAGAACAACAATCTGAGTCTCGTTCTGTGACGGCTCAAGGTGGAGGAACTCTCGAGGAATTTGAGTTTTTTGCAAGAGATTACGATGAAAATCGTCACTTCTTTTTAGCTCAATATTTCGAGCAGAATTACGATAGGGCTATGCTAACTTATCCTTATCTCAATAATAATATCCAAATTACAAGAATAGAGGTTTGGGTAACTAACAGAAACAATCAAACACAGAATGTTAGAAATGTGGTTGCGTTTCAAGATTTAGGGGAAGCAGATCGTATAGGTTTAGATAATCCTCCAGGAGGATTTGTGAATGTACCAAGTACAAGTTTTCCTGATGATTCCAACAACGATTTTGATCCTACTAATGTTGGTGGTGCGGGTTCACTACTTAATGACAATGTTCGTGATATTACTAATGTGCAAAATGGCATTGGAGTGCAAGTGAATGAAGGGTTTGATTATGGTATTCTAGAAAGTGCACGTAAGCTTAATCAAGGACAAGAATATACCTTGAACACCCAATTGGGATATATTTCACTAAATCAACGATTACTCAATGACGAAGTATTAGCCGTAGCGTTTCAATATACAGTTGGGGGAGAAGTATTTCAAGTAGGTGAGTTTGCTAATGATGGTGTCGATGCAACAAATGTTGTAGATGGTACTAATGGAAATCAAATAGTAAACAATCAGAGCTTAATACTCAAAATGTTAAAGAGTGCTATAACGGCTGTTGAAGAGCCTATTTGGGATTTAATGATGAAGAATATCTATGATACTGGTGCTTTTCAACTGTCTCAAGAAGATTTTAGGTTAAACATATTCTATACAGAAGCATCGCCCTTAAACTATATTACGCCAGCTGAAGTTAACGGTGTGCCTGTACCTTTTGCACAGCTCTACGATAATAACACATTTATATCAGGTGATGATTCTGAAATTGAGGATACAGCACTCATACGCTTATTTCATCTAGACCGATTAAACTTTAATGGCGATCCGCAAGAAGGCGGTGACGGTTTTTTTGATTTTGTACCAGGTCAAACCGTATTGGTTCAAAACGGTAAAATTATTTTCACTAAGGTTCAGCCTTTTGGTAATTATTTATTCGATGTTTTGGATGATCCAAATGATCTGACAGAAGATTATGAAAACACAGCAACATATAACCCCAATCAAGAAAAGTACGTCTACGATTTATTGTATAAGAGTACCAAGACACAAGCGTTAGATGCTGCTGAGAAAAATAAATTTCAAATCAAAGGACGATTTAAAAGTAGTGGGAGTGGCGGAATACCTATTCCATTTAATGCAGCAAGAGGTTCGGTAAGAGTTACAGCAAACGGACAGTTATTGGTTGAAGGTATAGATTACGTTGTCAATTATCCTGCAGCCCGTGTTGAAATTTTAGACGAGTCACTAAAAGCGTCAAATACACCTATAAATGTAGATGTAGAAAACAATGCATTATTTGGTCAACAAACAAGACGATTTACAGGTGTAAATGTTGAGCATCAATTTAATGAAGACTTTTTATTGGGTGCTACACTTTTAAATTTAAATGAACGCCCAATAACCCAAAAAGCTAATTTTGACTCGGAGCCAATCAATAATACAATCTTTGGCATGAATGGAAATTATGCTACCGAAGTACCGTTCTTAACAAGGCTTGTCAACAAGCTTCCAAATATAGATACAGATGCACCTTCAAATTTTTCTATTAGAGGAGAGTTTGCTTATCTCGCTCCAGGAGCACCAAAAGGAACTGATTTTAATGGCGAAGCAACTGCATACATAGACGATTTTGAAGGGACACAAGGTAATATAGATTTATTATCACCGTTAGTTTGGAGCCTTTCAAGTAGGCCTCGAAACCTTGGTCGTGTTTACGCGCAAGGAAATGAGGATGACCCAGGAATTCAAAATGGTTTTGATCGTGCGTTTTTAAATTGGTATACCATTGACCCTATATTCTACGGACCGCAACGACCAAGTGAAATTACAGACGAAGATGTTTCTGACTTATACACACGACGTGTTTTTATTCGTGAAATTTTTCCTGAAATAGATTTGATACAAGGGCAGCAAGCAGTAATTAATACACTAGACTTAGTGTACTATCCAACTGAACGTGGCCCTTATAACTTTGACCCATCTGCATCAAATAACCAACCTTTAAACCCCAATGACAGTTGGGCAGGAATTACAAGACAAATCACAACGACAGATTTTGAACAAGCCAATGTAGAATATATTGAGTTTTGGGTACAGGATCCATTTTTAGATGACTCAACAAATCAAGGAGGTAAGTTAACTGTTAACCTTGGTAATATTTCTGAAGACGTTTTAAAAGATGGAAAAAAACAGTTTGAAAACGGTTTGCCAGAAGATGGAAATATTGATTTTCTTCAAAATATAAACTTGCAAACACCTTATGCTGTACCACAAAATCAGTCATTGATTTATACGTTTGGCACTACAGGACAAGAACGAATCAATCAAGATGTTGGTTACGATGGCTATGATGATGCAGAAGAGCAGGGATTTTTAGATACTTTAACAGGTTTGGGCCAGCCATTTGGTGGGGATTATGGACCTGATCCATCATTAGATAACTACAGATACTTTTTAAATACTGATGGTAATATTTTTGAGCGTTACCGCCAGTACAATGGTTTTGAAGGCAATACTCCTGAAGAATTTTCTCAAACCAACAGAGGAAACACAACACAACCAGATGTAGAAGATATTAATCGTGACAACACGATGAACACCATAGATAGTTATTTTGAATATGAAGTAGATATAACTCCAAACACTCTTAATGCTAATAACCCTAGAATTAATGATGTAAAAGTAGCTTCTGTTACATTGCCAAATGGCTCAACCAGAGATGTCACCTGGTATCAGTTTAGACTTCCTATTTCAGAGCCAACAAATGCTGTAGGTGGTATTACAGACATTCGTTCGGTACGTTTTGCAAGGCTGTATTTAACCGAGTTTACCCAAAATACGGTTATGCGTTTTGCTAGTTTAGATTTGGTACGTAGTGATTGGAGACGTTTTACTCAAGATTTGGATACAGACACTACCAATGATAGTCCCGACGCAGAGTTTAATGTTGCAATTATAGGTATTCAAGAAAATGATGGCAACTATGTGATTCCGCCAGGTGTAAGACGTGAAGAATTAAATAACAATAATAATGTTGTTCGTCAAAATGAGCAATCATTAGTTTTAGAAGCCTGTGATTTAGTAGATACAGACTCCCAAGGCGTTTTCAAGAATGTTAACTTAGACATGCGGCAGTATAAAAAACTAAGAATGTTCTTACATGCACAACCTCAAGAAAATCAAAGTTTAGAAGATGACGAGCTAGTGGCATTTATTAGATTAGGTAACGATTTTACAGAAAATTTCTACCAAGTAGAAATTCCACTTAAGAACAGCGAATTAATTACAGATGCGGTATCATTAGAACGTACTATTTGGCCAGAAGACAATGAAATAAATATTCCTTTAGAGTTTTTGCAGGAAATAAAATCTAGAGGGATTTCCAATCAAACCCTAGCAAACGAGAACCCAACATATTATGATGTTATTGATGGTGAGTTGAGTGAGACACCCGCCTTAGAATTTCCAGAAGATGAGGATGGAAACGGTACATTTGGAATAGAAAATACGCGTGTTGCCATAAAAGGAAATCCAAACTTTGGTAATGTTAGGGTGCTAATGGTGGGTTTAAAGCACTCTGGTAAAAATAGAACATCAGCTTGTGGCGAGGTCTGGTTTAATGAGTTACGTATGTCTGACTTAGAAAATGAAGGCGGTTGGGCAGCTATTATGGCCATGGATACTAATCTTGCAGATTTTGCAACAATAAGTGCTTCAGGTAATCGAAGTACAGTTGGTTTTGGAGGTATAGAGCAAAGTCCTAACGAGCGAAGCCGAGAAGACGTCATTGGTTACGATGTTATTACCAATGTAAAACTAGGACAGTTATTACCAAAAAAGTGGGGTATTAATTTACCATTGAGTTACTCGCAAGCTGAAGAAACAATTAAACCACAGTTTGATGCGTTTTACAACGATTTAACTTTAGAGTCTCGTATTAATGCAGCTGAGTCTTCGGCTGAAGCTGAAGAAATAGAGCGTCAATCTGAAACTTATACCAAAAGGCGAAGTATTAATTTTATAGGCGTCAAAAAACAACGAACAGGAGACAAGCCAGCTCGTTTTTACGATATTGAGAATTTTACATTAAATTACTCTAATAACAAGATTCAGCGTCGCGATTTTGAAATTGAGCGTTCCTTACAACAAAATATTAGAGTTGGTGCCAACTATACGCATACGTTTCAACCTAAAAAGATAGAGCCATTTAAAAAGAATGATTCCCTTTTTACAGGAAAATATTGGAAGATTTTTAAGGATTTTAATCTTAATCTATTGCCAACAAACTTTTCAATAAATACAGATATTAATAGAGATTTTAATAGTCAGAAATTTAGAGAAGTCGCACTTGCAGGAAATAATATTGGTATTGAAGAAGTATTTAGACGTAACTACACTTTTGATTTTCAGTATGCAATCAATTACAACCTTAGTGATAATTTAAGTATTAATTATACGGCAAACAACAATAATATTGTCCGTAATTATTTTATAGATGATAGATTAAATGGACGTCAAGACCCAGAGTTGGATGTTTGGGATGGATTCTTCGATTTTGGTGATCCAAATATTCAAAACCAGCAACTTTTAGTTAATTACAACTTACCGTTTGATAAAATTCCAATTTTAAGTTTCTTACAGTCAACATATACTTACAATAGTAATTTTCAATGGCAAAAGGGTTCTGACATTAACCTTAATTTTGAGCAGCGTGATAACAACGGTGATTTACAGGGTACGTTTAACTTAGGGAATACCATACAAAACTCCAACGCGCATACGCTAAATACAACCTTGAATATGGAGGCGTTGTATAAAGAATTAGGTATAAAAAAAGCCAATACGCCTAACCGAAATAGATCTAGAAGAACTTCAGGAAGCACAAGAAACAATACACGACAAAATAGTTCACCTAAAAAGAAAAGCGCAGGTAGAAAAATTGGAAATACATTTTTAGATATTCTGACTATGGTAAAGCGTATTAACGTTAATTACGTTGAAAACAACGGAACGTTTTTACCAGGTTATATCAATACACCAGGATTTATTGGAACACTCAAGCCTACATTGGGTTACACATTTGGTAGCCAAAGAGATATTAGGCAAACCGTAGCACGAAATGGGTGGTTAACACTTTTTCCAGAGTTCAACCAGCAATATACAGAGAATACAGATACACGTTTAGATTTTACAGCGGCATTAGAGCCTATGCGTGATTTAAAAATTGATTTAATAGGGTCACGAAATTATCAAGAAAACTTTACTGAAAACTTTAGGGTTGAAGACTTTTTAGATGCCCAGGGAGAATTAGGTACAGATGGTGTTTTAGATTACAGAAGTTTAACCCCAAACTCTTTTGGTAATTTTAATATAACTACATCTTTGATTGGTACTGCATTTGGAAAAAGTGATGCCAACCAATCCGCAACTTTTGATGATTTTAAAGCAAATAGAATAATAATTGCTCGTAGATTAGCTTTACAAGATGGAGTTGATATTAATAATACAGATAATTTAGATACTGAGGGCTTTCCTGAAGGTTATGGTAAAAACAGTCAAAAAGTATTATTACCAGCCTTTTTATCAGCATATCATGGCTCTAATCCAGAGAGTGTAAGTTTAGGAGCATTTAGAGATATTCCTATTCCTAACTGGCAATTAAAGTATACTGGATTAATGAAACTACCTTGGTTTAGAAAAAACTTTAAGCGTTTTTCGCTGCAACACGGGTACCGTTCTACCTATAGCATCAATCAGTTTAGAACTAACTTAGATTATGACCCAAGTTTATTTCAACCAGGTGTTGAATTTGAGAGTCAAAATCAAGATGTTATAGATCAAGGAGGTAATTATAAATCAGAAAAATTATTTAGCAGTATTAATTTAGAAGAATCTTTTAGTCCATTATTTCGCATAGAGGCCACAATGAAAAACTCCTTACAAGTTACTGCAGAGATGAGAACAAGTCGTCTTTTATTATTAAGCTTTGATAATAATTTAATGACCGAGGAGCAGAGTAAAGAATATACTTTAGGATTGGGTTATAGAATTAAAAATGTAAGACTCTTTAAAAAATTAAGCGGTAATAGAAATGGAAATGTAAATAGTGACCTTAATATTACACTAGATGCCAACGTGAGAGATAACTTAACTATTATTAGATATTTAGATTTAGAAAACAATCAAATAACAGCAGGCCAAACCATTTGGGGCGCTAAACTTAATGCGCAATACGACTTGAATAGAAACATTACAGGAATATTCTTCTTTGATTATTCGTTTTCAGATTTTGCAATTTCTACATCATTCCCACAAACATCTGTTAGGTCAGGATTTACTTTACGTTATAATTTTGGAAATTAATTTTGAAAATCGGCTTTTAAAAAATTACATTTGCTCAGCATTTAAAATTTAGCGCACTATGAATATTCCTGCAGATTTAAAATATACTAAAGACCACGAATGGGTCAAGGTAGAAGGTGATACGGCAACGGTAGGTATTACAGATTTTGCCCAAGGTGAACTTGGGGATATCGTTTATGTCGAAGTCGAAACTCTTGACGAAACCCTAGAGGCTGAGGAGGTTTTTGGAACAGTCGAAGCTGTTAAAACGGTTTCTGATTTATTTTTACCCTTAAGTGGAGAAATTATTGAATTTAATGAAGCACTTGAAGACGAACCTGAATCTGTAAATACAGACCCTTATGGTGCTGGCTGGATGATTAAGATTAAGTTTTCAGATGAAAGTCAATTAGCAGATTTAATGTCCGCGGAAGATTACAAAGCCTTAGTAGGTGCTTAAAAAGCGTCAGTTTTATCTTTTTACTGCAATAGGCTACACGCTTTTTCTGTTGTATATTACATTAGCAAATCCTGAAAAGCTTTTAGTAAAAGAATATCTTGAGTTTCAAGATAAAATCTTTCATTTTGGTGCTTACGTACTGTTGGCATTAGTCTGGGGTTTTTTTGCTTTAAAAGCAAAATATAAAAAAGCAATTCTTATAAGTTTTACAACAACATTAACTTTCGGTGTTATCTTAGAGATCATTCAAGAAATTTTAAATCCGCTCCGAGAATATGATAATTTAGATTTGTTAGCCAATTGTATTGGTGTAGCTGTTGGTACGATTATTGTGTTTTATTATAAAAATCTTAAGTTAAAATAATATTATACCTTGTTTTTTTAATAATTTATTAATTAAATTAGCAACTTAGAACAAAAAAATTATGGAACCTAAAAAGAATCCACAATCAGATGTTAGACGTAACAGCTCAATTTACTTTGCTGTTGGTCTAGTACTGATGTTGCTTGTAACTAATTTAGCGATTAATTACAAAACGTATGACAAGAGTGATATCGCACTAGATGGTTTAAACCTAGATGACGAGTTAGAAGAAGAAGTGCCGATTACTGAACAATTAGTAACGCCACCGCCACCACCGCCACCACCACCACCAGCACCAGAAGTTATTGAAGTGGTTGAAGATGAAGAGGAAGTTGAAGAAACTGTAATAGAATCTACAGAAACAGAGCAAGATGCAGAAATTGTTGAAGTTGAGGATGTTGAAGTAGAAGAGGTAGAGGAAATTTTAGAAGTCCCTTTTGCTGTTATCGAAAACGTACCAGTATTTCCAGGTTGCGAAAAACAAAAAGGAAATAATGCCAAGAAAAAATGCATGTCTGAAAAAATCGCAAAGTTTGTTAATAAAAAGTTTAATACAGATTTAGCAGGTGATTTAGGTTTGTCAGGAAGACAACGTATAAGTGTAGGATTTAAAGTAGACAGAAGCGGAAATGTAACTAACATTTATGCTAGAGCTCCGCATCCAGGATTAGAGAAAGAAGCAAAACGTGTTATAGGATTACTACCTAAAATGAAACCAGGTAGACAAAGAGGACAAGCAGTAACAGTACCTTATGGTTTACCAATTGTATTTCAAGTACAAGACTAAAAAAGAACATTTATATTTTAAAAATCCCGTTCAAAATTAATTGGACGGGATTTTTTTTTGGTATGCTTATTGTGACTTTCATATAATATTAACGCAGAAAAAGAAAGCCTAGCAACAGACACCCAAACTTGGACTGGCCGTTAACTTTGGAATGAACATTTAGTGCAAGTCCAATGGAAAGATTACAGGTTTATCATAGATCCAATATTAGATTTACAGGCAGAGGTAGTGATTCTGAAGGTGGTTCTACATATATAATAATACGAGAGGTGTTTTATCCAAGCAGGACTTGGAAAACGTCTTAATTTCACGACCTCTTTTTATGAATGTAAGGGCGTTTTGCTCAATATTTTAATGAGTATGTAGATCGCTTAAAAGGCTTTGGTCCAGACCCAGCAATTATTCCCAGACGAGGAATTGGAAAGCGATTTAAGGATGATAGTTACGATTACCCAGTTGCGGAAGCCTATTTGTCATATACATCTGCTAAGTTTTTAAATCTTCAGTTTGGCTATGGTAAAAATTGATTGGCGATTGGTACCGTTCTTTATTTCTACACTATCAAATCTTGATTGTGCAAAGCCAATTGAAGTCATAAATACTAATAGAAAAATTAATAATTGTTTCATGTGTTGATTGTTATTGTTGTGTTTAAAGACTAATGAGTTGTTCAAAATTATGTATTCTTACATAAAACATTTAAGTTTAGTTAATAACTATGCTTTTACGTTGTCCAAAAGCAATTTTCAAGTTATCTTTGCATTCGCATAATTTTATAGTATTGAGTACGATTAAAACAACAGTTTCTCCCGCTTCTATTTGGATAGATTTTAAGGAAATCACTAAAATGGGTTTGTCCCTAAGTGTGGTGTTTTCATCTATTGCAGGTTATTTTCTGGGAGCAGAATCTATTGATATCACCACTGTAATACTCCTCGCTTTTGGAGGTTACTTTATGGTTGGGGCTTCTAATGCTTATAATCAAATTATTGAGAAAGATTTAGATGCTTTGATGGATCGCACCAAAAACAGACCTATACCCGCGGGACGAATGTCTGTAAATACCGCTTTTATTATAGCTGTATTATTTACACTTGCTGGCGTAGCAACGTTGTATATCATCAACCCTAAAACGGCAATGTATGGTGCAATTTCCATATTTATTTATACTTGTATCTACACACCATTAAAGACGAAAACGCCTATAGCAGTTTTTGTTGGAGCTATACCAGGAGCCATACCTTTTATGCTAGGTTGGGTAGCTGCAAGAAATGGTTTTGGTATTGAGCCAGGAACTTTATTTGCGATTCAGTTTTTTTGGCAGTTTCCTCATTTTTGGGCTATTGGCTGGTTTTTACACGAAGATTATAAAAAAGGAGGCTTTTTTATGCTACCTTCAGGAAAACCAGATAAAGGAACCGCTGTGCAAATCATTATGTATAGCATTTGGACAATTATAGCCTCGATAATACCAGTATTTGGTTTTACAGGAGATTTAAAATTGTCTATCGTAGGAGCAATTATTGTTTTCTTATTGGGTATGGTTATGCTTTACTATGCTTTACAATTATTTAAATTAAGAACAACAAAAGCAGCAAAACAGCTAATGCTCTCTAGCGTTTTATATATCACATTATTACAAATAGTTTTTGTAGCTGATAAATTTTTAAGTTAATATGGATTTAACAGAAGGAACACAGGAAGAAAAACAAATACGGTCCAAGAAAATGATGCTTTGGTTTGCTATTGGCTCATTGATAATGACCTTTGCTGCTTTAACCAGTGCATTTATAGTGAGTAGAAAGCGTGAGGATTGGTTAAATGAGTTTGAGTTGCCTCAACCTTTTTTAATCTCAGTTTTTGTAATTATAATCAGTAGTATAACTATGATTTTGGCCAAACGCGCCATGATACAGAATAATAGAAGCCAGACGACAATGTTTTTGCTAGTGACTTTCGCTCTAGGTGTCTTCTTTATTTTGAATCAATTTCAAGGATTTTCCCAGTTTATTGCTCAAGGTTATAACTTTACAGGACCAACAAGTAATGTGACTATTTCCTTTATTTATGTTATTGCGGTTGTGCACATCGCACACGTAATCGGCGCTCTTATTAGTTTATTAGTTGTTATTTATCAGCATTTGAAACAAAAATATTCCCCAGAGAATATGTTAGGTATAGAATTGGCAGCACATTTCTGGCATTTTGTAGACATTTTATGGGTATGTCTCTTTTTATTTTTATATTTTTTTAGATACATAATTTGATTATTTTTGTCACATCTTAAAATTAAATACGTTATATGGATACTACAGTAGCAAATACTGGTACAGAAGGCAAAACTTGGGGCGGTGGTAATAGACCAATGGGCTCAAGTTATGGGAAACTAATGATGTGGTTTTTCATTGTTTCAGATGCTTTAACATTTTCAGGTTTTTTAGCAGCTTATGGTTTTTCAAGATTTAAGTTTATTGGAGAGTGGCCAATTGCCGACGAAGTGTTTACGCACGTTCCTTTTTTTCATGGGAACTATCCTATGATTTATGTAGCTTTTATGACGTTTATTCTTATCATGTCTTCTGTGACAATGGTATTAGCGGTAGATGCTGGTCATCACATGAATAAAGCTAAAGTAACCTTATATATGTTTTTAACCATCATCGGTGGAGCTATATTTGTTGGTTCTCAGGCTTGGGAATGGGCGACATTTATACAGGGAGATTATGGTGCTGTACAAACAAAAGGAGGCAATATTCTTCAGTTTGGGGAATATGTCACTGTAGATGGGGAAGAAAAATTTAAACGCATATCAATAGATGACTTTGCTGTAACTGAGGCTTCAGCACGAACAGAACATGAGCGTAAAAATGGTTTGTGGTTTGTTGATGAAGCACCGTTGCCAGATTATACTGTAAGTGAAATTTATTCGGGTTTAGCTGCAAATTCAAACATATTAGTACGTAGCCAGCTCATTAATGAAGAAGGTGAAAAAACAGTATTATCTAGAGAAGAATCTCTAAAGCAAATAAAAGAAAATGGAAAGTTAGTTGTTAAAGGTGCAAATCTTGTAGTTAACGAGTATGGTACGTCATTATTCGCTGATTTTTTCTTCTTTATTACAGGTTTTCACGGTTTTCATGTATTCTCAGGTGTTGTAATTAACATCATCATATTTTTCAATGTTGTCCTTGGAAGTTATGAGAGAAGAGGAAGTTATGAAATGGTTGAAAAAGTTGGATTGTACTGGCACTTTGTAGATTTAGTTTGGGTATTTGTATTTACTTTCTTTTACCTAGTTTAATTTAAGACAGAAACATAAAATGGCACACGAACATAAATTAGAAATATTTAGAGGACTTTTAAAATTTAAGTCCAATACACAAAAAATTTGGGGAGTATTAATCTTCTTAACAATAGTAACAGCAATAGAGGTTGTATTAGGTATCTATAAGCCTGATATTTTAATGCATACTTGGTTATCTCCTTTTGAAGGTGGTTTCTTTGCAACATTAGGTAATATTATTTTGTCTCCTTTTATATACATGAAGCCTTTAAATCTAATATTTATTTTACTTACCATAGTAAAAGCATATTACATTACTTGGGATTTCATGCACATGCGTGACGAAAAGCCAAGCTTACGTAGAGCTGTAGTTTGGACAGGTGTATTCTTAATCTGTTATTTAATATTTATTCTTTTGCAAGAAGGTGGTTACGTATTTGAAGTATACAATACAAAAGACGCATTGATTAAAAGAGATTTTTAAACATATTTAAGCGTTAATATGATATTAAAAGGTGGTTTTTCTAAACCACCTTTTTTATTTTTGTACCATGCAGAAAAACAACCTTAAGCGCAATCTAGTTCTCGGTATTTTATTCTTCCTACCTGTGGCTTTTTTGTTGATGCTTTACCCAGCAAAACACAACTATACTCCTTTGGATATCGTCAATGAAAATGTCGAAGAAATCTCAAAGTTTTCATCTGAATCTGAGGAAGAAATTCAGCTTTCTGAGCATATTACAATTTTAGCATTTTTAGGTAAATCTCCAATTGATAATAAAACAGCAGTTTTTAATTTAAAGGAATTGGTTTATGATTCCTTTATAGGATTTAAAAAATTTCAGGTGGTTCTTGTAATGCCTTACGGAACTGAAACAGAAACGGAAAAACTTCAAAAAGAAATTGCTACTTATGAGGATTTAAGATTTTGGCATTATATATATGGTTCAGAAGAAGATATAAAGAGCCTTTACAGCAGTCTCAAGGTTGAAAATCCCTTAAAAAATGATTTGTCCACTGATGATGTTTTCGTAATAGATAAAGACTTAAATCAGCGAGGAAGAATTGATAATAGGACTGAAAAACAGATTGAGGCTAAAAAACCAATTCTTTCTTTAAATGCTTACAACTGTATTGACGTCGATATTATAAAAAATAAAATGAGTGAAGATATACGTATTCTGTTTACAGAATACCGTCAAAAACGAAAGGGGCAATTCAATTCAACAACACGAAGAGCAGACGATTTAAAGAAATAAACTATGGCAAAGAAGACTAATTACTCGTATGTAGGTATTGCATTTATTATCCTAGTTTTTGGAATCATTTTTATTCCACGAATAATAGATAGACTCTCTAATTCTGATGTTACTAGAGACGAAAGCCGAAGTAAAATTGTGACTACACAAAAAATTGAAACCATTAATAAGAATCAATCAGACTTGGAATATATACCAGATGGTCAAGGTGGAAATCGTAAAGTACCAGCCTTTAGTTTCACAAATCAAAATAACAAAACCATTACTAACAAAGATTATTTAGGTAAGGTGTATTTGGTTGAATTTTTCTTTACGACATGCCCAACCATTTGCCCAAGAATGAGTGATAATTTGGTGCAAATTCAAAATCATTTTGAAGACTATACAGATAATTTTGGAGTGGCATCTTTTACCATAATGCCGGAAGTAGATACTCCAGAAGTTTTAAAAGCGTATGCTAAAAAATATGGGATTACAAATCCTAACTGGCATTTAATGACAGGAGATGAAGAGACAATTTACAAGCTAGCAAACGAAGGGTTCTATTTATACGCTGCAAAAGGTGAAGACGCTACTGGTTTTGAACATTCAGGAAACTTTGCCTTAATAGATAAGGAAGGTTATATCCGTTCGCGTCTAACATCTAAAGACAATCCATTAATATATTATAACGGAATTGTGTCAGAAGAAGAAGGTGTAGATGATGAAGGTATTCCTCAAGAAATTAGCATCTTAAAAGAAGATATTGCTAAACTTTTAAAAGAATAATTATGAGTCAAGTAGATATTCAAAATGAAAAAAAATACAACAAATGGATAATTGTATTGGCAATAGTAATTCCTGTTATTGTGGCTATTTTATCTAGAGTTAAGCTCCAAGATTTCGGAATTTTGGTAGAGCCATTGACATTCCTTCCTCCAATTTATGCAGCTATAAATGGATTAACAGCTGTTGTTTTAGTTTTGGCAGTCATCGCGATAAAAAAAGGAAACCGCAAACTCCATGAAAACTTAATGAAGTCTGCTATTGCATTATCCATTTCATTTTTGGTAATGTACGTCGCTTACCATATGACTAGTGATAGTACCAAATATGGAGGAGAAGGTGTAATGCGATATGTATACTTTTTTATTCTTACGACACATATATTATTGTCAATAGTTATTATTCCTTTTGTATTGATTACTTACGTTAGAGCAATTACAAATAATATAGAGCGTCACAAAAAAATTGCTAAAATCACATTTCCGTTATGGTTATATGTTGCCTTAACAGGTGTTGTGGTTTATTTGATGATTTCGCCCTATTACGCTTAACAAATTTGTATTATGAAGACGAGCATGCTAAACATATTATCCCCCAAATTAATGATTAATAGCGAACTGCATGTGTCCTTAAAAAAACAATAGATATAAACACATGAAACGTAAAATTGTCTTTCTTCTTTTTTCCTTTCTCTTTTTTTTAGAGAGTAAAGCTCAGTGTGCCATGTGTCGTGCTGTTCTGGAAAGTGAAGAAGGTCAATCTGCCGCCCAAGGCATTAATGATGGGATTGTTTATTTAATGGCCATTCCTTATATATTGGTATTTGGAATAGGGTATGTTGTTTACATTAAATTCTTCAAGAAAAAGCCAGAAGTATAAAAACAAACTTTTGTAGTGTCATATTAGGTATTTAGACGTCTTATAAATATCAATCAAAATGTTAATTCTTAACAAATACTTAGCACATACCAGCTATGCTTTTGTGTAATATTGTAATGAATTAACCTTCTTTACTATGATTAAAATCGAAGATTTACACAAATCTTACCACATGGGTAATAATTCGCTTCACGTATTGAAGGGAATAAATTTCCACGTAAAAGAAGGCGAGTTGGTCTCTATCATGGGCTCTTCTGGCTCAGGAAAATCTACATTACTCAATATTTTGGGAATGCTCGATGAAGCAGATGAAGGAAGTTATATCCTTGATGGTGTTCCGATTAAAAATCTAAATGAAAAGGTTGCGGCAAAATACAGAAATGAGTTTTTAGGTTTTATTTTTCAGTCTTTTAATCTTATAAATTATAAAACAGCAGTAGATAACGTTGCGTTACCAATGTTTTATAGTGGTATGGCACGTAAAGAACGTGTAGAAAAAGCCCATCATTATCTAGAAAAAGTAGGTTTGGCAGACTGGTCACATCATTTACCTAGCGAAATGTCTGGTGGTCAAAAACAACGTGTAGCCATTGCGAGAGCATTAGCAAGCGAACCAAAAGTATTATTAGCTGATGAACCAACAGGTGCGCTTGATACTAGAACTTCTTACGAGGTTATGGATTTAATTCAAGGTATTAATGACGAAGGAAAAACTATATTAATAGTTACTCATGAAGATGATATTGCGCACATGACCAAACGCATCGTTAATCTTAAAGATGGTGTTATTATAGATGACAGCCCAGTAGAACAAGTAAGAGCACAACAGTATGTTTAATGTAGAGCGCTGGCAAGAAATATTTGAAACACTCAGAAAAAATAAGCTCCGTACATTTTTAACGGGCTTATCAGTGGCTTCAGGTATTTTTATTTTAGTAATTCTACTAGGTTTTAGTTCTGGAATAGAAAATGGGGTAACGTCAGAATTTCAGCAAGATGCAACAAATGAAATTTTCATACGAACACGTATCACAACAAAAGGTTACAAAGGCTTAAATCCGGGACGTCGAATTCAACTTAAAGATGAAGATTTTGCAATGGTGTCTAATAACTACGATGAGTTTTTAGAATACCGAACAGCAAACTACAGTATATGGGGCGGTCAAGTGGCTTATAAAAACGAAACGGGAAACTACCGTGTGCAAGGTGTTTTGCCAGATAATCAGTTTATAGAAAACGCCGATATTGGTAAAGGACGATTTATTAATTTTTCTGACGTCAACGAAAATAGAAAGGTTGCAGTCATTGGAAATAAAGTTAGCCTAGACCTATTTAAAAATGAAAATCCAATTGACAAATACATATCAATATTTGGTATCCCGTATAAAGTTGTAGGCGTTTATTTTGATCCAGGCGGTGAGCGCGAAGAAAGTCAAGTATTTCTACCATTAACGTCTGCTCGCGTAGCATTTAATGGAGGAGATAATATTAGAAATATGTCGTTTACAGTGAAGATGTCTGAAAATTTTGATGAAGCCGTAGCTGTTTCAAAAAATATTACAGAAGCAATTGAAAAGGACTTAAAAGAAAAACTCATAATTGCACCTGATGATACAGCAGCCATACGAGTAAACAACACTTTAGAAGAAGCTCAAAAAATATACTCACTGATTGACACTATAAAAGCTGTGTTTTGGTTTATTGGAATCGGAACTATTATAGCAGGTGTAGTTGGTGTAGGTAATATTATGATTATTATTGTAAAAGAGCGAACTAAAGAGATTGGTATTCGTAAAGCCCTTGGCGCAGTGCCTTCTTCAATTATAGGTATGATTCTCCAAGAGGCTATTTTTGTAACTATGTTTTCTGGCTTATTTGGATTAATAGCTGGCTTGGCCGTCCTAGAAATTGCAGGACCATATGTAGATAGCCCTTTTATTAAATTTCCACAAGTAGATTTTAGTACAGCAATTACCACAGTATTTATTTTAGTAGTTGCTGGTGCTTTTGCAGGATTTTTACCTGCATACAGGGCTGCAAAAATTAAACCAATAGTAGCACTGAGAGACGAATAAGATGTTTAACAAAGACCGTTGGGACGAAATATTAGAAGCACTTAATGCCAATAAGGTAAGGACAGCACTTACCGCATTCGGTGTATTTTGGGGAATTACTATTTTAGTATTATTATTAGCCTTAACTAATGGTTTGAGAAATGGCGTAACATCTGATTTTGGGAATTTTGCAACAAACTCCATGTTTATGTGGAGCCAAAGAACTTCAATTTCTTACAAAGGGATTCCCAAAGGCAAGCGTTTACAGTATAAAATATCTGATGTAGAGGCTATTAGGGCTGAAATCCCAGAATTAAAATACATATCTCCAAGAAATTCGCTTGGTGGTTATCAAGGTGCTAACAATGTTATAAGAGGAACAAAAACTGGGGCGTTTCAGATATACGGAGATTATCCAGAGTTTATTAAACAAAAGCCTATGGATATTCTAGAAGGGCGTTTTTTAAGCTATTCTGATATTGAAGCTAAGCGTAAAATATGTGTTATCGGACCAGATGTTGTTAAAGGGCTTTATGATAAAAGAGAAGAAGTGATTGGAAGCTATATAAAAATTAACGGAGTTAATTTTAAAGTTGTTGGGACATTTAAGATTACGAATTCTCAAGGAGATTCTGAAGAAGAAGCAAATACTGTATTTATTCCTTTTACAACATTTAACCAAGCATTCAATTATGGTGATCGAGTAGGTTGGATGGCAATTACTGCAAAAGATGGATTTAGCATTACATCAATTAAAGAACGTGTTTTCGATATCATCAAATCACGTAAAAATGTACATCCTGATGACGATAGAGCAATAGGTCATTTTGACCGTGCTGAAGCATTTGGACGTATTAATGGATTATTTAATATACTCGCAATCGTAGGTTATTTTGTAGGTATTTTAATACTTGCTTCTGGAGTTATCGGTATAAATAATATTATGCTTATCGTCGTAAAAGAGAGGACTAAAGAAATTGGCGTAAGACGAGCACTGGGAGCGACACCATGGATGATTAAGGGTCAAATTCTTCAAGAAAGTTTAATATTAACAATAACATCTGGTATGCTGGGCGTTGCTTTTGCAGCATTTGCTATTTGGGGTATGAACTCTATTTTAGATAGTATTGGACCAGTAGAAAATTTTGCTAATCCTAGTGTAAGTATGACTGTTGTAGTTGTCGCTTTATCAATTTTAGTATTAGCGGGGCTTTTAGCTGGTTTAATTCCAGCAAATAGGGCTACCAAAATGAAGCCTGTAGATGCATTAAGAATAGAATAAAATTATTACTAAATATATATCATGAAAAGAACCACCACTGTAGTTGTATTAGTTGTTATCGTATTAGCATTTGCGATATCACTCTATTATTTATGGGATAAAAATCAGGAAAACCCTGTTACATTCACAACTCAAACGGCATCAACCGAAACTATCGTTGTTAACACCGTTGCAACAGGAAGTATTGTTCCAGAGGAAGAAATTCTTATAAAACCAAACATATCTGGAGTTATTGAAGAGGTTTATGTAGAGGCAGGAGAGTTTGTGAAACAAGGAGATTTAATTGCTAAGATAAGGGTCATACCAAACGTATCTTCTTTAACTAGTGCAAAAAATAACATTGCTTCTAATAGAAATTCTTTAGAAACAGCCGAGATAAACTTTAAAACTCAAAAAGCACTTTTTGATAGGCAAAAGCAATTGTTTGATAAAGGTGTTGTTTCTGCTAATGATTTCGACCAAGTTAATAACACTTATTTGCAAGCGAAACAACGTGTTCAACAAGCACGTATAGATTTACAACAATCTAGACAAAACTATGATATTATTAAAACAGGAACGACTTCTGGTTTAGGCAATGTAGCACAAACCCAAGTCCGTGCTACAGTATCAGGAATGGTTTTAGACGTTCCTATAAAAGAGGGAAATCAGGTAATTGAAGCTAATAACTTTAATGAGGGAACATCGATAGCTTCCTTAGCGGATATTTCAAAAATGATTTTTGAAGGAAAAGTAGATGAAAGTGAAGTCGGAAAAATAAAAGAAGGTCTACCATTAGAAATTACTGTAGGAGCTATTGAGAATCAAAAGTTCGATGCTATCTTAGATTACATTGCGCCTAAGGGTGTTGCTGAAAATGGAGCTATTCAGTTTGAAATTGAAGGTTCTTTGAAAGAATTGGATTCTATGCAAACATTCATAAGAGCAGGTTTGAGTGCAAACGCCTCAATTATTTTAGAAAAAGCAGAAAATGTTTTAGCCATTAAAGAGGCATTAGTACAGTACGATATAAAAACCAAGAAGCCATTTGTAGAAGTCGAAGTTGGAGATCAAGAGTTTGAAAGAAAAGAAGTGGATTTAGGGATAAGTAATGGCATTTTTGTTGAAGTAAAAAACGGTATTACAAAAGAAGATAAAATCAAGGTTTGGAACCAGTTACAAGGTCCTCCAAAATACGCAGGAAGAAATTAAACTCTTTTTTGTGTAACACTTTAAAAATTATAGAGACATATAGTATTAATTATGAAAAAATCAATCATCATCATAGCTGTTTTGCTTTTAGGAGTTTCAGCAACTGCTCAAAAAAAATGGACACTCAAAGAATGTGTTGAGTACGCCTTAGAGAATAATATTTCTATAAAACAGAGTGAGCTGGACTTAAAAGCTACAGATATTGAAGCCTTAACAGCCTTGGGTAATTTTTTACCATCGTTAAGTGCTTCTGCTGGTGTAAACGAAAATACAGGTTTAAGTTTCAATCCTGTCACTAATAATGCTCAAACAACAACTTTTTTAGCAGCATCTGGTAGAGTCAATGTAGGCTATACGGTATTCAATGGACTCAGAAATATTAGACAAGCACAGCGTGCAAAAGTTTCAAACTTAGCTGGTCAATACCGTTTGTCCAAAATGAAAGATGATATTTCCTTATTAGTTGCTAATAGTTACCTATCTGTCTTACTAAACAAAGCCAATTTAGAGGTGCTAAAATCTCAAAACGAAGTTACTAAACAACAAATCGAGCAGACTAAGCAATTGGTCGAAGTAGGCACACTTCCAGAAGGCGATTTACTCGAAATTACAGCTACTGATGCTGGAGAGCAGCAATCTATAGTTAATGCAGAAAATCAAATTAAACTTTCTTTAATAACATTGGCCCAAATTCTACTAATAAAAGATTATGAAAATTTCGATATTGAAGATGAAGGTTATGGAATTGTAGATTCTATTTCGGATAAAACAATAGATGAAATAATTAGTAATGCTAAAGAAAATCGCTCTGAGATTAAGATAGCAGAACAGAACGTAGAGTTAGCAAATAAAGATTTACAAATAGCCAAAGGAGCATACTTGCCAACTTTAACAGCATTTTTTGGTTATGACACGAGGTTTTCTGATGCAACAAGTTTACTGTCATTTCAAGATACTAGTCAAGGACCAATAGGTCAGTCACCTACTAATCTAGTAGATTCAAACGGCGGAGCAGTTTTAGCTAATGTTTTTCCTGAAGTTTTGGTAGAAACAACAGTAGACCCTTTTATTAACCAGTTATATCAAAATGATGGTATTGCTTATGGCTTTAGTCTTAATATCCCAATTTTTAATGGATTTAATACTAGAGCAAGTGTAAAAAGAAATAAAATTAATCTAGAGCGTAGTAAATTTCAATTAGAGCAAGCAGAGTTAGATTTAGAATCTAATGTATACCAAGCTTACGTAGACGCAAAAGGAACCTTAAAAGCATATGAAGCAGCTCAGTCTGCTTTAGAGTCACAAGAGTTAGCTTACGAATATGCAAAAGCAAGATATGATGAAGGTTTAACCAATGCTTTCGATTTTAGCCAAGCAAAATTAAGATACGATAATTCGAAAATTAACTTAAATAGAACTAAATACGATTACATTTTTAGACTTAAAGTTCTAGAATTGTTTTTCGGAATACCAGCCACTGAATTAAAATTTTAAAGATGAGTAAAGGATTAAAAATAACTCTAATCGTTGTTGCAGTTTTCCTACTACTTTTAGTAGGAGGAAAGGCTTCAGGATTATTTGGGAAGAAAAGAAACTTTAAACAGGTAACTACACAAAAAGTAGCACTTAAAGAGGTTATTGAAACTGTTTCTGCAACAGGAAAAATTCAACCAGAAGTAGAAGTAAAAATTTCTAGTGAAGTTTCTGGAGAAATCCTAGAATTACCCTTTAAAGAAGGTCAGCAAGTAAAAAAAGGAGATTTGCTAGTGAGAGTTAATCCAGATTTAATACAGTCTGCTTTAAGTCGTTCACAAGCATCTTATCAAAATGTAAAAGCGAATTTAGAACAAGCAGAAGCAACGTTAAAACAAGCTAAGGCAGATTACGAAAGAAGCAAGGCCTTGTTTGAAAAAGGTGTAATCTCAAGAGCCGATTGGGATAGAGCAATTGCTACTTACGAAACAGCACAAGCAGGAAGAAGTTCCGCTTATTATGGTGTGCAAAGTGCAGGTGCTACTGTAAATGAAGCTAGGGATAATTTAAGTAGAACAACTATTTATGCACCCATGAGCGGTACCATCTCATTACTTAATGTAGAGTTGGGTGAGCGAGTTGTAGGTACGCAACAAATGGCAGGTACCGAAATACTTCGTGTTGCTAACTTAAATAACATGGAAGTTGAGGTAGATGTTAATGAAAATGATATTGTTAAGGTAAATATTGGCGATACAACCATTGTTGAAGTTGATGCTTATTTGAAAAAAGAATTTAAAGGAATTGTAACCGAAATTGCCAATTCAGCAGCAGGAACATTAGCCGCAGATCAAGTCACTAACTTTAAAGTAAAGGTTAGAATCATTGAAGAGTCTTATGCTGACTTAACAGAAGGTAAACCAGAATCATACTCACCGTTTAGACCTGGTATGACAGCTACTGTAGATATTATTACTAATAAGCGTGAAAAAGCTGTTGCCGTCCCAATAAGTGCAATCGTCATAAAAACAGATACAAGTTCAACCAAAAAAGTTTATGGTAAAAAAGTGGATACAGATACTTCATCTAAAGAGGAAGAAAAGTTTGAGTGCGTATTTGTAAATGAAAATGGAACAGCAAAATTACGTGTAGTTAAAACTGGTATCCAGGACGACACTAACATTGAAATTGTTTCAGGGTTAGAAGAAGGTGATAAGATTATTACTGGTCCATATAATATGGTGTCTAAGACCTTAAAGCCTGGTGATAAAGTAGAAGAAAAGGATAAAAAAGAAGCCACAGAAAAGGCTGAAGACTAATAAATGGCTCTAATACTTAATATAGAAACTAGTACAACAAATTGTTCAGTCTCCTTATCGAAAGATGAGGAGATTTTGGTTTTAAAGGAAGATAATAACGCTGGTTATTCTCATGCCGAGAAATTACATCTGTTTATTAAGGATGTCATTGATACTACGGGTACCTCAAAAGCTAATATAGACGCTATAGCAATCAGTAAAGGACCAGGTTCCTATACAGGTCTTCGTATTGGTGTTTCAGCGGCAAAAGGACTCTGTTTTTCTTTAGATAAACCTTTGATTTCAGTTTTTACGCTAGAAGCTTT
Source organism: Winogradskyella sp. (assembly GCF_013042245.1). GTDB lineage: Bacteria > Bacteroidota > Bacteroidia > Flavobacteriales > Flavobacteriaceae > Winogradskyella. The sequence continues at coordinate 78,035 of NZ_JABDQL010000025.1, read as the reverse complement.
AGCATATCAGGTAAAATCTCCAAAAGGTATGATTATTCCCATGCTTGATGCTAGGCGTATGGAAGTATATTCTGCCATATTTAATTCAGATTATAGCTTACAAAGAAAAGTAAAAGCTGAGGTTTTAGATAGCGGTAGTTTTAATTCTGAATTAGAGAAAGGACAAGTTTATTTTATTGGAAGTGGAGTTGAAAAAACAAAGACTTTAATTAATAATAGTAACGCTATTTTTATTGAAAACAAGTTACCTTCTGCCGCAACCATGAGTAAAATTGCTAATGCTAAGTACAAAATAAGCGACTTTGAAGATGTCGCTTATTTTGAACCGTATTACTTAAAAGATTTTGTGGCTATTAAATCAAAAAAGATTTAACCCTTTTTCTGAATTTCAACCTGATGTGGATAAGGAATTTCTATTCCAGCCTCATCAAGTGCAATTTTAGTATTCTCAGTAATATCAAAATAGACGCGCCAATAATCTTCGGATTTGCACCATGGTCTTACAGCAAAATTCACAGAGCTATCTGCTAATTCTAAAACATCAACCGTTGGTAAAAGTTCTTCGATTACTAATGGATGTGCTCTTAGTACTTCCATTAAAACATCCTTAGTTTTTTTAATATCTGAATCGTAACCTACGCCAATAACTAAATCTACACGTCTTGTGCCTTCAGTAGTAAAATTTATTATAGTGTCATTGGATAGGTTTCCATTAGGTAAGATGATTTCCCGATTGGATAAGCCTGTAAGTTTTGTTGTGAAAATTTCAATTTGCTTGACGACGCCAATTTGGCCTTGAGCTTCAATTAAATCACCAATTTTAAAAGGCTTAAAAAGCATAATTAACACTCCACCAGCAAAGTTTCCCAAAGAACCTTGTAAAGCTAATCCGATTGCTAGTCCAATAGAGGCTAAAATAGCAGCAAATGACGTTGTAGCAATACCAACGGTAGTCAGTACAACAACAATGAGTACAACTTTAAGAGACCACTTAATAAGATTAGTTAAAAACTTTTCTAAGCTTTCGTCATAGTTGCTTTTTTTGAAGGCTTTTTTAACACCTTTCATGATAATTCTGATAGCAAAGCCACCAACAATCCATATTAAAAAAGCGGCGATTAATTTTGGCCCAAAGGTTATTAGTAAATCATAACCTTTGTCTATCCAGTCTTGTGTGTTCATATTTTATAGGAGGTAATTAAGATTGTAAAAAAGATGGTTTAAATAATTATCTCTTAAAGTTTAGAAATGAAATCAAATAAAATAACTAAATCATCATCTTTAGAAAGAGACAATTTTTTTTCTTTAATGTATTTTTTTATAGACTTACTATGATTGGGATAAGCTTTGAAAATATCCTTTTTTCTAGTAGAGATGTATTCAACGTTATCTCCAAAGCTAACGTAATACTCATCTTGAGAACGTTTAAATTTTGCAGGTTTTTCTTTGTCATAAGATGTCTTTGCTGGAATTAAAGGCTGAAATTTTATAGTTTCTTTTTTATATAAACCATATTTTTCTGTTTCCTTTAGTACAACGAGAAAGCCTCTTTCGAAGGTGCTATTCTTATTAGAGAAATCTAATGTTTTATAGATTTTATTATCGACTAAGAAAGTTACGGTATAGTCATCATTTATATCAAGTGCAATAGTTTTTTCAACAGTTTGAACTTGCATTTCTCCATTGTAGGCATTGAACTTTGCGTTAAAAACCTTATCTCCAAACTTGTTTAATTTAATAGGAGTGAAGTCTTTTTGTATGTACTGAGAGCCTTGTGCAACTATTTCTTTAGAAGGGTCTCTTGCCATGGCGTCTTGAAAATCCCATACACTTTGTTGATTAAACTGCGCAAAACCAAGTTGCGATACAAATACGAATACGATTAATATTTTTTTCATGTATTTTTATATTTATTGTTTTTATAAGGACACATGCTGTTCGCTATTAATCATTCCTTTAGGTGATAATATGTTTAGCATGCTCGTTTCATAAATAAAATGTTTTTATAATAATATCAAAAATTGTTCCGAAAACCTATGCTTTAACCTTTGGATTATTAAAATAATGAAAGGCTTTATAGATTGAGCATAAAAATGCTAACTTTTAGCTAACCATTTATTGCTGAGACCGATATGTTTTCGTCATTCAGCATCTCTTTAAGCATATTTTCGATACCATTTTTTAATGTAAAGGTTGAAGATGGGCAACCACTGCAAGCACCTTGTAATAAAACTTCTACTTTTTTAGAGCTATCATCATAAGATATAAATTCAATATTACCACCATCGCTGGCTACAGCAGGCTTTACATATTCTTCTAAGATATTAACGATGTTTTTTGAAGTATCGTCTAATTTTTCAAAAGTAGATTCTACTTGTTGTTCTTTAACTTCTTTTTGTGAGCTAATAGGTTCACTTAAAATAGGTTTCCCATCTTCAACATAATTTTTGATAAACTCTCTAAGCTGTGTTGTAATTTCCTCCCACTCAGCAACATCATATTTGGTGACTGAGATATAATTTTTGTCCATAAAAACACGTTGCACAAAAGGAAATTGAAATAACTCAGTAGCCATAGGGGATACTTTAGCTTCATCAATAGACGAGAACTCGCAGATTTGTCCAACAAGTGCTTTGTTGCAAACAAATTTTAAAACACTTGGGTTTGGTGTGCTTTCCGCATAAACGGTAACCGCATTTTTAGGTTTAGACAATTCCTCTTTAATTACAGGTGCATCACTATTTAAATAAGCCTTTATTTGCTCAGCAACTTCGTCCTGCACATCTGTCCATTCTACAATATTATAACGTTCAATAGCTATAAAATTAGAGGCTATATATACTTTTTTTACAAAAGGTAAATAGAACAGCTGTTGTGCAAGTGGAGAGTTAGATGCGTCATCTATATTATTAAACTCATAGCTATTATGTTGGGTGATAAAGTAGTCGGCCTCAAATTTGATAATAGCATCATTCGAAGTAGGTTGTATGGATATATTAGTAGTTGACATTTATTTTTTTTTTCAAAAATATGAAATAACAAAACCAAACGTTAACTGTTTAACTAAAGTTTAGTCCATATTTTAACTTTACAAGTCGTTTAAAATTCTTAAATTTCGTCCTTGTTGTTAATGTTAAGCAAAAAATGAGAAACAAATTTCGCCTAAATTCTATATACAAATTTCTGATTTTTGTCGCTGTTTTATGCTCTTCTGTTCCTATAGCTGCTCAAGACTTAACTATGCAAAACGGTACTTTCAATAGATGCGCACCTGATCGTTTTTATGACTCTGGTGGTGAATCTGGAAGCTACGGTGTTAATGAAAATTTTACATTAACGATTTGTCCGCAAAATGCAGGAGAGGTCGTTATACTAAACTTTGACAGGTTCAGTACTCAAAATGGAGATATTATGACCATTTATAATGGCGATAGTACAACTTCTCCTCTAATAGGTGATTATTCTGTTAGTCTAAGCCCTGGAGAAGTAACATCGACAGATGCTTCAGGATGTTTAACCATAAGCTTTACAAGTAATGGTTTTGGAGAAACTTTAGGTTGGGATGCTATTATTCAATGTGCAACACCTTGCCAAACGATTACACCTTCTATTGATAGTACGGTGCCAGCTCTAGATACAGCAACCAATACGATATCTATAATGCCAGGACAGTCGGTAGAATTTAACGGTAGTGCTACATTTTCAGATACCGGAGCTAATGCTATTTACTTCTGGAATTTTGGTACTGGCGGAACAGCAAATACACCTATAGCATCACATCAGTTTACGACGTCAGGTCTATATAATGTAGAGTTTACTGTGTCTGATGATAATCCTTTAGGTTGTTCGGAAACAATAAATGTTACAGTTCAGGTAGGAGACCCAATAGTATCTATAAATAACGCTGCTTTTCAAGAGTCTGAACTATCACTTCCAGAACTTGTTGAAAAAGTTTTGGTTTCAGGCGGCTGTGCAAAAGTTGAGTTAGTAGATCAGCAAGTTTTTGGCGAACCAGATGATTTACAGACAAAAAGCTATGGTTATTTTACAAGCGGTGGCACAGATTTTCCATTTGATTCTGGTATTGTTTTAACATCTGGTAATGCTTTTTTAGGAGGAAACGTATTTAACAATCAAATTATACAACAAAATACAGGAAACAATCAACCAGGTGATTTTGACCTAGAGAATGCTCTTGGTATAGTTGGTACAAATGATGCAACTTTCATCGAATTTAATTTTATACCAACTGCTGACAGAGTAGATTTTAATTATTTATTGGCCTCAGAAGAGTACGATGGGCAAACAGAATGTGATTTTGCTGATGGTTTTGCTTTTATTTTAACAAGACCAAATGGCGATATAGAAAACCTAGCTGTTTTACCGGATGGTACGGAAGTAAATGTTAGCACTATAAATGGCTCAGATAGTTGTCCTGAGAATACTAATTTTTTTAATGGTTATAATGTTGGAGACACCAATTATAATGGTAGAACAGAGGTCTTAACAGCTTCTGCTTTAAATTTAAACCCTAATCAAACTTATGTAATTAAACTTGTTGTTGCTGATCAGGGAGATGAAGCGTATGATACAGCTATTTTTATAGAGGCAGGAAGTTTTAATTTGGGAGGTGAGTTAGGTGACGATATAACGCTTGCAGCTGGTACTGCAAGTTGTGGTGGACAAACAGTTACTCTAGATACGCAAGCACCAGATGCTACACATACTTGGTCTTTTAACGGTGTGCCAATTCCTGACGCAGGTACTGGGTCTACTTTAGAGATTGACGAAGCAGGTACATATAGTGTGTTTGTGGAGTTTGCACCTGATTGTGATACAAGTGATAGCATTATCGTAGAATTTAGAACAAGCCCAGAACTAATTGCTCCTGCAATAGATTTGGCAGGTTGTAGTCCAACAGGTAGTGCTGAGTTTAACCTTGAGCAAAATACACCTATCGTTTTTGGGACACAAGACGATACCGAATTTGCATTAACATACCACAATTCTTTTGTTGATGCAGAAACAGGAAATAACCCTATAACAAATATTAATAATTATACTGCTACAGATGGAGAAATCATTTATATACGTATTGCAGATATAGCGACTGAGCAATGTGTGGTAATAGATGATTTTGAGCTTGAAGTATTTTCTTCTGTAATTAGCGAAGAGGTTACCTATGAGCTTTGTGATGACGCTAACGATGGCGATGATACCAACGGCATTGTAGAGTTTACGTTATCTTCTAGAGATAACCTTGTTTTAGGTGCTCAAAGCCCAACGCAGTTTACTGTAAGTTACCATATTGACCAAATAGATGCAGGTACAGGAGCGAGTCCACTACCAAACTTGTATACAAACACGACTGCCAATATGCAGGAGATTTATGCAAGAGTGCAAAATAATAATAATCCAGATTGTTACGAGACGTCCACAGTAACTCTGCAAGTAAATGCCTTACCTATTATAACAGCTAGCGTGGATTTAAGGCAATGTGATATTGATACAGATGGCTTATCAGAGTTTAACTTAACAGAAGCTAATGATTTAATATCAATAAATGCAGCAACAGAAACGTTTACCTATTATACAACACTAGCAGATGCAGAAAATGCAACTAACCCTATTACTAATGCGTTGAATTATCCAAATACAGATTCATCAGCAAATCCAGATACTATATTTGTTAGGGTAGAAAATACAGATACCTGTTTTAGAGTAGCACAGTTAGATTTGTTTGTGTCTACATCACAAATACCAGCGGGGTTTGTCATACCAACATACCAAGAATGTGATGATACTCGAGTAGATGATAACATTACAGATGGTATTACTACGTTTGACTTCAGCGATGCCACCGCTCAAATAGTTGCTTTATTTCCTGTTGGGCAAAATATTACGGTTACGTATTATGAAACTACAGTAGATGCTTTAGCGGAAACCAATGCTATACCTGACATTACAAGTCATATTAATTCAGTATCGCCTTTCAATCAAACCATTACTTTTAGAATAGATAATGATGACGATAATTCTTGTCAAGGAATAGGTGAGTTCGAGTTAATAACAATAAACCCAACACCTAGAACGGATACGGAATCAGTAGACTTGGTGCTTTGTGATGATATAACTATTGGCGATTTGTCGGAAGAATTCGATTTAACACAGAACGAAGCTTTTATATTTGATGGTGCTACAAACCTTTCAGCATCCTACTTTACAGGTTATGATGACGCACTAAACAATGTTACAGCAAACGAGATTACTAATTCAACGGCCTATGGCAATACAAGTGCAACCCAGACTATTTATGTAAGAGTTTTAGATACTGTAACCAATTGCTTTGCTATTGTAGATTTTGATATTACTGTAAACCCACTGCCAGATGTAATTCCTGTTACACCATTCGAAGAATGTGAAAATGGGACGGATGGTTTTTTCGATTTTGATTTAAATGAAAAAAGAGATGAAATATTAAATGGACAAGACCCAGCCCAGTTTATAGTAACTTTTTACATAAGCCAACAAGATGCTAATGACTTAACAAATCCACAGCCAGATATATTTACTAATACAGTTAACCCACAAGAAGTTTTCTTCGCTATAACTAATAATATCACTAATTGTTCTAATAGCATGGGTTCATTTTTTATAGAAGTATTAGAAGGTGCACAAGTTAATAGCGACGGCGAACCATTAGATTTTGAATTATGTGATGATAATATTGAAAATGACGGTGTCGCTCAGTTCAATTTAGAATCCTTAGTAGATGAGATTTTAGATGGTCAAGATCCAGATGATTATACACTGACTTACCATTTTAGTGAAGATGATGCTATTAATAACCAAGAACCATTGCCTGTACTGTATGAAAACTTGACTAATCCTCAAATCATTTGGGTAAGAGTAAGTAATAATATTTCTCCAGAAATATGTTTTGAAGTTGCAGAAATTCCTTTACGTGTTAATCCAATACCAGAGTTTAATTTAGATGATTTATATATTCTTTGTAACGATACTAACGGAACTGAAGTAGTGCCAGTGCCACCAGTTTTGGAAACAGGCTTATCTGCTACAGATTACAGTTTTGAGTGGAGCTTAGAGGGTGTTGTTTTAACGACCGAAACTGCACCAAACTTAATTCCAACTCAGGGAGGAACTTATTCTGTAGTAGTAACAGATACAACATCGATATTAACGCGTTGTACTAATATAGATGAAACCATTGTTCTAGAAAGTGAACTACCCATTGTAGTGGCTGAGGTCACCTCTCAAGCTTTTGCAGGAAATCATGTTATAGAGGCCACAACAACTAATATTGGTGATTTTGAATTTAGTTTAGATAATGGATCTTACCAAGACGATGGTAATTTTGAGAATGTATCGCCAGGATTACATACGGTTTATGCTAGAGATATTAACGGTTGTGGAATAGGTTCAGATACGGTTTTAGTGATAGATTATCCACTTTATTTTACACCAAACGGCGATGGAAATCACGATACGTGGAACATCGTAGGTATAGACACACAACCTAGTGCAAAAATTTATATATTTGACAGGTTCGGAAAATTGTTGAAACAATTAAGTCCAACAAGTCCAGGATGGGATGGCACCTATCAAGGAAATTTAATGCCAACAGATGATTATTGGTTTACTGTTGAGTATATTGAGCCAACAACAGGCGAAAGAAAAGAACAACGTGCCCATTTTACATTGAAACGATAAACTATGAAATTAAAAAACACATATCTAGTAGGACTTACAGTATTAAGCACTTTTTTTGGATTTTCTCAAGAAGGTATGCCTTTATATTCAGATTACTTAACAGATAACTACTATCTTATTCACCCTTCGATGGCTGGTGTTGCTAACTGTGCAAAAGTAAGGCTAACGGCTAGACAACAATGGTTTGGTGTAGACGACGCTCCAAGTCTTCAAACACTAAGCGTAAACAGTAGAATAGGAGATGGGCCATCTGCTATAGGTGGTATAGTGTACAATGATGCTAATGGTTTTCATTCTAGTACTGGTGCTTATATTACATACGCGCATCATTTATTATTATCTCGAAATGAGGTAGATTTAAATATGATTTCCTTTGGGTTAAGTGCTGGATTTATACAATATAAGTTAGATGAAACAAGCTTTTTGGCTGCAGGAGACTTTGATCAACTCATTGCAGGTATTGAACAAAGTGCTACAAATTTTAATATAGATGTAGGGATGTCGTACCACTTTTTAGATTTTTATGCACATGCTACGGCAAAAAATATATTAAATAACGACGGCATTAATTTTAACGAACAGGGTTTCGTATTCAATAATCTCAGAACCTTTTTATTGTCTAGTGGATATGTTTTTCAAAAATATGGAAGTGATTGGAGTTTTGAACCTTCGTTAATGTATATGTATCGTGATGCAACGCAAGAGTCTTCAATAGATATCAACGCTAAGGTATATAGGGAAGTAGATTTTGGTAAAATATGGGGCGGCTTATCTTATAGAAGAAGTTTAGACGGTGCACAATTTCTAGAAGGAAATTCTGTAAGCAGCCAAAAACTTCAGTATTTCACACCATTTATTGGTGTAGATTATAATCAGTTTACATTTGCTTACACCTATTCTTACCAAGCGAATACTATTAATTTTAATACGGGAGGATTCCATCAAATTACTTTAGGCTACAACTTTAACTGTCGACGAGAAAAATACGAGTGTAATTGTCCTGCAATTAACTAAACATCAAAACCTCAATATTCATTGAGGTTTTTTTTATTTCATTATAATAAAACTAGAATGAATATATGGCTTATATAAATGAGTCAAGTGTCACTTTTATTTAGTAATCAGGACTATTCTCTATGAGATTTGCTTAAAAGCTTAAGTTGTTGATTTTTTAAAGTCAATTAAAGGCTGTAAGTTTATTCAAAATTAATTTTCAAAGAGTGTATAAATATTCTTTCCTTTTTATCATTTGGTTAGCCTTTCTGCCTTTATCTGCACAAAACCTCAATACAGCCAGTGAAGAGCAATACTTTGTTGTTAGAGGCTCTGTAAAAGAAAAATATAGTAATGAGCCTATATCTAATGTTACCATAATGGTTAATGGAGGCGTTTACGAAAAGACAGGTTTTGACGGTACGTTTAAAATTAGAGTAAAAATAGGTGATGAGCTTATAATTAGTCACCCAGATTTTCAAACGAGATATCATACTATAAAAAGTAACGACCGAATTAGAGTCGATGTAATTCCCCAAGACCCAAAACTCTCCAAGCAAAAGCTAAGACAAAATTCTACAGATACGTTTAATCAGCTTATAGATTCTGCTGACACATATCTTAAAAGTGATGCCGAAAAAAGTGTTCAGTTTATTGTAGATGCTTTAAATAAGAGTACTTCCCAAACACAAAATGCAGAAGCTTACCAAACACTTGCCGATACTTACATGTATTGGAAACAGTATGATTTGGCTGCAAATAATTATAAAATAGCCTTGCAAAATAGAGATGGAGAGGATATCAAATTAAAATTGGCAAAAGCCTATTTGGCAGATAATGATTATAAAAAAAGCCTTCAAACTTTAAATACTATTGCTAAAGAGTCGCTAACCAATTACCAAATCACAGAGTATTATGAAACTCTTGGTGATGTCTATCTTAAAAAGGAAGATTCAAAACAAGCAATTATTAATTATCAATTAGGTTTAAATAAAGCGACTTCATTTGTAATTAAATCGAAAGTAACCGACTTAAACTCCAAAATTGCAAAGGCTTATGATACATCAGGAGATACTAATAAAGCGAAGAAATTTTATAATAGCTCTCTCTCTTCAGCGCAAAAAGTAAGTAGGACAAGAGCTGTAGAAGAAAAGGTAAATGTTGCAGAATTTAATAATAAGAATAGAAATTATGATGATGAGATTTCTCTAAGAAAAGAAGTCGTTAGCACCGTCAAAGAAATTGAAAAGGATTCTGTTATCTCTAACGAAAGTCCTATAACACCTCAAAAGCAGAATTACAAAATAGGTAATGCTTTAATGCTTCAGAATAATTTTGATGAGGCTATTCCCTTTTTGAACGCAAGTATAGAAGAGGCGGATAAGCGTGAAGATTTAGAAGTAAAAAAGGATGCACAGCGACGCAAAGTAGATGCACTAGAAAGTTTAGGAGAGTATGATAAAGCAAAGCTAGCATTTGAAGAATTTATGGCTTCTGTAGACGAGTTGTACATGATAAAACAGCAGGAAATTTCGCACTCAGCGAGATTATCTCGATCAATAGCAGAAAGCCAAAACAGAATAACCAGTCTTGAAAAAGATAAGCTAATAAGTAGCTCTCAATATCAAGTTACCGTTGAGCGAAACAAACGTCAAAAAGTAATTATCTATGCTTTAATTGGCGGTCTAGTATTATTATTAATTGCGGCATACTTTACCTACAAGTACATTAAGCAACAGCGCTTAGCAAATAACCTATTGGCTTTAAAATCCCTACGTAGCCAAATGAATCCCCATTTTATTTTCAATGCACTTAACTCGGTAAATAGTTTTATAGCATTAAATGACGAACGCACAGCAAATAAATATTTATCTGATTTTTCCTTCTTAATGAGAGCCGTTTTAGAAAATAGTGAAGAAGATTTTATTCCTTTAGAAAAAGAAATAGAGCTTTTGCAACTATATACAAAGCTAGAGCATTTCAGGTTCAAAGATAAGTTTGATTATAGTATCGAAATAGACGATACCATAAGGGTTGAAGATTACGCTATTCCTCCCATGTTACTTCAGCCTTATATTGAAAATGCGGTATGGCACGGTCTGCGTTATAAGACTGAAAAAGGACACCTTAAAATTCAATTAACACAAAAGACTAAAAATCAAATTGCCATTCAAATTATAGATGATGGCATAGGTCGTGAAAAATCTAAAATCTTAAAAACTGAAAATCAGAAAAAGCACAATTCAAAAGGACTGAGTAATATAAAAAAGCGAATCTCTATACTTAATGATATGTATAAGGACAAATTGGACGTAACTATTGATGATTATCAGGCTGATGGAGATGTTGGAACCAAAGTTACAGTAACTCTAAAAAAAGACTAATTACGATATGAAATTAAATGCAATAATAGTTGAAGACGAAAAAACGAGTCGTGATATTTTAAAGAATTATTTATCTAAATATTGTCCCAATATCTCAGTTTTAGGAGAAGCAGAAAATATTGATGAAGCTTTGGTTTTAATCCGAAATTATACATTAGATGTTGTCTTCTTAGATGTAGAGATGCCTTTCGGTAATGCTTTCGATTTATTGGAAAAAGTTGGTGATGCTGATTTTCAGACCATTTTTGTAACGGCTTATAATAATTATGCGATGGATGCCTTAAACGCACATGCATCCTATTATTTAATGAAACCAATTGCTATTGACGAGCTAATAAAAGCTGTAGACTACGTTACGGAGATACGTACAAAAGAAGATGCGTTGCAAGACCAAGTTTTGGCAACTAAAACCAAAACAGTAGATGGCAAAATTACCATACCATTACAAAGTGGATTTGAAGTTTTAGAAACCAACAATATCCTGTATTGTAAAGCTGACGATAACTATACAGAAATTTATCTAAAAGACAACAAAAAGAGACTAGTAAGTAAGACGCTTAAGTACATTGAAGAAGCTCTAGTCGAAGCTAATTTTGCAAGAGTACACAAGAGTTATTTGGTCAATGTAGATGAGATTATAAAGTATCTTAAAGGAAAAGGAGGTAGTGTTATGCTTAGCAATGGTAAAGAAATTATGGTTTCAGCATCTAAAAAGTCACAACTATTGTCATACTTTAAATAAATTACAGTATTTAATTTAAACCTAATCAAACATGCCAATTATAAAACCAGTAAAAGGAAAGCACCCAAAAATACCTAAGGATTGTTTCGTTGCAGAAAATGCAACCATAGTAGGAGAAGTTTCAATGGGGATGAATTGTAGTATTTGGTTCAACGCGGTCATTCGTGGTGATGTACACTTTATAAAAATTGGAAATAAAGTGAATATACAAGACGGAGCCGTGATACATGCAACCTATCAAAAATCACCAACCACTATAGGAAACAATGTATCTATTGGGCATAATGCGATTGTACACGGCTGTACAATAAACGATAATGTACTTGTAGGTATGGGAAGTATTATAATGGACGATTGTGTTGTAGAAAGTAATAGTATTATTGCTGCCGGAGCTGTATTGACCAAAAATACAAGAGTGGAGTCTGGAAGTATCTATGCTGGCGTACCCGCTAAAAAAGTAAAGAATATTAGTAAAAAATTAATCTCTGGTGAAATAGACAGAATTGCTAATAACTACATAGAATATTCTAGTTGGTTTAAGGAATAGATTATTTAATTGTCTTGATGACTATAAAAAAATAAAGACGTTAGAACTTTAATGGCTTAACAGAAAATTTTTTATCAAGAACATTGTCCAAAATCCCTACACTTGCATTTGTAAAGAATTGAATTTTGGGAGAATTCAAGCTAGTGTTTATAAGATTATAAGTTTCAAGCAGAGTTTTGATTTGTTTTGCTACTGCTAGACCAGAATCTATTATTTTAACATGTTCCGGCAATATTTTTTTCAATTCGGGAATAAGATATGGGTAATGTGTGCAGCCTAAAACTAAATAATCTATTTGTGCTTCAATCATAGGCTTGGTGAATGTTTTGAGTAACTCTCTAATCTCGTCTGAATTAAGTTTACCAGCTTCAATTAAAGGGACTAATCCTTCGCCTACACGTTCAATAATGGTTACGTTTTTGGCGTATAAATCTGAAGTTTCATGAAAGAGTGTACTACTCAATGTGCCCTTAGTAGCAAGTATACCTATAGATTTTGATTTACTTTGTAAAGATGCTGGCTTTATAGCAGGCTCTATACCTACAAAAGGGATAGAGTAGTTTTTACGTAAATAAGTAATACTGTTAGTTGTAGCCGTATTGCATGCCACTACAATAAGCTTACAGTTTTTTTGAAGTAGTAATTTTACATTTTTAAGACTAAGTTGGAGTATCTCTTCTTCTGTTTTGTTACCGTAAGGTGCATTTTTACTATCGGCTAGGTAAATGATATTCTCATAGGGTAGAAGCGTTTTTATTTCCTTAAAAATGGAAGTACCTCCAATCCCCGAATCAAATATACCAATAGGTTGATTACTCATATACACAAAAATAAAAAAAGCCGCTTTATATAAGCGGCTTTAAAATTATAGTTTATTGTTTTAAAAGAATTAATAACCTAATTCTTTTTTAACTTCTGCTGTAATGTCTGTACCGTTTGCTACAACTAAGCTTGCTCTGTCTAATACATACTGAAAACCTAGTGTAGTAGCTACTTTATTAATAGCGTCCATTACTTTTTTCTGAATAGGTTGCATTTTCTCCATTTGAGCTTGCTGAATTTTTGTTTGAGATTGTTGTTGAAATTCCGCAATACTTGCTCTCATTTGTTCAACTTCTTGTACACGTCTATCATTTACTTCTTTAGTCTGTGTACCAGCTTCTTGTTGGTATCTAGCGGCAGTTTCTTCTAAAGACTTTACCATATCATTAAACTGTACTTCGTCAGTTTTTCGCATGCTTTCACCAAGCTTTTTGGCTTGTTCTTGTGCAGTAAGAAACTCAGAGAAAGTACCGAGAATTTCTTGTGTGTTTACATGAGCAACTTTAGCTTGTGCTGTTGCAAGACTTGTACCTCCTACAAATAGAATAATTGCTAATAATAGTGTTTTTAATCGTTTCATTTTAATTTAGTATTTACGTGTTTTTAGTTGTTTTCTTTTTCTTTGGCTTTTGCCTTTCTAATAGAATCGTTTTTCTTTAATTGCTTTAAGCGTTCTTCTCTGGCTTTTTTTCGGTCTTCTAATATTTTCTTTTTACGTGCTTCAAGAGCTTTTTTTCGTTCCTCTCTAGCTTCAGCTGCTTTTTTACGTTTTTCTTCCAATAGCTCTGCTCTAGTTTTGGTAGACTCTTTTTTTACAGCAGTTTTCTCTTTTTCGTTTAAAGCACTACCTGTACTGCTTGCAGTAGAATCACTTGCCTTTTTCTTTGCCTCATTTTCTTCATCAGGAGTTTTACTCTTATTTCTCGCGTCTAAAACCTTTTGACGACGGGCTTCAGCCTCTTTCTTTTTTGCTTCTCTAGCCTCTTTTACTTTTTGTATTCTCTCCTCTAAAGCTTTTTCTCGGTCAAGACGTTTTTGTTTTAAATCTGCTTCGCGCTGAGCTTTACGTTCTTCTAGAGCTTTTGCTCGTTCATCTTTTGTGCTATTACTATTGACTTCAGGTACAACTTCTTCTTTTTCAAGTTTTCTTTTCTCCTTTTTAGTTTTTGCTTGCTCTCTGGCAGATGTCCTAGTTATTATTCGCAAAACTTGTTCACTAATATCAAAACGTTCTGCAGAATACAACATCAAAAAATCAGCATTTTTATCAAACACAAAATCATATTTTTTGTTTTCAGCAATTTCATTGACGGCTGCAAAAATCTGATCTTGTATAGGTTGTATTAATTGAGTTTGTTGTATCACCATATCTCCACCTGGACCAAAACGCTTTTGCTGATAATCTAAAACTTCGGCTTCTTCAAAAGAAATATCCTCTAATCGTTCTTCGTAAAGTTCTTTAGTTAAAAGCACTTTTTCGTTTTCTAAAGATTTCTTTTTGGTTTCAATATCAGCTAAACGTTTTTCGATTTCAGATTTCCACTTTGTAAGCTTTTCTTCTAATTGCGAATTTGCTTGCTGATATTCAGGTACATTTTGGAGAATAAATTCTGTATCAATGTATCCAATTCTAGCACCAGCAACACGTTGTGCAAAGGTGCTAAAACCTATTAGACCAATAATTGCCAATATGTAAAGAACTCTATATTTCATAAGTAATGGTTTTTATTTATTTTAATTAGCCGCTTTTATTCTCTAAGAGGGTAAGCAACACTTCAAATAAACGAAATATATTCTTAAAAATTTTAACACCACTATGAAATGTTATTTAGCCTATAGAAAATACCGTGCCAAACTTAAAATTGTTGTCCAATAATAAAGTGTGTTTCCCAACCATTCTTTTGTGATTGTCCTGGTAATGGGTCAAAACCGTGACCAAAATCTATACCTAATAAACCAAAGGCTGGCATAAAAATCCTAACACCTAAGCCTGCTGAACGTTGCAAGTTAAATGGATTAAAATCTCTAAAACTATTGACAGAAGCACCACCTTCGACAAAGCCCAGACCAAAGATTTTAGTTGCACCTTCTATAGTTACAGGATAGCGCAGTTCTAAAGAAAATTTATTGTATATAGATCCTCCATCTTGTGAAGATAAAGATTGGTTTGGATAACCTCTTAATTGTATAATTTCTCTTCCATCTAAGGCAAAGTTTCCTAAACCATCACCTCCAAGGAAGAAGCGCTCAAAAGGAATTACACCTCTATCATTATTATATGCTCCTAAGAAACCAAATTCTATACTTGGCCTTAATACTAATTTTTTTGCAACCTCAGTATACCAGTCTGCTTTAAATTTAACTTTATAAAATTCTAGCCATTTAAAACGCTCTTGGTCAATTTCAGCAATTCTTTCAGCTGATGTGTTTGGGTCTTCTCTTTCTTCTCTAAGCGTACCATAATCTACTCCGTTAAATAATGAGTAAGGCAATGATAACTTAGCAGAAACAGAAAAATTAGAACCACCCGTAGGATAAATAGGATCGTTATAAGTGCTGTTTCTTGTTAGTCCTATAGTGTATGCTAAATTATTAGATGACCCATTTTGAAACTGAAAGAGTCCTGATATGAAGTTGTTAAGATCATAATTCTGAAAACTCAAAGCATGAGACAATAAGAAATAATTATCTGGTTCTTTTAAACGTGTGGAAACACCAACTGTTATACCCAATATATTAAAACTTTGGCTTCGGTCTGCTCTTCTAGACCCAGGATTAAACTGAAATTGTTTAGAGTAAGATATGGAGGACGATAATTGAAAAGGTTTTTTACCACCCAACCAAGGTTCGCTAAATGAGAAGCTATAGGTTTGAAAAAACTGACTTGCCTGTAGCCTTAGTGCTAAACTCTGTCCGTCTCCTCTTGGTACAGGTTTGTAGGCTTCACCATTAAAAATATTTCGTAATGAGAAGTTATTGAATGACAATCCTAGTGTACCAATAAAACCACCACCACCGTAACCACCTTGTAGTTCTATTTGGCTAGAGCCTTGTTCTTCAACAGTATATTCTATATCTAATGTACCATCAACTGGATTAGGATTTTTAATATCTGGGACTATAGCCTGTGCATTGAAGAATCCAAGTTGACCAAGTTCTCTGATAGTTCTTATAATATCTGCTCTGCTATATAATTCGCCTGGTCTAGTTCGTATTTCTCTGTAAATAACGTGGTCATTTGTAACATCATTACCTTTTACGGTTACACTATTAAAATAAGCAGGTTTACCTTCTATAACTCTAATTTCTAAGTCAATAACATTACCATCGGCACTAACTTCTACAGGATCAATTCTGGAGAACATGTAGCCCGTGTTTTGATATATGTTAGTGATATCTATACCATCTGGCTTTTCTTCGTTGGCGATACGTTTCTTTAATTCTACACCATTGTAGGTGTCACCTTCTTCGATACGTAATATTTGAGATAAAAATTGGTCACTGTATACAGTATTACCTACGAAATCTATTTTTCCGAAGGTATATTTTTCACCTTCTTCAACGTCTATAACAAGGCTTATGGTTTTGTCGTCATTATATATAATAGAATCTTTAATGACACGAGCGTCACGGTAACCATTTTCTTTGTATTTGTCCACAAGGCTTACTAAATCTTCTTTATAATCATCTTCTACGTATTTTGAACGTTTTAAAATACGAAGCGGACTAAGACTCTTTTGTTTAGTGTTCTTCAGAGCCTTTCTAAGCTTTTTATCTGAAAGCTTTTCGTTACCGTTAAATGAAATGGATTTGATTTTTACCTTGTTACCTTTGTCAATGTTAATAAACATATTGACGCGCTTCTTTTCAATAGAATCATTTGTAACTTCCGAAGTTGTGACGTTTACTCTGGTATTAAGAAACCCTTTTTTCTTATATTTATTGGTGAGGTAGTTTTTTGTTGTTGTAACAAGATTTTCTGTAACTTTTACTTTTTGTTTTAGATTATTTTCGTCTAAAATTTCATCTTTTTTGCCTTTTTTTACACCTTCAATTTTTACTTTGTTTAGCTCAGGTAAATCCGATAAATTGATTTCTATGTCAACAGTATTTTCAGGAGTTATATTCGTGAAATAAATATCAATGGCACTAAATAAATTAGATTTCCAGAGTTTTTTTACGGCTTCTCCAATTTTTTCACCTCCAATAGAAACTTCTTGCCCTTTTTTAAGTCTTGAAAAAGTTATAATTGTATTTGCATTAAATGCCGTATTTCCTGTTACTGTTATTTCATTTATGGTATAAGTCTTAGCGGCTTGTCCAAAAGAATTAAAAGGAATAAGTACTGCTAGAAGAAATACTAAAGTGTAGAATTTTTGCAATGCTGGTAGTATTATGCTTTTATGTAAGCTGTTCGCTTGTTTTTCCAAATCGTCGTTCTCTATTTTGATAATCTTTAATAGCTTCAATTAGATGTTTTTTACTAAAATCTGGCCAAAGGACATCTGTAAAATATAATTCTGCGTATGCAATTTGCCATAATAAAAAATTGCTAATTCGTTGTTCTCCACTAGTGCGAATTAGCAAATCTACGTCTGGTAAATTTTGCGTGTAAAGATGCTTATTTATAATTGATTCGTCAATACTTTCAGCAGAAATTATATTATTTTTAACTTTAAATAATAATTCTTTAACAACATTAACAAGTTCTTCGCGAGAACCGTAGCTTAAGGCTAAAGTTAATGTCATATGTTCATTATTTTTGGTTTTTTCTTTAACAAATTCTAATTCGTCAAAAGCCTTTTTTGGCAAATCTTTTAAGCTTCCAATGGCTGTTAGTTTAATTTTGTTGTCTTGAAGTGTTTTTATCTCTTTTTTTAAAGATTTAACCAAAAGTTTCATTAGAGTTTGCACTTCTAATTTTGGTCTATTCCAGTTTTCAGTAGAAAAAGCGTAAAGTGTTAAATGTTGTATACCAATTTCAGCACATGCCTCAATAGTCTTTCGTACAGCTTTTGTTCCTCTTTCATGACCAAGTACTCTTACTAATCCTTTTTGTTTAGCCCAACGACCATTACCATCCATGATAATAGCTATATGATTTGGTAATTTAGAAGTGTCTAGTTGGTCTTTTAAATTCATTTTAGAAATCGCAATAACAGGGTTTTTGCCCAAAGGTGTAAGTTAGTGTTATTCCAGTGAACATATACCAGTCGTTGTTATTGATGTTACCAAAACTAAATTGTTCTCTAAAATCAGCGTCTGGGATACTACCATCAATCTCGTCAGTAAATGTATATCTGGCGCCAACTTCTGCGGCTATTATAATGTACGGGTTGAGTAGGACTTTGTACCCTAAAACCATAGGAATACCCCATGCCCAGCTTGTTGTATTTTCAGAAGTTAGAGTTCCGTTATTATCAAAATAAAAATTATCATGACCTGCTGTAGTAATTCCAGTATATAAATACGGTGTGCCTTTTGAAGATGCATCGTGTAAATCCCAATCAAAAAAAGTGAACTCTAAACCAGCAGAAAACTCTAAAATACCATTTGAAAACTCATAACCTCTCTGAATGCGTCTAGGGTCATCAGATTTACTGTCAATTCCTTTTAATTCTGAAAAAATAACAGAAGCTCTAAAGGCATGTCTTGGACTTCTATTCCACTTAACAATAGCGCCAAGTGCAACCTGATTTGGAGAAATATAATTAGTAGCGCCTACATCTCCTATAAAATTACTACCGCCAGCAAATATTCCAAATTCATAGATTTGTGCATTAGTAGTTTGGCTTCCCAGTATACTTAATAAAACTAGCAGTAGATACTTCATAAATTTTTGAAAGTTTGCAAATATAACAATTAAGATTAGTCTATGACAATTTGATATAAATTGTCGTATAGAAAACAGTATTTATAGATATTTATTGTCTAATTCCTGCGATCTTCACCCCAAAGCATTTTTTTTCTCAAAGTATCAATAAAGCTTTCATCTAAAAGTTCAACCATATTAATATGAAATGCTGCTTTCTTGATTTTTACTGTAGCAGTATTTGGAAGTGTAATTATTCTGGAGTCTAACGATAATAAAAATTGATTTTCTCTACCGCTTACTCTAAGTTTAACATCAGTTTGATCAGGTATAACCAATGGTCTTGCATTTAGATTATGAGGTGCAATTGGAGTTAGAACAAAACTTTCGGTGCTTGGAGAAATTACAGGGCCACCACAACTTAAAGAATAGCCTGTAGAACCTGTTGGCGTAGATAAGATAAGTCCGTCAGCCCAATAAGATGTGAGGTATTCATCATCGAGATGGGTTTCTACAGTAATCATGGATGTGGTATTCTTTCGGCTAATAGTTATCTCATTTAGTGCAAAATTGGTTTCTGTTACTAAATGGTTTTCAGGAGTAACTTCAACAGAAAGTAAAGAGCGTTCAGATATTTTATATTTATTTTCAAAAATATCTACTAATGCATCTTCAATCTCATTGGTTTGTACTGTTGCTAAAAAACCCAGTCTACCAGTATTAATACCAACAATAGGGATATCTAAATTTCTAACATAAGTAATCGCTCTTAAAATAGTACCATCACCACCGATACTTATTAATAAATCGTATGAATTATCAAGCTCTGTAAATATTCCAAAAGGCCAGTCATTATGAAAAATCTCTTTTTGAAGTTTTAAGAATTGAGATTCAATAAAAATTTCAGTTTTATAACCTTTAAGGTTTTCAAGAAGAACTTCAAAAGCCTTTTGGTTGTTCTCGTTAGTGTAGTTTTGACCGTAAATAGCAACCTTCATAATTATATGTTTAGGTACTTATCTAAATATTTTGAGCGGTCTTTTAAGCTTTTTAAGTAACTGTCATCTTCATGACCAGCAATAATATTATAGCTGTAACGACGGAAAGTTTGAATAACATCATTCAAACTTGTATGTCCTATTTTTAGTGTGATTTGGGCTAAATCATTTTCAATTTTTGAAATAAAAGCACCGAGTAACTTGGCATCGTTAGATTCTACAATTTGACTAATTTCGCTAAATGAATAGTCTTGGATGCCTTTTTCAACAATTAAGATGCTACCTGGTTCAGAAAAAAAAGGTGTTTCATTAAATAAATGAATGATATCATTAAGCTCATAGTAGCCTAGATATTTGTTTTCTAGACTTAATACAGGCATGATGTTGCTATTGTTTTGAGCAAATGCTTCTAAAACATCTAGCCAGTTTGTAGAGTTTCTTACAAAAAAACCTTCAGCAGTATAACTACAATCAGAAATTAACTTTTCAGACTCAAAGCAATGTGCATCTGTTTCAGGGATACAGCCTAGGTAAATGCCGTCTTTTTCAATCGGAATATGCGAATAGGTTAACTGATTAAAAAGCAATTGCAAATTGCCAATAGTATCATTAATACTAAGTGGTTTTATATCGTTAATAATGTAATCTTGTAGTTGCATAAATCGTTTTCCTAAGGCTTGCAAATTAATCAAAAATTAGCATAAAAAGGGCGTTATACTTTGTATTTTTGTCCTCAAAACCAAACACAAATGACAAAACTCAGTGTTAATATTAATAAAATAGCAACGCTAAGAAATAGCCGAGGCGGTGATGTGCCAAATGTGGTACAATTTGCAAAAGATGTGCAGCGTTTTGGTGCTCAAGGTGTAACGATTCATCCAAGACCAGATGAGCGCCACATACGTTATCAAGATGCACGAGATTTAGTGCCTATTGTGCATGCCGAATATAATATAGAGGGCAACCCAATAACTAAGTTTGTAGACTTAGTTTTAGAAACGAAGCCAACACAAGTGACTTTAGTGCCGGATAGTGTTGATGCCATTACGTCTAACGCAGGTTGGGATACTTTAAAAAATAAAGATTTTTTGGTTGAAGTGATTTCAGAATTTAAACGAAATAATATAAGAACTTCAATTTTTATAGACCCAGATATGAAGCAAATAGAAGGTGCTAAAGAAACTGGGACTGACCGTATTGAATTGTATACTGAAGCTTTTGCTCATGAATACGGTTTAGGGAACACTAAGGCTATAAAGCCTTATTCAGATTGTGCTGTAGTAGCTAATAAATTAGGTTTAGGTATTAATGCAGGACATGATTTGTCATTGGATAATATTAAATTTTTTAAAGAAAATATTGAAGGTTTATTAGAAGTTTCAATCGGTCATGCACTTATTTCTGAAAGTTTGTATCTGGGAATTGAAAATGTGATACAAATGTATTTACATCGCTTATCATGATTTTATACAGCAATATAATTGGTAGCGGAAACCCCTTCGTCATTCTCCATGGGTTTTTAGGTATGGGCGATAATTGGAAAACTTTGGCACGTGAGTTTTCAGACTTAGACTGCGAAGTCCATTTGGTAGACCAACGTAACCATGGACGTAGTTTTCATTCGTACGATTTTGATTATGATGTTATGGCGGAAGATGTAAAAGCCTATTGTAATGAACATGAGCTCACAGATATTATTCTTCTAGGACATTCCATGGGAGGAAAAACCGCTATGCTCTTTGCGACAAAGTATCCAGAATATGTGAGTAGATTAATAGTTGCAGACATTTCACCACGTTATTATCCAGTACATCATGATGCTATACTAGAAGGTTTGTCAAGTTTAGATTTTTCAGTCTTAAAAACCAGAGGAGAAGCGGATAAAGCTTTAGCCAATTATATATCCGAAATAGGGACACGTATGTTTTTACTAAAGAATCTTTATTGGGAGAAAAAGGGGCAATTAGGGTTGCGAATAAATCTTCCAGTTCTAAAAGAATACGTTTCCGAAGTTGGAGAAGCCTTACCTATCCATTCTACATTCTCAAAACCAACCTTATTTCTGCGTGGCGATAAGTCTGAATATATTAGACCTACAGATGAAGGAATTATTCATCGTCATTTTTCGGATGCAGAGATAGAAACAATTAGTGATGCAGGGCATTGGTTGCATGCTGAAAATCCTGCAGGGTTTTATAGAGTTGTTACTCAATTTATAAATGCTTAAATCTAGATTGAATCTAAAAAAGTTATTATGAATTTAATTCTTCGTTTATTAATTAACGCATTTGCTGTTTTTGTTTTAGCACATTTTTTGGGTGGTGTCACTGTTGACGGCTATGTAGGTGCTATTAGTGTAGCTGTAGTACTTTCTATTTTAAACCTATTGGTAAAGCCTGTACTAATTATTTTTACTTTGCCGGTGACCCTTCTTACTTTAGGATTGTTTCTTCTCGTAATTAACGCTTTAATTATTCTTCTAGCAGATAAACTTATTGATGGTTTTGCGGTTTCAAGTTTTTGGACGGCCTTACTGTTCAGTATTCTGCTTTCTATTTTACAGTCCATCTTACATTCACTATTAAAAGAGGAGAAAAAAGCCTAAAAACCAATACCTTAAAACTATTGTTGCGTTGTAAAAAAATATGTATTTTTGCAGCCCAATTTTAGATTGTAAAACAATGAATATTACAAGAGAAGACATAGACGCGTTAAACGCAGTCGTTAAAGTAGATATCGCTAAGGAAGATTACAGCGATAAAGTTGAAAAAATCTTAACAGATTACCGTAAATCTGCTAACATTCCAGGTTTTAGAAAAGGGCATGTGCCAATGGGAATGGTAAAAAAGCAATACGGACAAGCTGTTTTGGTAGATGAGGTAAATAAATTATTACAAGATGCTCTTGGTAAGTATTTAGTTGAAGAAAAATTAGATGTTTTAGGTAATCCGTTACCAAAAGCACAGGATGATTTAGATTGGAATGCCGATGCATTTACATTTGAATTCGAATTAGGATTAGCTCCGGAATTTGATGTTGAGTTGAAAGGGAAAAAAGCAATTACACATTACAAGATTGTTGCCGATGATAAAATGGTTGATAATCAAATCAAGCACATCCAGAAACAATATGGTAAAATCGTTTCTCAAAACGAAATCACCGAAAACTCTGAAGTTACTGGTAAGTTCACAAATGAAGAAGCTGGTATCGATAATGTAGCTACATTTGAGCTCAACAAAATAAAAGGAGAAACAAATCTTAAAAAGTTTGTTGGGGTAAAAGTTGGTGATATTATTACGGTTAAGACAAAAAATTTATTTAATGACGCTCACGATTTAATGACATTTTTAAAAGTGTCTCATGATGATGCTCAACACTTAGATGTCGAAGTTAACTTTGAAGTTTCAGAAATCAATGAACGTGAATTAGTAGATTTAGACCAAGAGTTGTTCGATAAATTATTTGAAAAAGACGTCGTAAAGTCTGTAACAGAACTAAAAGCAAAAATTAAAGAGGATACTGAAAAGCAATTTGTACAACAAGGTGATCAGAAGCTCTTAAATGATGTTACTGAATACTTAATAGATAGTACAAAGTTTGATTTACCAGCAGAATTTCTTCAGAAATGGATGCAAACCGCAGGTGAAGAGCCAATGACTGAGGAGCAAGCTAAAGAAGAATACGAAAAGTCTGAAAAAAGCATGCGCTACCAATTAATCGAAGGTAAGTTAATTACAGAACATAAGCTTCAAGTTCAGTTCGAAGAATTAAGAGCTTTTGCAATGCAAATGATTAAAGGTCAGATGGCACAATTTGGTCAAATGAATCCTTCCGAAAAAGAATTAGAAGACATTGCTGCTCGTATTTTATCTAATCAAGATGAGGTAAAGCGTTTAAATGAGCAACTGATGAGTCAAAAGCTTTTAAATCTTTATAAGGCAGAAGCAAACTTAAAAACAAAAGAAATCTCTTATGATGATTTTGTAAAAGAATTTTACAGTTAATCATTTAGCAATATAAATTGTATCTTTAAGGCGTGAAATCTAATGATTTTACGCCTTATTAATTATAACGATAAACAGAATTTAAAATATGGATTACGGAAAAGAATTCGAAAAATTTGCAACCAAAGATCAAGGTATAAATAGTAATTACTACAGTAAGATTATAGAAAGTATGTATCCTACGAATTTGACGCCAAATATCATAGAAGAACGTCAAATGAACATCGCTATTTTCGATGTATTCTCTCGTTTAATGATGGACCGTATTATCTTTTTAGGTACTGGTGTTAATGACCAAGTGGCTAATATCATCCAAGCACAATTATTATTTTTACAAAGTGTGGATGCATCAAAAGATGTTCAGATTTATATCAATTCTCCCGGAGGATCAGTCTATGCTGGTTTAGGAATTTATGATACCATGCAATTTATTAAGCCAGATGTTGCTACTATTTGCACAGGTATTGCAGCGTCTATGGCAGCAGTATTGTTATGTGCGGGAGAAAAAGGAAAACGTTCTGCGCTTCAACACTCAAGAGTGATGATTCATCAACCAATGAGCGGAACTCAAGGACAGGTAAAGGACATGGAGATTGCTGTTCGTGAAACGATTAAAGTAAAAGAAGAATTATATACGATTATCTCAAATCATTCTGGTAAATCATACGAAGACGTAGAAAGAGATTCTGATCGCGATTATTGGATGAAGTCTAGTGAAGCATTAGAATACGGAATGATTGATGAGGTCTTAGGAAGAAAGTAAGAAAAATAATAATGAATAAACATTTCTAAACTAAATTTAGAAATATTAAGATTATGGCAAAGGAAGAATTAGAGTGTTCGTTTTGTGGTAGGAAAAAGCCAGAAACCAATTTGCTTATTGCAGGATTAGACGCGCATATTTGTGACCGCTGTATTACACAAGCAAATGGTATCGTCATTGAAGAATCTAAACAAGATGCAAATGCTGAGTTGAGCGCCGAATTGATGCTGAAAAAGCCTATAGAAATTAAGTCGTTTTTGGACGAATACATCATCGGGCAGGAGTATACAAAACGTGTGATGTCTGTTGCTGTATATAACCATTACAAACGACTATTACAACCACCAACAGATGATGACATTGAGATACAAAAAAGTAACATTATCATGGTTGGACAAACAGGTACAGGTAAAACTCTTATGGCAAAAACTGTAGCCCGTATGCTTAATGTGCCCTTAGCGATAGTGGATGCCACGGTTTTAACAGAAGCTGGATATGTTGGCGAAGATGTTGAAAGTATTTTAACACGTCTACTTCAAGCTGCAGATTACAATCTTGAAAAAGCTGAAAAAGGAATCGTTTTTATTGATGAAATTGATAAGATTGCTCGTAAAAGTGATAATCCATCAATTACTAGAGATGTATCAGGTGAGGGCGTTCAGCAAGCGTTATTAAAATTATTAGAGGGTACAGTTGTAAATGTACCTCCCAAAGGTGGTCGTAAGCATCCAGACCAAAAATTTATTGAGGTAAATACTGAGCATATTTTATTTATCGCTGGCGGTGCTTTTGATGGAATTGAGCGTGTAATTACTAAACGTTTAAATATGCAGGCTATCGGTTATAGTTCTATCAATTCCGATGATAATGTAGATAATGATAATATTCTACAATACATTATTCCAAAGGATTTGAAAGATTTTGGTCTAATACCTGAAATTATTGGACGATTACCAGTGTTAACACACATGGATCCATTAGACGCAAAAACCTTAAGAGCTATTTTAACTGAACCAAAAAATGCCATTGTAAAACAATACAAAAAATTGTTTAAAATGGATGAGGTTGATTTAAATATTACAGATGGTGCTTTAGAGTTCATTGTAGATAAAGCCATAGAGTATAAGCTAGGCGCACGTGGATTACGCTCGCTTTGTGAAGAAATTTTAACAGATGCTATGTTCTATATGCCTGGTTCTGATGAAACTAAGCTTAATGTTACAAAAACTTATGCAGAAGAGAAATTAACGAAATCCACACTTAAGAAATTAAAAGCGGTTTCGTAAAACGACAACTTAGACATATTCATGAAAAGTAAAACCCATGATTTTCTCATGGGTTTTTATTTTTTGGATTAAGTAACTTCTAAAAATATAAGCGGTTCGTTAATTTCTATAAATGCACATGCGATGTTTGCTTATTCAAATCATTTTAGATAAGATACCGTATTAATCAATATAGAATTTCAGGTTGCTAATTCTACCGATTAAAACATCAGGAGTTCAAATTAAGTAACTCATCAATATAGTTTCTTGTGTTTGATAATCTTGGTACTTTATGTTGTCCGCCTAATTTATCGTTTTGCTTTAACCAGTCATAAAATAAGTTATGACGCGCTTGATGGATTTTAGGTTTATTCAACGTCATATTGTTATAACGTTTGGCTTCGTAATCAGAGTTTAGAGACTTTAAAGCATTATCAAATAATTCCGAAAAGTAATTAAAATCATTTGGAGGTGTCTTAAACTCTATCAACCATTCGTGCGCTCCTTTTTCTTTACCTTTCATAAATATTGGGGCAGCAGTGTAATCTACAATTTCAGCACCTGTACGTTTACAGACTTTCTTAAGTGCATCTTCCGCATTTTCAATAATTAACTCTTCTCCAAAAGCATTGATATGATGTTTGGTCCTTCCTGACACTTTAATTCTGTAAGGGTCTATACTCACGAATCTTACCGTATCACCAATTTTGTAACGCCAAAGTCCTGCGTTGGTTGTGATAATGACTGCGTAATTGGTATTAATTTTTACCTCGCTAAGTGGAATAACTTTCTGCTCAGAAGTACCATAAGTATTCATAGGTATAAACTCATAAAAAATACCGTAATCTAGCATGAGTAACAAATCTCCAGAATAGTTTTGGTCTTGTATGGCAAAGAAACCTTCAGAAGCATTATAAATTTCGTAAAACTTAAAAGTCTTTTTAGGTAAGATAGAACGGTACTGCTCTATGTATGGGTTAAAGCTTACACCACCATGAAAGTAAACTTCAAGATTTGGCCAGATATCAAAAAGATTATCTTTTCCAGTTTTATCCAATACATTATTCAATAGCACTAACATCCAAGATGGAACACCAGCAAGACTCGTAACATTTTCATTTATAGTTTCATCAACGATAGCCTGCATTTTGGTTTCCCACTCACTCATGAGTGAAACTTTACTGCTTGGTGTGCTACTAAATTCTGCCCAAAATGGCATGTTGTCAATCAGGATTGCAGATAGATCCCCAAAAGCTGTTCCGTTTTCTTTGTATAATTCTTTACTGCCACCTAACCTTAAGCTTTTTCCAGTAAACAGTTGCGACTCAGGATTATTGTTTAAATACATGCACAATAAATCTTTACTAGCTGCGTAGTGACAGTCCTCTAAAGACTCTGTACTTACAGGAATAAATTTGCTTTTAGCGTTTGTTGTACCGCTAGATTTTGCAAACCATTTTATAGACTTAGGCCAAAATATGTTTTGTTCGCCTAGTCTAGAGCGTTCAATCTGAGACTGTACATCTTCATAATTAACAACAGGTAAACGCTGGTTAAATTCTTCGTAAGTTTTTATAGATGCAAAGTCATACTGCTTACCAACTTCGGTATCTTTAGCGTATTTTAAAAGACTAAAAAGTAATTCGTTTTGTACATCCTGAGGGTATTTTAAAAACAATTCAATCTGATGAAACCGTTTTTTTAAAAACCACGAAGCAATAGAATTGACTATAGGAATTGGCATGGATTGGTTATCTTTAACCGCTAAACGGCATTAGGCGTTAATATGCTAAGTAAATATTTTTAATAAAAAAATCAACAGCTAAAATTACTAAATTTTATTATGGTTTATACAGGAGTTCTTACTAAAATGCAAACGGATTTTCAAGACCCCATTCAGTATTATTTGGTGTTTAAAAGTGACTTTATACATGTTAATCAGTTACTCGATAAAACCATTACCATAACTTTTGCTGGTGAAGAATGTTTAAACTGTGGACTTAGCAAAGAAATTTACCGACAAGGTTTCTGTAAAAGTTGTTTTTTTGACACCCCAAATGCTGGAGATTGGATTATGCGACCAGAATTAAGTACAGCACATTTGGGAAAAGAAGACCGAGATTTGGAGTACGAAAAAAAAGTACAATTGCAGCCGCATATTGTTTATTTGGCAAATTCTAGTAATGTAAAAGTTGGGGTAACTCGAAAAGCACAATTACCAACACGATGGATCGACCAAGGTGCACACGAAGCCATAGAAATTGTAGAAGTGCCTAACAGATATCTTGCTGGACTAACAGAAGTAGCTCTTAAGGATTTTGTTGCAGATAAAACCAATTGGCGGAAAATGTTAAAGAATGATAATGTAGACGAGGATTTAAAAGAATGGCGAAATAAGTTAAAAGTACATATTCCTGCTGAGGTTAGAGACTACTTTATTGCTCATAATCAAGAAACACATCTTCATTTTCCTGTACATCAATACCCTGAAAAACCAAGAAGTTTGAACCTAAAAAAGGAAGGAAGTTACTCAGGCAAATTAGTAGGTGTCAAAGGGCAGTATTTCATTTTTGAAGACAACACCGTTTTTAATATTAGAGCTAATGAAGGTATGGTTGTGGATATCATCATTTAAATAAAGTTTAGCTCAACAAACTGTACAATACCAACTTTAAAAAGTAAAGGGTTTGTCACTTTATTAATAAATTGATTAATATTTATTGAATTTTTTCTTCATTGTAATGCTAAATCTACCGTATGCATATAGTGTCAGGACTTTTCCTATGTAAACACTAAGAAAGAATAATAGTAAAACTGATACTGGAGATTCTATTGAAAGCATAGCAACACTATTGTTTATAACACCATAAACTAATAGCCAACACTAGTACGGGAGGATTGAGTAAACCTAGCAAAAAACCAGTCACATACTTAGATTTAAGAAATCGATTTTTTAGCGTTTTTTTCTTTTTGATCTTTCCTTTTTTTGAAGAAAATAACGCTTCCAATACCCAATAATAGAATAGCTATCAAAACTTGAAGCCATTGATTACTTAAAAAAAACCTTTGACAAGCATATTATAATTTAAAGCATAGTATTAAATTAGGACTTCAGCTACTCCTTCGGCAAATGCAACTTTCATAGCCAGTTTTAAATTCTGTTTTATGGTTGTATAAATTACCACAATATTTGAAGCGCCTAGAGGTAGTGCACTAATCATTGAAGCTGTAATCCCTATTAATGTGTATAAGAGTATCATGTAAACTTTGTAGGATAGTTTCTAAAAACCTTACAATGATGTTATAAATGCGTTAAATAACTTTTTGTTTAATATTTTTTAAATTAATTTATACATAAAAATATTATGAAAGTATCACCTATGTTTTATGTAGCTATAACTACACTACTTCTAGTTACTATAACCCTTATGTGTGCCATGAACTTTCCTTTTAATTGGGTGTTTTATTTAACTGTGATTGGACAAATTTTAATTATCGTTATGGTTTATAAAGTATTGACAGACAACTATACAACAGATAAAACTTTTGAGCATTTTTACGAAGATTACCCAATAGAATCTATAGAAGTTAAAATTGAAGAAGAAAAATTCAGGTAGTGAGCAAGTTGTTTTTTTGACAATTTGAGCTCAAAAAAAGCGACCTAATCGGTCGCTTTTTTAATTTTATGTTATAGCTTATATATTCTCAGCGTCTCTTAGACCTTGAATATAAGAAGCCTTTTGGATTTCTCTTCTACGCTTTACAGAAGGCTTTGTAAAATAACGAGACTCTCTAAGGTTTTGCATAATCTGAACATTTCTATGCTTACGCTTATATCTTTTAAGAGCTCTTTCTATGTTTTCGCCTTCTTTGATTTCTATTTTAATCATATCAGTATTTTGTATTGTCTATTTTACTAAAGAGTGTGCGAAGATAATATAACTTATTAAATAAGTTATAATTTTTTTTAGTTTTTTCCTCATTTAGAGTAGACTACCCCAAATAGGTTTTCAAGATTTTATTTTTGCTCGAATGTTTTAATCTTCTAATTCCTTTTTCTCTTATTTGTCTTACACGTTCGCGGGTAACATCAAAGATTTGTCCAATTTCTTCTAGAGTCATTGGTTTTTTTTCTCCTATACCAAAACTTAATTTTATGACATCACTTTCTTTAGACGGTAAAGTGTCTAATAGGCGTTCAATCTCTAGAGTTAGAGATTCTTGCATTAATTCTTTGTCTGGTCTTGGCGAATCTTTTTGAGACACCACGTCGTAAAGACTAAAATCTTCATCAGCTTTTAAAGGCGCATCCATAGAAAGGTGGCGACCAGAGTTTTTCATAGAAGTTTTTACTTCTCTTATGCTCATATCAAGTT
The DNA here is from genome assembly GCF_013042245.1 of Winogradskyella sp. Classification (GTDB taxonomy): domain Bacteria; phylum Bacteroidota; class Bacteroidia; order Flavobacteriales; family Flavobacteriaceae; genus Winogradskyella. The sequence continues at coordinate 47,598 of NZ_JABDQL010000025.1, read as the reverse complement.
CTCTTGCAATTTCTTCAGAATTAGGAGGTCTTTGATTCACTTGCTCCAAATAAGCGTAAGTTTTTCTAATTTTATTAATGGTACCAATTTTATTAAGTGGTAGGCGCACAATTCGTGATTGCTCTGCCAAAGCTTGAAGTATAGCTTGTCGAATCCACCATACAGCGTAAGAGATAAATTTAAAACCTCTAGTTTCGTCAAAACGTTTAGCTGCTTTTACAAGTCCAGCATTTCCTTCGTTAATAAGGTCTGGTAATTTTAAGCCTTGATTTTGATATTGTTTTGCTACAGAAACAACAAACCTTAAATTTGCTTTTGTGAGTTTATCTAGAGCTTGTTGATTACCTTTTTTAATAAGTTGTGCAAGCTCTACTTCTTCTTCTGCAGTTATCAATGGTATTTTACTTATATCGTGTAAGTACTTATCTAATGATTTGTCCTCTCTGTTTGTTACTTGCTTGGTAATCTTTAATTGCCTCATGTATAGTTTTTAGAATTGTTCCAAATAACAACTTACTGTAATAAATGACAATTCCAAAAAAATTAGCTATGTTTAACTAATTTTTATTTAGAATAGCTAAAAAAACATCAATTTTTGGTCGAATCTGGCTGTTTTTTCTTCTTTTTCAGAATTCCACCCAAGATATTTTTTACACCATCCTTTATATTATCCTTAGGATTAGTCGTTGTAGAGTCTACTTTTGTCGAATCTGTTGACTTTTTTGTATTTCCTCCTAAAAGACCACCTAACAAGTCGTTGACTTTATCAGTACCCTTATTAATAAGTTTTTGTTTTTGAATTTCGATAAGTTGTTTTGTTAAATCAGAAACACCACTATTTAAATCCGTAGTGATATTTGGTTGCGAAAATGTGCCTCCAATTTTCGCAGTAACCGGTATCGTGATTTTGTTTACTTCAGCATCATTAATCTTATTAATCAAAGTATTCACCTCTGTGCCTAAATACTTTGCTGGGACTTGTAGTACTGCATTGTAATTCATAGTATTTGAAAAACTATGTGTTCCGGAGACCTCAATTGGGATATCTTTATAATTTATAGTGAAAGGCTTTACTGAAACTTGTCCATTTTCAAAACTTAACTTGGTTTTAAGGTCTTTTAAATCTAAATCTTCAAAGTCTATAAAGTTGAATTTACGATCTAAACCTTCGAGAATTTTACTTTTAGAAGCCGATAGTTCTGTAGTTATTAATTCAGCTAAAGCATCGCCAGAAATAGTATTTAAATCTGGAGAAAAATTTTCATCCAAAACTCCATTTAATTGTATGGTAGAATTGAGTTTTCCTTGCAATACTTTTGCAATAGGAGCTAAGACTTTTAGTAAATCTAAATCTCTAAAAGATTGAGAAATATCAAACTCTTGCATGCCTAACGCCATATCAAACTTAGGTTTTTTGCCTTTTGTAGATACATTGCCGTTAATTGCTAATTTGCCATCAAATAGATCAGTGGTCATTTGACTTAAACTCGCATTTTGGTCTTTAATTCTAAGTGTTCCGCTAACGTTTTTAAGATTTAAATTATCATAAACCACGTTTTGTGCATTCGCAAAGACGGTACAATCTAAAAATTCTGGAATTTTTAGGGATTCTGTATCTGAAGTCGATTTGTTAGATGTTTCGGAAGCAGCTTCATCTTCAACCATAAAATCTGAAATCACAAAGTTGTTGGAAGTGACTTTAAAATCGCCTTGCAGTTTTTTGTCACTCAGTAGAAAACCGAGAAGATTATCTATTTGTCCAGTTGCGTTGATATCACTTTTTCCTGTTAAGGCTTCAAATTTATTTAGAGTTACTCTACCAGGTCGAAAGCTTAATTCAGCGGTATTAATCTGAATAGGATTTACAATGTCTTCAGACGAAAAAATAAAATCTTCAACAGAAACAGTTCCATTATTTTTTATTCGTTGATAAGCATTAGTTTCAATTGCATTAAAGTCAAAAGCTGTATTGAGTTTTCCTTTCAAAATACCGCTTAGTTGATTGTCTAATTCAACAGGATATGCTTTAGTAATGTTGGCTAAGTTAAGAACTCCATCAAGGTTGGCATCTACCACTATATTTCCAGTAAGATTTTTGATATGTGCTTCCGACTTAAAAGCATCTTCGTCTATTTTAAAATTAAGCGTATTGATGTCTATATAAGTATCGTCAACATTACCTGTTGTATTTTTTAAGGATGCGTCGATGACAATATTTTCTACTTTTTTGGGTAAGTCTGGATATCTAAAGGAAGCGTTATTAGAATTGATTTTGATATTAAGAGTTGGAATTGTCTTATCAGAAACCAAACCTTTAATTTTTCCGTTTAGGGTAAAATTTCCCGAAGTACTAACATCTTCAATATTTTTGGCGTAAGATTTTGGTATAACTGCTAAAAATGATTTAAATGAAGATTCCGGATTCTTAAAACTAATGTCAATTTCTTGACCTTTTTCCACAAGTTGAACATAGCCTTTAAACTCTAATGGAAGTGCATTAATAAAACCAGTATTGTCCTTAAAGGTGTATTTGTTTTGCTCTAAATCCAAATCAATTAGGGCGTCGAGTTTTACGATGTTATTACTTAAATATTCTGTATTATCTATGGACAGGCTTATCTTACCTTTGGTTTTTGTGTCTAATTCTGAAAGGCCACCAGAAAAAATACCATTACCACTATGATTAATTTCAGTGGCATAGAGCTTTGTATTACTTTCCTCGTCTACGTATGTAAAAGCACTATTGTTAATCTCATAATGTTCAATATCAAAACTAAAGGCTTTTGATTCAGATGCACTATTGTTTTGAGTATCTTCAGAAGGCTTCACAATATTATAATTAACATTTCCAGAAGCATTTGTTTTTAGAGTTAATAACAACTCATCTGCAATAATTTGGTTAATGGTCAAAGGTTCTTCGGAGCCTTTAAAAAGTTCTCTCAAAGGCATTTCAAAAGATAGATTTTTTGCGGCGGCTAAAGTCTCGTTTTCAAAAGGAGTTTTGGTTGCAATTTTCATATTTTCTACACTAACCTTTGCTTTTGGGAAACTACTGATTAGACTTAAGCTAATGTCTTCAAAACTTAAATCTGCATTAAGATTTTTATCAGCATAATTTTGAACGATAGCATCTATTTTAGATTCTAGAAAGAACGGAACACTTATGAGTATAACTAAAAAAATGGTAAGTAAAATACCGAGTATTTTGAATATTTTTTTCATGTATTTATATGTATTGTTTTTTTAAGACACATGCTGTTCGCTCTTAATCATTCCTTTGGGTGATAATATGTTTAGCATGCTTGTTTCATAAAGAATTAATTGTAACGTAAAAGTCTTTGTTATAATACAAAAAAACAATCTAAAAGACTGAATTTATACTAAGATTATGAAGATTTTAGGATTTTCTTCGGCTTTAGATTAAATCTATTTCTTCATTAACTTTAAGTTTAAAACGCTTTCTGAAAAAGTATACGCCTAGATATAGAAAAGGGGTATCAAAAAAAGCCACCAAAACTTTAAATAAAAAGCCGCTAAGGAGTAAGCCTTGAAAACTGTCCCAAGGTAAAACACCAAAATAGCATAGTAATGTTATTATGGATAATGTATCTAAAAATTGTGAAATCCATGTAGAAAAATTATTGCGTAGCCATAAGTGTTTTCCTTTGGTAAGGTTTTTCCAGAAATGGTAAATTTTAATATCTATAAATTGTGCAAATAGGTATGCAAACATACTTGAACCTACAGCAATTATAGTTTTGCTAAATACAAATTTAAAAGTCTTATCGTCTAAAGGCGAATTGTCTAAAGCGGGTACATAATCTGCCACTAAAATGATACCTACTGAAAATAAAGATGCAAAAATACCAGCTATAACAATATCATTAGCTCGTTTTTTACCATAGATTTCACTAATTAAATCTGTAATTAAGAATGTAATAGGGTAGGGTAAAATCCCTACTGAAATTTCAAAAAGTTTAGAACCAAAAATCTCTACGTCTATAGGATACCAATAAAAAAACTTCTGAAAAATAAGGTTAGATACAACTAAAGATGTTATGAATAGTGCGCCCAAAAAAAGATATATACGTTGGGCAAGAAGTTTGTCCTTTAACTGCATTAAAATCGTTAATAAATAGTTGATGTAAAGATAATCTATTAATATTTCTTTTGATTATTTTGCCAATCCAATGAAACCACCAAAACGCGTTTACATAGCACTAGGCAGTAATAAGGGAAACAAATTGCAATATTTGCAGTTGGCTGTAGATACTATTTTTAAAAACATTGGTGCTATAAAAAAGCTATCTAACGTATACAAAACATCCGCTGTTGGTTTTGATGGTGATGATTTTTATAATGCTTGCATTGTAGTAGAAACAGAGCTGAAGCCAAGGAAACTTCTTAAGATTTTACAGGATATAGAAAAGCAACTCGGAAGAACAAAAAAATCTGAAAACGGCTATCAGTCTCGAGAGATAGATTTAGATATTTTACTTTTTGAAGATGAGGTTATTAACGAGAAAAATCTCATTGTCCCACATCCACAAATCCAAAACCGAAAGTTTGTTTTACAGCCTTTACTAAATATTGTAAAAGATTTTAAACATCCTATTTTGGATAAGACCATTGAAGAGCTTTTTGAAGTCTGTGAAGACGGTTCAGAAATTGAATCGATTAATATTTGGCTTAAAAACCCAAGAAAGTCTTACACATTTGGAAACTACAATTACATTGCAATTGAAGGAAACATTGGCGCAGGAAAAACAAGTTTAGCAAATAAAATTTCAAACGATTTTAATGCAAAACTTATTTTAGAACGTTTTGCAGATAATCCGTTTTTACCAAAGTTCTATAAGGAACCTGAACGCTATGCTTTTACTTTAGAGATGTCTTTTTTGGCAGATAGATATCAACAAATTAGTGACGATTTATCGCAATTAGACTTGTTTAAAGATTTTATGGTTAGTGACTACGACGTTAATAAATCACTGATTTTCTCTAAAGTGACCTTGCCTGAAGATGAATTCCGTTTGTATCTTAAATTATTTTATCAAGTATATAAAGACATTGCAAAGCCAGATTTGTATGTATACCTCTATCAAAACACAGAGCGTTTACAAGCCAATATAAAACAGCGTGGGCGAAAGTATGAGAGTGATATCAAGGATGAATATCTCGAAAAATTAAATTCAAGATATTTAGAGTTTTTAAAATCTCAAACAGATTTAAACGTTAAAATCATTGATATTTCTGATCGGGATTTTGTAAAAAACAGAGAAGATTATCTTTGGATATTAAACCAATTAAATTGATGGAGTACAAGATAGTTGAATTAGGTAGCATTAAAATTGTCGGTGTAAAAGCTGAAGTAAGTTTTACTAATAATGGTCAAATTACTAGGCAAATAGCACGAAAATTTATGCCAAGGTTGAGCGAAATAGACGAACGTGCAGATGATTTTACGATTTCACTTCAACAGTATGATACTTTTGATTTTGAAAAATTTAATCCGCATCAAACGTTTGAAAAATGGATTGGAGTAATGGTCAATAATTTTAATAACATACCAGAAGGTTTGGATACGTTAACCATTTCAAAAGGAAAATACGTAGTGATTAATTTTAAAGGTTCAGTGCAACAATTTATTGAATTGTGGCGCGAACTACATTCTACTTGGTTAGCATCAAAAAACTTTGAGTTGGATAATCGTCCGCATTTCGAAAAATTACCACCAAGCTACAACCCAATGCAAGTAGAAAATGAGGAGGAAATTTGGATTCCTATAAGGTAAGCAAGAGTGTCTCAATTCTACCTTTACTATTTTCTAAAACAATTTCGTTTAAAACCCTTTTCGATGAAATTTTAAAGTTAAAAGGCGAAGCCAAAACAGTAACTCCGCTATTTTGCTTTAAACGAATACCTAAGTTAGTGACCTTATCTTTATTCGGCGTAAAATCTCCCAAGGGTAAATGCTCCGTTAAGATAATATATTTATAGTTTGAAAGCATTTTTAAAATAGCTTTAATTTCAGAGTTAGATAGATGCTGAAGCACTTGTCTTAAAATCACGCAATCTGCTTTTGGTAATTTATCTTTTGAAATATCAAGACAGCGGAATTCTAAATTTTCAACTTGAAATTTAGTTATATTTCTTTTAATCAAATTATCTACAATATCTACTGCAATATATTTTTTAGAATAGGGTACAAAATGTTTTCCAATATTAAAATCGCCACAACCCAAATCTAAAACTGTAAGTGTATTGTTCTTTGACTTTAGAAACTCAGATACAGCTTCAATATAAGCTTCAATAATTTTAGCTTTATGTGAGCCTTCTCCAGAATAAAAATCATAATCATTTCCACCCCAAAAATGCTGCTCGTAGATTTGTTGCATTACGGCTTTTGTTGGCCAAGATTTTTTTAAATTTTTCAATAGATTTAACTTTAAGGCAATAGTAAAAAAGTCTTCCTCAGGAAAGATTTAGATAGGCTTCTTTTTTAACTTCGCAAAAACATCCCAAACCACAACACCACAACTCACAGAAATGTTCAAAGAATGCTTCGTTCCAAATTGTGGAATTTCAAGAACCACATCACTAGCATCAACAACATCTTGAGATACACCTTTAACTTCATTTCCAAAAACAAAGGCGTGTTTATTTTCAGGTTGAGGTTTAAAATCGTTGAGCATTGTGGCGTTTTCTACTTGTTCGATTGCGCAAATTTTTACGTTTTCGGATTTTAGTTTTTCGATAACTTCAATAGTATTTTTGGCATATTCCCAAGTTACCGTTTCGGTGCTTCCTAAGGCGGTTTTACGGATATCGTTATGAGGCGGTTTTGCTGTTATGCCACATAAATAGATTTTTTCAATCAAAAACGCATCGCTTGTTCTAAAGACAGAACCGATATTATTTAGACTTCTAATATTATCTAAAACAATAATTATTGGCGATTTTTCTGCCTGTTTAAATTCGCTAATATCTAAACGGTCTAATTCGCTATTTTTTAATTTTCGCATGTTGAAATCTTGGTTTTTTTGTAGATAACTTCTAGTATAATCGCTTTATAAAACTAAGGTATTTAGCTACATTAGCAATCTTACAATCCCGATAACTATCTCGGCAAAAATACACAAAACTCTTGGCTAAAAAGGTAAAAAAAGTAACACCACTAATGAAGCAATACAATGCTATAAAGGTAAAGTACCCTGATGCTTTGTTGTTATTTCGTGTTGGGGATTTTTATGAGACTTTTGGTAGTGATGCCATAAAAGCTTCTAAGATTTTAGATATTATTTTAACTAAACGCGGTGCAGGTAGTGAGAGTGAAACAGAATTGGCGGGTTTTCCGCATCATTCATTAAATACCTATTTGCCAAAGTTGGTTAAAGCTGGAGAACGTGTGGCAATTTGTGACCAACTCGAAGACCCAAAACAAACTAAAAAAATTGTAAAACGAGGTGTGACAGAATTGGTAACGCCAGGTGTTGCACTTAATGATGATATCTTACATTCTAAATCGAACAACTTTTTATGTGCTGTTCACTTTGATAAAAAGTACATTGGTATTTCGTTTTTAGATGTTTCTACAGGCGAGTTTTTAACGTCACAAGGTAATGCAGAATATGCAGATAAATTACTTCAAAATTTTAGTCCGAGTGAAGTTTTAATTTCAAAAAAATGTAGAAATGAGTTTACTGAAACCTTCGGAAATGATTTTCATACTTTTTATCTCGAAGATTGGGTGTTTCAAGCCGATTATGCTAATGAAACATTAATAAAACACTTCGATACAAAAACATTAAAAGGTTATGGTATTGAAGATTTATACGAAGGTATAATTGCTTCAGGTGTTGTGCTTCATTATTTAAGTGAAACGCGGCATAATAAGTTGGAGCATATTACAACAATTTCAAGAATTGCAACTGACGATTATGTTTGGATGGATAAATTTACCATCCGAAATTTAGAATTATACCATTCTACAAACACCAACGCTGTCACGCTTATAAATGTTATAGATAAAACGATTTCTGCAATGGGTGGGCGTACTTTGAAACGTTGGTTGGCGTTACCGTTGAAACATGCCGATAAGATAAAACAGCGTCATGAGGTTGTACAGTATTTATTGAATAATGAATCGGAATTACAAAAAATCCAGAATCAAATAAAGCACATCGGCGACATAGAACGTTTGATATCAAAAATTGCGACTACAAAGGTGAGTCCAAGAGAAGTTATTCAGCTTAAAAATTCGTTGGAAGCGATTGTCCCGATTAAATCTGTTGCTCGAGCGTGCGATAATGAAGCCTTAAAAATTCTCGGTGGTAATTTGAATAATTGCGATCTGCTTCGTGAAAAAATTAAAGAAACACTTAACGAGGAAGCACCGGTAAATGTTTTAAAAGGTCATACAATAGCAGAAGGTTTCTCAGCAGAGTTAGATGAGCTTAGAGGTTTGTCAAAATCTGGTAAAGACTATCTAGATAGTATGCTGCAACGTGAAAGTGAGCGTACTGGAATAACCTCGCTTAAAATAGCCTCAAATAATGTGTTTGGTTATTATATAGAAGTTCGCAATCTTCATAAAGATAAAGTGCCTGGAGAATGGATACGAAAGCAAACATTGGTTAATGCTGAACGTTACATTACTGAAGAATTAAAACAATACGAAGCTAAAATTCTCGGTGCTGAAGAGCGAATTCTAGCCATAGAACAGCAATTATTTGTTGATTTGGTCACTTGGATGCACCAGTTTATTTTACAAGTACAACAAAATGCTCAATTAATTGGGCAACTTGATTGTTTATGCGGATTTGCAAGTTTGGCAAAAGCAAACGATTACAATTATCCGCAGATTGACGATAGTTATGATTTAGAAATAAAGGATGGGCGTCATCCTGTAATCGAAAGGCAATTGCCACTTGGCGAAGCATATATTGCCAACGATGTTTTTTTAGATAGAGCATCCCAACAAATTATAATGATAACTGGACCAAATATGTCAGGTAAATCAGCGATTTTAAGGCAAACAGCATTGATTGTTTTATTGGCTCAAATTGGGAGTTTTGTGCCTGCAAAAGAAGCGAGAATTGGTTTAGTAGATAAGATCTTTACGCGTGTTGGTGCCAGTGATAACATCTCAATGGGCGAATCTACATTTATGGTAGAGATGAATGAAACAGCTTCTATTTTGAATAATATTTCAAAACGAAGCTTAGTACTTCTCGACGAGATTGGTCGCGGAACAAGCACGTATGATGGCATTTCTATTGCCTGGGCAATTAGCGAATATTTGCACGAACATCCAGCACAACCTAAAACACTTTTCGCTACGCATTATCATGAGTTAAATGAAATGACGGAGACATTTGGAAGAATTAAAAACTTCAATGTTGCCGTTAAAGAACTTAAAGATAATGTGCTTTTTGTACGGAAGTTGGTAGAAGGTGGAAGTGAGCATAGCTTTGGTATACATGTTGCAAAAATGGCAGGAATGCCGCAACAAGTGATACGACGTGCAAATAAAATTTTATCAAAACTTGAAAAGTCACATTCTAGCGAAGAGTTAACAGATAAAGTAAAAAACTTAAATGATGATTTACAATTAAGCTTTTTCAATTTAGATGACCCGTTATTAGAAGAAATTAAAGATGAAATCTTACATACCGACATAGACACATTAACTCCTGTTGAAGCGTTAATGAAACTGAATGAAATAAAACGCATGCTTCAAAAGAAAAAACAAGCTTAAAATTCTTATAAAAATAATTTCAATTTATTTTTAAAATATACTTTGCATTTTTAATAAATAGTTTAAATTTGCTTCCGCTTTAAAAGCGAATTAGTTCATTAAAAAATTGCGAAAGTAGCTCAGGGGTAGAGCATCACCTTGCCAAGGTGGAGGTCGTGGGTTCAAATCCCATCTTTCGCTCAATTATAACATACCAAGTTTGATTGTAGTTTTACAATCAAGATGCTGAAGTGGTGGAATTGGTAGACACGTTGGACTTAAAATCCAATGACCCTTGGGTCGTGCGGGTTCAAGTCCCGCCTTCAGTACAGATAAAAAGTCATGCATTACGCGTGACTTTTTTTGTTTTATATAGAAATCAATTCTTTTTTTATCAAGTACTTATCTAAATTTTATTGCTTTAGAAATCTTAAGCTTAACCTACTTTCTGTTTAGAATTTTGAAATCCTAATTTTCTAAAGATTCATCATTATTGACCTACATACATGTTGTACTGTCAACAATACCTATACATTTTTGAATTTTTATTCCAAAAAAAACTTGTTTTTAGGTCTTTTAAATCTTTTTACTACCTTAACAAAAAAAATATCATGCCTTTTGAAAAGTTAAGAATACCGACATTCAATTTTTTTTTAAGCGCTTTTTTATTCTTCAATTTGAGTTTTGTTTTTTCTCAAGAAATACCTCCTATTGAGCAATTTACTTCTCAAAATTATAATGCAGGTAATCAAAACTGGTCCATAGATCAGAGTGAGGATAAAAATATTTATGTGGCTAATAATAAAGGACTACTAGAATATAATGGAGCACGATGGAATACTTATAAAATGCCCAATCAGACTATCGTAAGGTCAGTTGCTGTAATTAATGACTTCATTTACACGGGTAGTTATATGGATTTTGGATACTGGCAAAGAGATGCATTTGGAAGACTAGTGTATCAGTCGTTAATCAATAATTTAGAAGAAGAACTCATTGAAGATGAAGAGTTCTGGAATATTATTCCTTTTGAAGAATTTGTTCTATTTCAATCATTAGACCGTATCTATATTTTTAATACAGCGAGTAATAGCTTTGGTATTATCGGTTCAAAGTCAAAAATAATTAAAGCGTTTAAGTTAGGTGAGGCTATATACTTTCAAGAGCAAGGCATAGGAATATCTAAAATTGAGAACGGAAAACCAATTCTCGTTACCAACGACATTATTATTAGAGACAAGGAGCTAGTAAATATTTATGAGTATAATAATAGTTTACTCTTCCATACAGAAGATTTTGGATTTTATGAATATCGGGATAATGCTATAACAAAATGGGATATTACATCTAATGCTATTTTAGATCAAGTTAGCGTTTACAGTAGTATTAGATTAAGAAATGGAAACTTTATTTTAGGTACAATTTCTAATGGTGTTATAAAGTTGGATAAAGAAGGAAATTTACTATTCCAGATAAATAAAAATTCTGGTCTTTCTAATAATACTGTGCTTTCGACCTTTCAGGATGTGACAGGAAATGTTTGGCTAGGTTTAGATAATGGTGTTAATGTCTTGAATTTAGATTCACCATATCGAGTTTACACTGATGGGCAAGGATATTTAGGTACGGTTTATGCTTCTGAGAAAACAGAAAAAAATTTATATCTAGGAACAAATCAAGGTTTGTTCTATAAGCCAATTAATACTAATGGAAACTTTGAATTGGTAGAAGGAACAAAAGGGCAAGTTTGGTTTCTAAAACAAATAGATGGGACATTATTTTGTGGTCACGATAAAGGAAGTTTTGAGATTAAGGATAGTATAGCAACTCTTATCTCTTCAAAAGAGGGTATTTGGTCAATTAAAAAAGCTCCTAATAGAATCAATCAACTTATTCAAGGAAGTTATAATGGGTTAAGTATTATTGAAAAAGCACAAACGGGGAATTGGAAATTAAGTCATAAAATTGAGGGTTTTGATATATCTTCTCGTTATTTCGAATTTGTTAGCACTACAGAAATTTTAGTAAGTCATGAATACAAGGGTGTATATAAGCTAAAACTAGATGATGACTTTATGACTGTACTGAGTCATAGTCAGATTGATATTGGTAAAAGCATAGGCTCTAGTTTAATTAGATATAAAGGAGACGTACTATATAACTATGAAGATGGTTTGTTCTCTTATAATAAGAAGGATAACACTTTTGAAAGTAATTCAATTTTTAAGAACGCTTTTTCAAATTCCGACTATGTTTCTGGTAAGCTGGTATATAATGAAGCAGATAATGTCCTTTGGGGGTTTTTAAAAAATCAACTCATATTTGTTCAGCCTGGAAAGCTTACAGATACACCGTCAGTAGAAACAATTGATTTGCCGAGCGATTTGAGACAAAGTAAACTGGGTTTTGAAAATATTCTTTACCTCAAATATAATTTATATCTACTTGGAACAACAGATGGATATTTAATTATTGATTTAGATAGATTTAGTAATAAGCAATACAAAATTTCTATCAACAATGCATCGTATTCTACATTAAAGCAAGACGTCCTACCTATTGATATTTCTAGTGAGGTGAAGTTAAAGAATAAACAGAATAATTTGCAATTTAATTTTAGTGTGCCAGATTATAATAAGCTCTCTCCATCTCTATACCAATACAGGCTACTTGGGATTTATGATACTTGGAGTGCATGGTCAAACCAATCTAATGTTTTATTTGAGAACCTACCATATGGAGACTACACTTTTGAGGTCAAAGCAAAAGTAGGTAATAATCTATCGTCTAATACGGCTTCTTTCAATTTTTCTTTAGAAAAACCTTGGTACCTAAAGCCAATAGCAATAATAGGGTATATATTCCTTTTTCTTATTATAGCAGCTACGATACAATATTTCAATAGACTATATTATAAAAAGCAAAAGAAAGCATTGTTAAAAGCAAAAGCAAAAGAGCTTGAAATAAAAGATTTGGAGAACCAGAGACAACTTATGGCATATAAAAATAAGAGTCTACAGCAGGATATCGAGAACAAGAATAGAGAGTTAGGCTTGTCTACAATGACGCTTATAAGAAAGAATGAGTTTCTTAATACTTTAAAAAGAGAGTTAAACACTTTAGAAACAGGAAAGGAACTCAATAAGATTATTAAAATTATTGATAGAAACATTAATAATACTGAAGACTGGAAATTTTTTGAAGAAGCTTTCAATAATGCTGATAAGGACTTTTTAAAGAAAATTAAAAAGAAGTATTCAGTACTTACCCCTAACGATCTAAAACTCTGTGCATACCTTAGACTTAATCTTTCTTCTAAAGAAATTGCGCCACTTTTAAATATTTCTCATCGAAGTGTAGAAGTTAAACGATATCGTTTGCGTAAAAAGATGAAATTACCACATGAGGCCAGTTTAACAAATCATATTTTGGAGATATAAGCAAAGTATATGGTTTTAAAATAACACAACATAGCCACAACAAATTAATTTTTACAATAACAATAAAATTTATAGTCTATAATATTTTTGTTTCGATTATTTATGTAATCTGTTTAAAACCAGATTTTTTATCACAGATTTGTAAAGTTTATTTCAAAAAATCAATTCTGTATATTTTTTGTATAGGTGATAAACCAGTCTTAAAACACTACAGTTATTAATTTTAGTGCACTAATCAAATTAACTTATGAATTTAAAAATTTTTACAATATTCTTTGCTTTTTTTGCATCCGTTGTGTATGCTCAAAATATAGATGTAAGGGGTACAGTAGTCGAGGCGTCCACGGGTGGTCCTTTGCCAGGGGTAAACGTCATTTTGAAAAATACAACCAAAGGAACTTCAACAGACTTTGATGGAAATTTCACGCTCAGTGACGTTCCGCTAAATTCTACACTAGTATTCTCTTACGTAGGTTTCAAAACTCAAGAGGTTACAATTATTGATGCAAACCCAATTACAGTAAATCTTGTTGAAGATGCAGAATCTCTTAATGAAATAGTAGTAATTGGTTATGGTACCCAAAAAAAGAAGGAAGTTACAGGTGCAGTTTCTGTAATTTCAAGTAGTACCATAGAAGAATTAAAACCTACAAGAGTAGAGCAGGCTCTACAAGGACAAGTAGCTGGTGTTAATATTACATCTACCTCTGGTGCTCCGGGAGCTGGTTTAACTATTAATATCAGAGGTGTTTCTACCAATGGCGATAATAGACCGTTAATATTAGTTGATGGTAACGTAATTGAAGATTTGAGTGTTTTAAATCCTAACGACATTGAAAGTGTAAACGTTCTTAAGGATGCTACTGCTGGTATCTACGGTGTAAGAGCTGCCAATGGTGTAATTCTTATTAAAACCAAAACAGGTAGAAAAAATATGCCATTAACTGTAGAAATTAATGCTTTTGGAGGTTTTCAGCAGACAACTAGAAAATTACCAACACTCAATGCAACAGAATACGCGTTATTAGCTAACGAAGCTTTTGCAGCTGCAGGAGATCCTTTGCCATTTACTAATGTTGCTGACTTAGGTCAGGGTACAGATTGGCAAGATGAAATCTTTCAAAATGCAGCACAATATAGTACAGCAGTAAGTATACGTGGTGGTAGCGAAAATCAAACTTTTGCTTATGGTAGCTCAATTTTTTCTCAAGATGGTATTGTAGGCGGGAATAGCGCTAATTTTACAAGATTTAATCAAAGCTTAAATTACAGTCTCGATTTCTTAGATAACTTCAAGTTTAATGCTGGTGTAATTTGGAATTATACAAATAGAAATAGACTAAATGAAGGAGGTATTGGTTCTGTTCTTTTTAATGCTTTAAACATTGCTCCAACCATAGAAGGTGTTAGAGGGGCTTTGGCAGAGGGATTAGGAAATGAGGTAATTAATCCTCTAGACCAAATAGCTGATACCTATGATAGGGGCCAGGTAAATAGAATAAGTGGCGTTGTCGGTTTATCATATAACTTCTTAAATGATTTTACAGCTCAAGTAAATTATCAGTTCAACTATTCAGATGATAAGGCAAAAATATTTAGACCTTCACGAAATTATGGAAGTGGAAAGGTATTTAATGTAAATCGAGGAAGAGAAGAAATTGTAGAAACAGCTAATATTTTCAGAGATTATACCTTTGATGCATTTTTGAAGTATGAAAAACTTTATGACGACACTCATAATGTTAAAGTCTTATTAGGAACTTCAATATTTAAATCAGAAGGCTTTTATAGAGGGTTTAGGGGATTTGGTATTCCAAGCAACTCTATTCAAGATGCAAGCATAGAAAATGCTACTGAATCAGAAAGTTTGTTTGTAGGCTTACCCAATAATCCATTCTTTGACTCACGTTTATTATCATATTTTGGAAGATTTCAATATGATTACAAAGGTAAATATCTTTTGTCTGCTGTAATAAGACGAGATGGCTCATCTAACTTTGGACCAGAAAATAAATTCGGTTGGTTCCCTTCTGTATCAACAGGTTGGGTGGCTTCAGACGAAGACTTTTTAGCGGATAATAATTTTATTGATTTTCTAAAAGTAAGAGCATCTTATGGTATTCTCGGTAATGATAGAATTCCTACTTTTGCTTTTGTGTCAACCCTAGGAGGAGAAGCAACTTATGTTTACAATAATACTCGAGCATTTGGTGTAGCGACTGGAATTATTGCTAACCCTGGTATTAAATGGGAAAAACAGAAAACATTTGATGTTGGTATAGATGCTAGATTCTTGAATAATAGATTTGATTTGACATTAGATTATTATAAAAGACGCACCGAAGATTTATTAATTACATCACCAGTTAGTGGTTTACTAGGTCCAAATGCTCCAGGAGCTTTACCTCCTGTTGTAAATGCTGGTATTATCGAGAATAGTGGTCTAGAAATTGCCTTAGGATATTCTAATGACCCTACCAATGAATTTAAAGTCTCAGCTAGATTTAACATGACTACATTGAACAATGAGGTAATTGAAGTTGCTGAAGATGTGGATTTTGTTCCTGGAGGCGCATTTAGTATTGGTCAAGATTTTCCTTCTAGGATGGAGGCTGGGTTACCAATAGGCTATTTTCGTGGATTTAAAACCGCTGGAATATACCAGACGCAAAGTGAAATAGATAATTCTGCAACAATAAATGATAACGTTAGACCTGGTGATTTGATTTTTGTTGATATAAACAATGACGGTGTCATTGATGACGATGATCGTACAAATATTGGTAATCCAATCCCTGATATGACGTTTGGATTAAATCTAAACTTAGAATACAAGAATTTTGATTTTATAGCCTATGCTTTTGCTTCAGTAGGAAATGATATCGTAAGAAATTATGAGCGTAATGAAAGATTGACCAATAGGACTATTAATTATTTAGATAGATGGACTGGGCCTGGAACGAGTAACACCTTTCCTAGAGTAACAACAGGGGCAAACTCAAACATACTTTTCTCTGATTTTTATGTTGAAGATGGTTCATTTGTTAGACTTCAAAATGTGCAATTGGGATACAGTTTGTCAGATGATTTTCTTGAAGATAGTACAATAAGTAAAATGAGATTCTATGTATCAGTCCAAAATCTTTTCACACTGACTGAGTATCAAGGATATGACCCAACAACATCATCAGGAGCTCCAATTGGAGGAGGTATCGATAATGGTTTCTATCCAAATCCGAGAACCTTTTTATTAGGAATGAATTTAAAATTTTAAGGCCATGATAAAGACAAAAAAAATAATATATATAATGATAGCTACGCTTTTGGTAGCATCATGTGGCGACGATTTTGTGGACGTTGAAGCTCCATTTGAAAATTCAGATGCATTTTTCAATTCACAACAAGATTATGAAGATGCTCTTATTGGAGCCTATGATTTACTTCAAACTACGTATATAAATGTAATGTTAGGAGAAATTGCTTCTGATAATACTTTAGCTGGAGGAGAAAATGCAAATGATGTTCTTGGTATTCAAGAAATTGATGACATGAGACATACCCCTATCAATCAGCAATTAGTAGATATATGGGGTTGGATGTATTCTGGTGTCAATAGAGCAAACTTTATACTTGAGTTTCAGGATAAAACAGATTTTCCGGGTAAAGAAAACATATTAGCTCAAGCGAGATTCTTAAGAGCTTATTACTACTTTGAGTTAGTGAAATGGTTTGGAGATGTGCCATTAGTAGTTGACAAGAGAATTCTTTTTGGAGAGCAATTTGGTTTAGAGCGGACAGCAAAAGCTGAGGTATATGCTCAGATAGAGGCAGATTTAATCTATGCTGTTGATAATATGCCTTATGTTCAGCCCATCGTTGGGCAAGCTACAAAAGGTTCGGCGCAAGCGCTTTTAGGCAAGGTTTATTTATATCAAGACAAATTTGATTTAGCAGCTCCTGTTTTAGAAAATTTAATACAGAATGGGCCTTATGACTTAGTCACGGATTATAGTACGTTATTTGAAAATGATAATGAAAACAACGTAGAATCTGTTTTTGAAGTCCAATACACAGATGAAGAAGGTGCAGGTTTTGGGTGTTTGCAATGTAGCGAAGGCAATATAGCTGTTGGGTTTAATGGTATTAGAAACTATAATGGGCCTGTTTTTGAGTCTGGATTTAGTTTTAATGTGCCAACACAGGAAGTTGTAGATGAATTTGAAGATGGAGACAATAGATTAGATACAGCAATATTGGATATTGAAGCATGGGCTGCTGATACAGGTGCAACTTTTGCTACTGGATTTGAGCATACTGGCTATTTCAACAGAAAGTATATTGCTAGACAAGGCGATGCGAATACTGGAGATGCTAATTTAACTAACCCAAATAATTACAGAGCAATTCGCTTTGCTGACGTACTATTAATGGCTGCAGAAGCATTAAATAGAGGTAACATTGATGATACAAGAGCGCAAGGTTATGTAAACCGTGTTAGAGAAAGAGCTTTTGGTAATGCGGACAATAACATAACGCTTACAGCAACAAATTTAACGACTGCTATTTACAACGAAAGACGTGTTGAATTAGTGGGTGAAGGTCATCACTTTTTTGATTTAGTACGTACCGGAAGAGCTGCTAACGAGATTGAT
Source organism: Winogradskyella sp. (assembly GCF_013042245.1). Lineage (GTDB taxonomy): Bacteria > Bacteroidota > Bacteroidia > Flavobacteriales > Flavobacteriaceae > Winogradskyella. The sequence goes on along the minus strand of NZ_JABDQL010000025.1, from coordinate 29,767 downwards.
GGATTCCAATCGGGTAAACACGAAATATTTCCAATACCACAACTAGAGATTGATTTAGCTGGTGGAATATGGGAACAAAACCCTGGATATTAAAAAAAAGATTATGAAAAACATAAAGTATATTTTTACCTTTTTCGTCGCTATTATGATGTTAGGGTGTGAAACAGAAGAAAGAGATTTAAATTTTGTAAGTAATGCTGAGGCACCTACAAATACAAGTGTATCATTTAGCGTTACACAAGATAATACAGGTTTAGTAACCTTAATACCAAATGCAGATGGAGCTGTACAATTTGAACTAGATTTTGGTGACGGCACAGGATCTTCAGGCCTATTAGATGTCGGCGAAAGTATCGACCATGTTTATTCTGAAGGCGAATATTTGGTGAGCTTAAAGTCTATTGCAATTAATGGTAAAGAGACAATATCATCTCACCAACTTATCGTTTCATTTCAACCACCACAAAATGTCATTGTCGATATTCAGAATGATGGTGTAGTCTCTAATACTGTAAGAGTCAATGTTACAGCAGACTTTGCTACAATGTATGAAGTTGATTTTGGTAACGGTAATAATGATGTACTCTCAGCTAATATAGATGAAGAATTGGTTTTTGAATATTTACAAGCAGGAACTTACACCATCACTGTAACTGTCATGAGTGCCGCTATCGAAACCTTTGTTTATACTGAAGAATTTGAAGTGACCGAGATTCTGGCACCTATTACAGCAGCACCAACACCACCATTTAGACAAGATGCGGATGTTATATCTATTTACAGTGATGCATACGATAATATTGTAACAACAGAATTTCCAACAGACTGGTCCGATACAGAATTTGCAGAAATTCAAGTTGAAGGTGATAATATTGTCAATTATACAAACTTAGCTTTTACGGGTATTGTTACTGATTATACAAATCCAACAGATTTAACAGCTATGGAGTTTGTGCATTTTGATTATTGGACTGCAGATGGTTCAACTCTTGGATTTAAAATTGTTAACACGCAATTAACTCCTGCCCAAGAAGATATTGAAAACGTTGGGGATGTTATTCAAGATCAATGGGTAAGTGTAGATATTCCTTTAGATGATTTTGATATGGATCGTTCTCAAGTCACACAATTATTGTTTGATGCATTAGGAAATAGAGCAACTGTATTTGTAGATAATCTATACTTCTATAAAAGCCCAGCAGCTTCAATATTTAATGATGGATTATTAAATAATGGTGATTTTGAGTTAGGAAGTGATTCTTGGATTATCGGTGTAAATGATGATAATCTTGCGCCAGTAACAACTGATGCAGGTAATACATACTATTCTGTAGATGTAACTTCTGCAGGTAATGCATTTGATGTAAATATTAGCCAAAAAGTTGAAATCATTGAGGGTAATACTTACACCTTAACTTTTGACGCTTGGTCAGCTGTTAATAGGTCAATTATTGCAGGTATTGGCCTTTCCGGAGGAGATTTCTCAAATAACTCTCTTCCTGTAGATATCACTACAGATAGAACAACCTATTCTCTTACGTTAGCTGCCACTGGTTTTGGAGCAGTTGATGCTAGAGTTCTCTTTGATTTAGGTGCAGAGATAGGCTTGGTTAATATTGATAATGTTTCCCTTTTTGTGGGTAACGGTAATTTAGTTGTCAATGGCGATTTTCAAAATGGTAGCGATCCTTGGATAGTTGGGGTAGATGATAATTCACCAGCACCTGTTGTTACAGATGGAAACAATACATATTACTCTGTTAATGTCACATCTGCAGGTAATGCCTTTGATGTAAATATGAGTCAGAAATTGGAAATTGTAGCAGATCAAACCTATGTATTGACTTTTGATGCATGGTCTGATGGCAACAGATCCATTATTGCGGGTATTGGTCTCAGTGGCGGTAGTTTTGCGAATACATCACAGCCAGTAGATATATCTTCTGTAAGAACAACATATACACTTACATTAACAGCCTCGGGCTTTGGAGCAACAGATGCAAGGGTGTTATTTGATGTAGGTGCAGAAACAGGATTAGTAAATATAGATAACGTATCCTTATCTCAATTATAGTATTAAGAGTTAAGTATTAATAAATTGATATATTATTAAACGAGCATGCTAAACATATTATCACCCAATGGAATGATTAATAGCGAACAGCATATGTCCTTAAAAAAACAATAAATATAAACACATGAAAAATAATAAATATATAAGCTCAATATTGGCCTTATTAATTGCTATAACTTTTAATAGCTGCCAAGACGAGGATCAAGAGTTTGGGGATTTGATAACACCTACAAATATTCAGGTTGAAGTTACTTATTTAGATGATATTGATAACGATGGAATGCTAGACGTAACAGAAGCTCCTGGATTAGGTAGTGGTCAAGTTAGATTTATGGTTAGTGCAGATAATGCCATCAATTATCAAGTCGTTGTACAAGGAGAGAACAAACTTCAAGGCCCTAATGGTGTAGATCATATTTTTTCCATCCTTGGAGAAAATACGTTCTCAGTAACAGCAATTGCAACAGGAACAGGAGGAGTTTCATCAAGCATTACTTTTAATATCGATGTATTATCTTTATATGAACCACCAGCAGATTTATTAGAAATGTTACGCGGAGACGGTTCTAGAGTTTGGAGAATAAAAAGCGAAGCAAACGGTCATTTTGGCTTAGGTCCAGCAGGCGGAGATCCTTTTTCATTTTTTGCTTCACCTGCGGAGGGTAAAGCGGGTGTAGGTATGTACGATGATAGATATGTTTTTAATGAGGATGGAACCTTTACGCATATCGTTGATAATACAAATGATGATCCAACAACTGATGTGTCAGGTACAGTATTTGGACGCGAAGTATTGATTAATGAGCTTGGAGGCGTTGGAGGAGGTGAACAAGATGGTGCTGATATAATTAATTATGTGTACGAAGATTATTCACAACAGTGGTCTTTAACTGCTCCTGGTGGGGTAGAGACTCTGAACTTATCTGGTATAGGTTTTTTAGGTTATTATATAGGAGGAAATCACCAATATCAAATACTGTCCAGATCTGCTAATGAAATGACAGTAAAAAGTACGGACGGTAATGGTGATTTTGACTGGGGTTTCATTCTGATAGCTGAATAAATTCCATGAAAAACATGTCATTAATTTTAATATGGGAATTTGCAGTCTTTGCACATTCCCATATTAATTTTCACCATACAATATTAAGAAACAAAAAAAACACCCATACCGCAATAGATTTTAATACAATATTACCACAACATTTTGTTGGTTTTTAAATTTAAATAGAATATTTTTAATTTTTAAAGTTTAAAAATCAATTATTTAAAACTAATGTTTAACTATAGTAACAACATCGAAAAACATTTTCATTAGTGTATGTTTTTTGTTTAGGTGTAATTTATCTAATTCACAGTATTTAAACATATATTTATGAACTTTACAATTTTAGAGATGATAGTTTACAAATGTTATATTAAAACTCAAGTAAATTATCAATAATTCGGATTATATAAACAGACTCAAATAATGAAGAAAATCTTTCTTGGATTATTCACAATCCTAATTTCAACATCCATTTTTGCCCAAGTAAATAAAGTGTCCGTTGTGTCTGACGCTGATGGAAAAAAACTGATTGCAAATGGCAAACAGATGATAATCAATGGTATTAATTGGGATTATGTCCCAATAGGCAATGGGATACTAGATAAAGGTATCTGGAATAAATCTGATGACATTATAAAATCTGCATTAGATTCCGAAATGTCCTTATTTAAAAATATGGGTGTTAATGCAATACGTACATATGGCTTAGAACCAAAATGGATTACGTATATCTATGAAAATTACGGAATTTATACTATGCTTAATACGCAGTTTGGCGCATATGGTTTGACCATAAATGGTGCTTGGGTTCCTCAAACAGATTATACAGATCAAGCTACTCGAGAAGTCTTGATGAAAGAGGTCACTGACATGGCAAAAAAGTATAAAAATACGCCAGGTCTGTTATTGTATATGGTAGGTAACGAGAATAATTATCATTTATCTTGGACAGGAGCTGAAACTGAAGATATACCTATAGATGGTGTTGATCCAGGTACTAGGTTAGCAGCTGAAGGGCTTTACAAAGCTTTTAATGACGCTTCATTAGAAATTAAAAAAATAGACAATTCTGTACCTGTGGCTATTTGTAATGGTGATTTATTATATCTAGATATAGTAAAAGAATATTGTACTGATATAGATATATATGGTACTAATATGTACCGAGGTATCTCTTTTAGTGATGCTTTTCAGAGAGTAAATGATGAATTGAATATGCCTATTTTATTTGCGGAGTTTGGTGCAGATGCTTTTAATGCTATGGATAATAAGGAAGATCAATATTCACAAGCATATTATAACATAGGTAATTGGAAAGAAATTTATCAAAATGCTGCAGGATTAGGTAAATCAGGTAACTCTATTGGTGGTTTCACTTTTCAATCTAGTGATGGATGGTGGAAATGGAATCAAACAAAAGATTTTGATGTTCACAATACAGTAGCAACATGGGCAAATGGAGGTTATAAAAGAGATTTAGCTCCAGGTGGTAATAATATGAATGAAGAATGGTTTGGAATATGTGCTAAAGGTCCAACAAACGAAAGAGGTCTTTATGAGTTATATCCACGTGCTGTATATTATGCACTTAAAGAAGCACACCAATTAAACCCTTATGATGAAGGCGTTGATTCTGCTTTTGTTGAAAACTATTTCAACAATATTAATTTAATGGATGCAGTTTTAAAAGCCAGAGGTGATAAGGCAGCCTTAGGCGCACAAGATGGAGGTAAGCTTAGTATAAGCCAACTTAGTGCAAGATTTTCTACATTCAGTACGGGTGGTAGCTTGATTACAACACCTGATAACCCAGATCCAACTTCAGATGCATTTCCTAATCAATTAGGATTCGATCATATGCAGTCTTATTTTATTGGAGTCGAAGGTAAACCTTCTTCAAACATGCGTGCCAATGTGAATTTTAATATTGTTGGTAACGTTGCTCAAAACCCTATAGATGAAATTTTTTACGAAAATAGAGCAAGGCCTGTAACTGTTGAAGGAGCAAATGGTGAAGAAATAATTCTAAACGATAATAATAGAGTTCAAGTTTACAATGCTGAATTTGAGTGGAACGCTAAAGATTTTGACTTAAGAGGTTTTTATAGAACCGGTCATTACCATTGGGGTTATGAAGGAGACTTTTTTGGACTGTACCCAGAAGCTAATTATGGACCTAACTTAGACATATATGGGGGTGAAATTCTAGGCGCTGAAATTGATGGAAAGGGTGATTTTAAGGGGCTAAAAGCAGCTATTGGACCTCAACTTTGGTGGGGAGCAAACCCTACAATGTTATTCAAGTATTCTAAAAATTATAAGGGTTACGATATAACTGGTATTTACCACAGAGATTTCCAAACAGAAATACAAATTGATCCTGAGACTGGACAACGTGTACTAGATGCCAATCAAGTACGAAGTGGTATTATACCAGCTTTTCCAACTCAGCGTGCAACTTTAGCCGTTGAGAAAGACTTCGGAAAGTTTAATGTAATGGTAGGAGGTATTTGGTCAGGAAGTCCTTTAAATGGTGTAACATTTCAAGATGTTAGAGGTACTCCTGGAAACTATATCGTCTACAATGATAAAATACAATCTTCTGATAACTGGGGAGGAAAGTTTAAAGTTATGTATCAAGGCGGTCAGTTCAATTGGTATGGTCAAGCAAGTTATATGGGCTTAGTAGCTAATGGTGGTGCAGACCAAACACAAACTTTTACTGGTTGGAGATTACGAGATTCAGGAAGCGGAAATAGAGTAAGTATGCTTTCAGGATTTACGTTCTCCAAAGGAGATTTTCAGATAGCACCAAATTTTATGTATCAAAAACCTCTAGTAGCACCTATGCCAAATGACGTTGGTGGTACAGGTAGATTAAGAAATGTTATCGATGACCCATTTGCAGTACGTGATGGAAGTCGTGAGACATATGGATACGAAATGTTGTTGACCTACGATCCTACACCAGGAACTTGGATGTATGAATGGAATAATGATAGAGCAGAAGATGCGAAGTTTGCAGCAAATCTAGGATTTACCTATCGTCGTTTACCAACTACAACTGATGCTCACATAGGTTTCTTAGCTAACAGACAGTTCTTTGCATTTCCACAATCAGCTCCAGCTGAAGATTTATGGGAAATTAATTCTAGAATGGTATCAAAACTTACTAATGATTTAGGAATAATTGGTAACTTCTATTATGGAAACGGACAAGCCAATGGTGATAGCGATAGATTAATTAAACGTTTTGGTGGTGATATTAGAGCAATCTATAAGAAAATGATGCTTCAAACACATGTAAAAATTAATGATTGGGGTCCATTCGATTACCATAGAGACTTTAACCTTACATTTCCTTTACAGTTAATGGTTGACTTATCAACTAGTTTAGGTAAGCCTGATTGGTTTATTTTGCCAAGCACAAGAATAGGTATAAGAGGTACTTGGAGATCCTTAAATGAGTTCTCACCAAGATTTGGACCCAATTTTGTTGCTCCAAACACATTTCCACCAGTACCACCTATAAGTCCTATTGGCTTTGATAATGGACAAGAATGGGAAATTAGAACTTATGTACACATTAATATTGGAAAATAATTTTTAAGATGAAGAAAATTAATAACATAAATAAAGTATTCACGTTTTTGGCAATAGCTGTAGTCGTCCTAGGCTGTGAAAGGGGATTGTCTGATGATGTCCAGTTTGCTTCGTTTCCAAGTGATGGAGATATTTTTACTGACGCACCTGTAGGTTTAACCGATGAGTTTTTTGTTTCCTTTGATCCAGCTGCAGGGGCAAACCCAGATGGTTTTGGGACAGATGATAATGAAGCTTTTGAAGGAAGGTCTTCAATCAGAATAGATGTTCCCGCTCCTAACGATCCAAACGGAGGGTTTATAGGTGGTATATTTTTAGATAGAGGAAATGGTAGAGACCTAAGTGGTTTTGATGCGTTAACCTTCTGGGCCAAAAGTTCGACTACGGCTACGGTTGGTTTAGCAGGTTTTGGTACTGATTTTGTTCAAAATAAATTTGCTGTGGCAAGAGAGAACATACAGCTTTCAACAGATTGGAGAAAGTATACCATACCAATTCCGGATCCGTCAAAATTAATACAAGAGAAAGGAATGTTTATATTTTCAGCAGGATCTAATAGTACTAATGGTTTTGGTTTTACGTTTTGGATAGATGAATTACGTTTTGAGAATTTAGGTACCGTAGCACAACCAAGACCAAGAATATTTAGTGGACAAGATTTAATACAGCAATCATTTATAGGAACAACACTAGGAACTACAGGATTAACACAAACATTTAACGTTGAAGATGGAAGCAATGTCACAGTAGGTGTTTCACCATCTTATTTTGATTTTGAGTCATCAAATATTGATGTAGCTTTTGTTAACGAACTTGGGCAAATTTCGGTCATAGGCGAAGGTACTGCAACAATTACTGCACAATTGGGTGGAGTATTAGCTGAAGGCTCATTAGAAATTACATCTATAGGAGCTTTCGATTTTGCGCCAACACCAACGCAAGACCCATCATCTGTTGTTTCCTTATTTAGTGATGCATATACTGATATTCCTGTATCAAGGTATAATTCATTTTTTGAACCTTTTCAAAATACTTTAGGAGGCGTTGTTCCAGTTGGTGACCAATCAATAATTAGTTACACAGATTTAAACTTTGTAGGTATCGTATTTAACGATGTTATATTCCCAGCTGAAGCAGTAGCACCAGTAAATGCTACTAATCTTAACACGCTGCATATAGATATCAATGTACAAGAGGCACTGCAGTCTGGAGATAGACTTCTATTACAACTCACTAATTACGGTGCTACTGAGACCGTTGGTTCTTATTTGATAAATGGTAGTGAGCTTGCGCAGGATACTTGGGTAAGTTTTGACATCCCATTATCTAGCTTTTCTGGTTTAACCGACCTATCACGTATTGGACTATTGTTGTTTAATTCCGAAGATGGTCCAGCAAACCCAACAATATCTAACTTATTTATAGATAATATTTATTTCTACTAAAATTTGAAATATTTTATTAAAAAAATGAAACTAAAGACTATGAAAATAAGAAAAAAACAAACCTTAAACCATATCCTACTTGGTTTTGCAGTGCTTGTGTTTTTATCAAGCTGTAATACCGATGAAACCCAAACTGTTGCAACTTTCGATAATCTAGTTCTCGAAGATAATTTTGATAAAGACGGAGAAATAGATACATCGATATGGAATTTTGATATCGGTGATGGCACAGCTGAAGGCATTCCTGGATGGGGCAATAATGAGCTGCAATATTATACAGATAGAACAGATAATGTAACTACTGAAAATGGATTTTTATTAATTACAGCAAAACAAGAAAACTTTAATGGTGCCCAATACACATCAGCTAGGTTACAAACAAAAAATAAGTTTCAACAACTTTATGGGCGTTTTGAAGCGCGTATTCGCTTGCCATACGGACAAGGCATGTGGCCAGCATTTTGGTTGTTAGGAGATGATAGTGATGGAGAAGTTTGGCCTAGAATAGGTGAGATAGACATTATGGAAAATGTTGGAAACGAACCAACTCGAATATTTGGAACTGTTCATGGTCCAAATTTCTCTGGTGCAGAATCTGTATCTAAAGCCTACACTTTTGACGATACCAGAGTAGATACAGAATTTCATGTTTACGGAATTGAGTGGGGTCCAAATTATATAAACTATTATGTAGATGATGTACTTTACAATCAAATTACGCCTGAAGATATTGAAGAAGAAACCAATGGCGAAGGACAATGGGTGTTTAATGACCGACCATTCTACATTATTCTAAATGTAGCAGTTGGAGGTAACTTACCAGGACCACCAAATGCCGAAACAGTATTTCCACAAACTATGCTTGTAGACTATGTACGAGTTTATCAAAAATAAATAATGCAATACACTAATATTATGAAAAAAATAACCAGAGGAATAAAATTGCTATCAGTCCTATTTTTGGCTTTAGCTTATTTAGCATGTGATGAAGATGATGCAGTTTTACCACAGATAAATGCAGAATTCACGCAGACTATAAATCAAGATACAGGAGTTGTATCATTTTTAAATACATCTACCAATGCAGATAATTATCAGTGGACTATTGTAAATAATAATAACCCAGATGATATAAGAGAAACTTCGGAAGTTAATCCTATAATCGTTTTTGAATCAGGAACATATACAGTTACGCTAATTGCCACTAATGTTGCTGGTGATTCAGATACCTTTGAAGATGTCATTGTTATTAGTATTCCAGAGGTTATTGCATTTCCAATTTCTTTTGATAATCCTTTAGTAGTTTATGATGCTACTGTATTTAATGGCGTTGCTTTTCAAATAGTTGAAAATCCAGACCCATCTGGAGCTAACCCTAATACTTCAAATGTTGGAGAAATTGTAAATAGTGGTGCTGCTTTTGAAGGCTTGTTTTTTGACCTTGGTGTAGATTTAGATTTATCAACAGACAAAACAGTAAAAGTATTATTCTGGTCTAATGCACCAATTGATATTCTTTTAAAATTAGAAAATGGTTCGGCTGCTGATACTGAGATTACTGCGAGTCATGGTGGTACAGGATGGGAAGCATTGTATTTTACATTTGATTCCGCAGGAAGTTATTCTACAACAACATTTTTTGTAGATGGCCCAGGAACTACAGCGGGTACTTTCTATATAGATGATATTTCTCAAATCAATACAGATGACATTCCTTGCACTGCTACAGATTTAGAATTTCCAATTGATTTTGATTGCGAAACCATAGATTATGCAAGTAAAATAGTGGGTAATGTCAACTTCACAGTTATTGACAATCCAGAACAATCTGGTATTAATAATGTAGCTTCAAAAGTTGGTGAGATAACCAATGTAGGTGCTGCATTCGAAAATGCATTTTTTAATTTAGATACACCTATAGACTTCTCTACTGAAAATGCTGTAACATTAAAATTATATGCTACACAAGCGTTACCAGTGTTATTAAAATTTGAGGATGGAACTGAAGGCAATGTAGAAGATTCTCAAATGCATATGGGAACTGGATGGGAAGAATTAACCTTTACGTTATCTTCTACTGGTGCTTATAATGATATGGTATTATTTGTAGATGGACCAGGAACAACCGCAGGTACGTTTTATATAGATGATATTATTCAAGGCACTTCAGTTGTTGCTCCTGCGTGTACAGCAGAGACTTCAGAATCTTCTGCAGCAGCAGATTTAAATATCACGTTTTTAACAGATTCTCCAACATTTATTGAGGATAATATAGCCTTTAGTGTTATAGATAACCCAGATTCTGACAACGCTGTCAATAACTCTTGTCGTGTTGGGCAGGTAGCTAGAGCTGGAAACTCAGGTTTCGATAATTTACAGTTAGACTTAACAGCTAAATTAGATTTTAATGCCGTTGAAGGGATAAAGATTAAAGTATGGTCTCCAGAAGCCAACACACCTGTTTTACTTAAGTTAGAGGAGATAGGTAATGCAGGAAATTTTGTTGAGATTCCACAAACAATAACTAATGCTAATGAGTGGACAGAATTAACCTTTGATTTCGCTGCTACAGCAACACCACAGTTTGATAAAATGGTTATTTTCTTTGGATTCAATCAGCTGAATACTAATACCTATTTCTTTGATGATTTAATGGTATACGGAGCCGGTGGCGGTGGTGGAGGTATCTGTGTCCCTGAAACATCTGAGTCAGCTGCCGCAACAGATTTAAATGTATCTTTCCAGACAGATTCACCAACGTTCATAGAAGATAATGTAGGATTTTCAGTGATTGACAATCCAGATTTTGATAATTCTGTTAATAGTTCTTGTCGAGTAGGTCAGGTTGCTAGATTTGGAAACTCAGGTTTTGACAATTTACAGTTAGATTTAACTGATAAATTAGATTTTAATAGTGTTGAAGGAATTAAGTTAAAAGTATGGTCTCCAGACGCTAACACACCAGTATTACTGAAATTGGAAGAAATCGGTAATGCAGGTAATTTTGTAGAAATTCCACAAACTGTAACTAATGCAAATGAATGGACAGAGCTCACGTTTGATTTTTCTGCAACAGCAACGCCACAGTTTGATAAAATCGTAATTTTCTTTGGTTTTAATCAACAAAACACAAACACCTATTTCTTTGATGATCTAATGGTCTATGGAACGCCAGGTGGTGGAGGTGGAGGAACCGGCGGTGGTTGTACGACTGGTGCCGAACCAGCAACTTCATTTCCAGTAGATTTTGAAGCTTGTGAATCCTTTACAAGTACTTTTGCAAGCCCTGAGAATGGTATTGCAGTAAGCTTAGATGATAATCCAGATCCTTCAGGAATAAATACCTCAGCCAGCGTTCTAAAAGTTGAACGATTTAGCGGAACTCAAAGGTTTGCAGGCGTACAAAATGCATTCCCTAATAATTTTAACGCTACTGGTACCTTTAAATTCAAAGTATACTCTCCTGTAGCTAATGTTGTAATGCGATTCGAAATTAATAGTAGTCCACAGGATCCAAATTCAGGAAATCCAGGTCCACAATTTGCAACTATAACTAATGCAAACACATGGACCGAAGTAGAAATTGTTTTTACGGGGATACCTCCAAGTAATACAGGTGTTAATCAGTTAGTAATTAAGCCAAATAATCCAGATGGTACTGATTTAGACGTATTATCAGCAAACGAAGTATTCTATTTCGATAATATTCGTTTAGAGTAAATAAATTATAGACATACAATTTAAAGGCTAACAAGCAATCAAAATATAGATAATGTTAGCCTTTTTTAACTTATAAATAACCAAAATAAATAATGAGCAATACTGCTTCTACACATAATTATTCAATTTCTAATTCTGAAAAACACATTAACATCGACACAGTTGATATTAATGGAGAGTCATATTTCAAAATCTCTAATAGTGACCAAATGCGTCCGTTTTTCATGAGTATTGTTAGTGACTCTAATCATTGGATGTTTTTATCAAGTAATGGTGGTGTTTCGGCAGGCAGAAAAAACAGTGAATATGCACTATTTCCTTATTATACTGACGATAAGATTACCGAATCTGCCGAAATCACAGGAAGTAAATCTATTTTTTGGGTAGATAATAAACACCTTTGGGAGCCATTTTCAATTCGGCAACAAGGACTATATCAAACATCTAGAAATCTATACAAAAATGTGCATGGTAATAAGGTCATTTTTGAAGAAACTAACCATGACTTAAAACTTACGTTTCGTTACGAATGGAACTCAAGTGATGTTTACGGATTTGTAAAAAAATCATCCATCATCAATCATGGAAAGTCCAACGTCAGCGTAAAACTTTTAGACGGACTTCAAAATATTTTACCGTACGGCGTACCTTCCGACACACAAATGCGTGTCAGTAATTTGGTAGATGCTTACAAGCGTAATCAGTTAGAAAAAGAATATGGGTTAGGTATCTATGCCTTAAGTGCTATAATCGTAGATAAAGCAGAGCCTAGTGAAGCTCTAAAAGCTAATGTAGTATGGTCAAAAGGATTGGAAGATGTTACATATTTAGTATCTTCTCTTCAGCTAGATACTTTTAGAAAAACAGGTTCAGTTTTAGAAGAAGATGATGTAAAAGCTGAAAAAGGGGCTTATTTTATCAATTCTGAAATTCAACTTAAGGGAGATTCAGAAAAAACATGGACAATTATTGCTAATGTTAATCAAGACCATGTAGATGTTGTTGCACTCATGCATGAGATTAAAACAGATGATTCCATTGAAGACAAACTTCAAAACAATATTGATCTCGGGACAGAAAAACTAATTAAGCTCAACGCTTCCTCAGATGCTTTACAGTTAACAAACGATAACCGCAGAGACACAAGACATTTTGCCAACACGCTATTTAATATTATGCGTGGAGGAATTTTTGATGATAACTACAATATTGAAAAGTGGGATTTTAAAAATTATATTTCCAAAGCCAACAAAAAAGTGTTTGCAAAAAACACTGAGGCTCTAAATGCTTTACCTGAAACATTTTCTTTGTTTCATTTAAAAGATTTAGCCTACGCGAGTACCGATAAAAATTTTAGAAGACTTTGCCTAGAATATATGCCTCTAAAATTTAGTCGTAGACATGGTGATCCAAGTCGCCCTTGGAATAAGTTTTCAATCAATACACGTAATGAAGTAGACGGCTCTAAAGTTTTGGACTATGAAGGCAATTGGCGAGATATTTTTCAGAATTGGGAAGCTTTAGCACATGCTTATCCTGAATTTGTGGAGAGTATGATTCATAAATTTTTAAACGCTACAACCTTTGATGGTTACAATCCATATCGTGTAACAAAAGACGGTTTTGATTGGGAAACTATTGAGCCAGATGACCCTTGGTCTTATATTGGGTACTGGGGCGATCATCAAATTATCTATTTACTTAAGTTTTTAGAATTTATAGAGTACCATAAACCTGGAAAACTAGCTAGCTTTTTTGATAAAGATTTATTTGTCTATGCTAATGTGCCATATAGAATCAAATCATACCAAGATATTCTCAAAGATCCAAAAGATACTATAGATTTTGATGAAAATTCTGAAAAACAAATTCAGATAAAAAGAGAACAACTTGGAGCAGATGGTGCACTTTTAAGAGATAAAAACTTTTTTATATACAAAGTAAACTTTGTAGAAAAAATACTGGCTACAGTATTGGCTAAGGTGTCTAATTTTGTACCAGAAGCTGGTATTTGGTTAAATACCCAACGCCCTGAATGGAACGACGCTAATAATGCTCTTGTTGGTAATGGTGTGTCTATGGTAACTTTAAATTATCTGAGACGTTTTCTTAAATTTTTCAATACTATAATACAGAATTCACCTCAAGATACTATAGAAATTTCAGAAGAGTTAAAAATCTTTTTTGATGGCGTTCATTTAACCTTAGAAAAATATCAATATGTTCTAGCAAATAAAATTTCAGACAAAGACCGTAAAGTAATTTTAGATGGTTTGGGTCAAGAAGGAAGTGAGTTTAGAACAAACATTTACAACAATGCTTTTAGTGGAGGTAAAGTTGTAATTAAAAAAGAAGAGTTAAGCAAATTTATAAATGTTACACTTCAATACTTAGAGCATAGTATTGTTGCAAATGTAAGAGAAGATGGTATGCACCACGCATACAATCTCATTACAATAACAGCGAATAATGAGGTTAAGATATCTTATCTGGATGAAATGTTAGAAGGTCAAGTAGCGGCCTTAAGCTCTGGTTATTTGAGTTCTAATGAAGCTTTGGCTGCTCTGGATAGTATGAAAAATAGTAAAATTTTCCGCCCAGATCAGTATAGTTTTTTACTATACCCAAACAAGGATTTACCACGCTTTATGGAAAAAAATACAATTCCAAAGGTAGAGGTAGAACAATCAGACTTATTAAAAACATTAATAAATAATGGTAATAAGCAAGTTGTAACAAAGGATGTCAATGGCGATTATCATTTCAATGGAAATCTTAATAATGCTAACAGCTTATCTGATGTATTAGAGAGCCTCGATACAAAGTATGAAGGACTCATAAATGCAGAAAAAGAACAAGTGCTTCAAATTTATGAGAGCGTCTTTAACCACAAAGCTTTTACAGGACGTTCAGGTACATTCTATGGCTATGAAGGCTTAGGTTCTATTTATTGGCACATGGTTTCTAAATTATTAGTAGCCGTTCAAGAAAGTTGTTTGAGAGCCGTACAAAATAATGAAAGTGACGAAATTGTGGGACGACTTTTAGAACATTATTATGAAATCAACGAAGGTATTGGAGTACATAAATCTCCTGAGTTGTATGGTGCATTTCCAACAGATCCATATTCGCATACACCAGCAGGAAAAGGTGGCCAACAACCAGGAATGACAGGTCAGGTTAAAGAAGATATTCTAAGTCGTATTGGTGAATTAGGGGTTTTTGTTAAAGCAGGAGAATTAACTTTTAATCCATGTTTATTACGAAAAGAAGAGTTTTTAGAAGTAGGTAAAACATTTGATTATATTTCTGTTAGTGGTAAATCAAAATCTATTCAGGTTTCTGAAAATAGTTTAGCTTTTACATACTGTCAAGTTCCCGTAATTTATACAATAGGAGAGGCTAATTCTATCACAATTAATTATGTTGACGGAACTAGAGAGGAATCTGATGGATTAAATCTTAATACTGAAGTAAGCGAAAAGATTTTTACAAGAAACTCTGAAGTTGAAAGTTTATCTGCTCATATTAACCCTTCAATATTAAAATAAGATGAAATATAGCCTTAACATATTATTTTGTATCGTGTTAAGTTTAGTCATATTTTCATGTGGACAAAAACGTAAAGAAGAAAAAATAATTCAGACACAAAACCAAGTGACAGCAAAAGATATATTAGGAAATCCAGACTATCTGGCTATTTCTTACGGAGGTTACAGAAAAAAATCGAGAGACAGCCAACCGACTATTCCTCAATTAAAGGAAGATTTGAAGATTATGTCTGCAATGGGGATTAAAATAATCCGCACTTACAATGTACAGCCTAAATTGCCTCATGCCTCAAACATACTAAAAGCGATTACTGAGCTTAAAAATGAGGATAAGAATTTTGAAATGTACGTTATGTTAGGTGCTTGGATAGATTGTCTCAATGCTTGGACAGATAAAGTGCCCAACCATGATGTAGAAAGTCCTAATAACGCAGGAGAAATACAAAGAGCTGTAGCTTTAGCAAATAAATATCCAGATATTGTAAAAGTTATTGCCGTAGGTAACGAAGCTATGGTAAAATGGGCAACGAGTTATTACGTACAGCCAAATGTAATCTTAAAGTGGGTTAACCATTTACAAGACCTAAAAGCTCAAGGAAAATTACCAAAAGACTTATGGATTACGAGCTCTGATGATTTTGCGTCTTGGGGTGGTGGCGAAGACAGCTACCATGTTAAGGATTTAGAAGATTTAATAAAGGCGGTAGACTACATTTCAATGCACACTTACCCTTACCATAACACACATTATAACCCCGAGTTTTGGTATGTTCCTGATGCGCATAAGACCATGCCAGGTTTAACTAAGATAGAAATGGCTATGGAGCGTGCTATCAAGTTCTCGCAAAAGCAATACGATAGCGTCAGCAATTACATGAAGAGTTTAGGAGTAAATAAGCCTATACATATTGGCGAAACAGGTTGGGCTTCTGTATCCAATGGACAATATGGGAATCATGGTTCAAGAGCAACGGATGAGTACAAACAAGGCTTATTCCATCAGCAGATGAGAGAATGGACAAACAATTCGGGTATTTCATGTTTTTATTTTGAAGCCTTTAATGAGCAATGGAAAGATGCTAAAAATCCTAAAGGCTCGGAGAATCATTTTGGATTGTTCACCATCGATGGAAAAGCAAAATACCCTATTTGGGATTTAGTAGATAAAGGTATTTTTGAGGGATTAACAAGAGATGGAAACCCAATTAAGAAAACCTATGACGGTGATAAAGACAAGTTGATGGAAGACGTATTAGTCCCACCAAATACAGATGAAGTCATGGCTTCACATTAACAGTAATAATCAAACATGAAATCATTAGAATATTATAGCATTTGTTTTTTAATTTTAATAATGAGTTGTGAAAGTAACAAGAAAGAACTGCCTGTAACGGTATACGAAACTTCCAAAAGTGGAAATCAGTTAACCGAGATTACAGATTTAGCTAAAGTTTCAAATGCAGATATTACCACAATAGTAAAGTTAGATACCGATAAGAAATATCAAAGAATAACTGGTTTTGGTGGTGCGTTCACGGAATCTTCTGCTTATTTACTCAATCAATTGGGTAAAGAAAATAGAAATAAAATTATCGAAGCTTATTTTAGTACTAAAGGCGCAAATTATTCATTAACGCGAACGCATATGAACTCGTGTGACTTCTCACTATCACAATATTCATACTCACCTGTAGTTGATGATATGGAGTTAGAACACTTTACAATCGAAGATGATATGGATGATTTAATTCCTATGATTAAAGATGCTATGGCAACTTCAGAAAACGGGTTTAAAATATTTGCTTCACCTTGGACAGCTGCACCTTGGATGAAAGATAATAACGAATGGGTTGGAGGTAAATTACTGCCAAAATATTACGATACATGGGCGCTATTCTTTTCAAAATATGTAGATGCCTATAAAGAACAGGGTATCGATATTTGGGGTTTCACTGTAGAAAATGAACCACATGGAAATGGTAATAACTGGGAAAGTATGCACTTTACTCCCGATGAGATGACCAATTTTGTGATGAATCATTTAGGGCCAAAATTAGAAGCTGATGGTCATGGCGATAAAATAATTCTAGGTTATGACCAAAATCGTGCTGGATTAAAAGAATGGGTAGATTCTATGTACAAGAATGAAGAAACCTCGAAATACTTTGATGGGAGTGCTATTCATTGGTATGAAAGTACATATAAGATTTTTGCAGACGAATTACAGTATGCACATAACAAGGCACCTAATAAATTGCTCATCGAAACTGAAGGTTGTGTAGACTCTGAAGTCCCGGCATGGAAAGATGATAATTGGTATTGGAGCAAAGAAGCCACAGATTGGGGCTGGGACTGGGCATCCGAAGAAGAAAAGTATTTACATCCTAAATATGCTCCTGTAAACAGATACGCCAGAGATATTATTGGTTGTTTAAATAATTGGGTTGATGGTTGGGTAGATTGGAATATGGTTTTAGACCGTCAAGGCGGACCAAACTGGTTCGAGAATTGGTGTGCAGCACCAGTAATTGTAGACCCAAACGCTGACGAGGTTTATTTTACGCCATTATACTATGTTATGGCACACTTTAGCAAATATATTCGTCCCGGAGCTGAGGTTATAGGCGTTGAAAATTCTAATAAAGCATTACAAGTAACTGCAGCTCAAAATCCAGATGGAACCATAGCAGTTGTTGTTTTTAATGAAGGAGAAACAGAGCAGAATTTCAGTTTATCTTTAAAAGAAAAGTCTATTTATATACCTATAAATGCGCAAGCATTACAAACTATAATCATACCAACTAACTAAAAAATAAAATTATGTCTATTACAGCAAAAAAAGATAAAGTTCCTTTTGGGCAAAAAGCAGCCTTTGGTTCTGGTCATTTAGTACTTAATTTACTGCCAGGAGCATTAGCGGTTTTCATGTTTTTTTTAGTAACAGCATTTGGAATGGATCCGTTTTTAGCAGGTTTGTTAGGCGGTTTACCAAGAATATTTGATGCTATTACTGACCCAATAATGGGTTTTATCTCTGATAATACGAAGTCTAAATGGGGACGACGAAGACCATATATTTTTGTAGGAGCCATCCTCAGCGGTATATTATTTGCTCTTTTATTTCAAATGAGTGAAGATAATTCCGTGATGTTTAATTTTTGGTATTTTCTTTTAATGTCTCTATTATTTCTCGTCGGAAATACAATGTATGCAACTCCGTTGGTAGGTTTAGGATATGAAATGACTACCGATTACAATGAGCGCACACGTTTAATGGCATTTGCTAATACCGTCGGACAAATTGCCTGGATGTTGGTACCTTGGTTTTGGGTAGTTATAGCTGACCCAACCGTATTTCCTATAAGTGATGAAGTTCTGAGAGCTATTGGAGAAATGGGGCTTACAGGTGATGAATTGCAAAAAGTAACTACTGAAAAATTGCAAGGCACAGGCGTTCGTAATTTATCGTTAATCGTTGGTCTAGTTTGTGCTATTCTTGGAATATTACCTGCATTATTCTGTAAAGGTCTTGATGCTGGAAAAATGGAAAACAGAAAAGAAATTGGCTTAAAAACAATATCATCTAATTTCAAAGAGCTATGGATAGGTATAAAAGAAGTATTTAAAAATAAACCTTTCATGAAATTATGTAGCGCAACATTTTTAGTATTCAATGGATTTCAAATGGTGGCTTCTTTCAGTTTTTTCATAATTGTATTTTATATTTACAATGGAGACTATGGCTTGGCAAGTACTTGGCCAGCTTGGTTTGCTTCACTGACAGCCTTAATAACTGCTTTTATGGTTATACCAATTATCTCTCGTATTGCCAACAAATGGGGAAAACGAAAGGCCTTTATCATTTCTACCATTATATCTATAATTGGTTATGGTCTTAAATGGTGGGGTTTTGATAATGAGTTAAATAAACAATTTAATGAATCTAGTATAGGAGAAGGCTTAAACAGTGGTTTAGCTTCAGTATTTGATGCAATCAACCCTTTTTTAGATAGTATAGGTATGTCATGGTTTAGTATGGATACTAGTCAAGGTGGCCCTTGGCTAATGTTTTTGCCTATTCCACTTATGGCTTTTGGGTTAGGAGGTTTATTTACTTTAATGATGAGTATGACGGCTGATGTTTGTGATTTAGATGAATTAGAAAACGGAATGCCACGAAAAGAAGGAACCTTTGGTGCTATATACTGGTGGTTTGTAAAGTTGGGACAGGCCATTGCATTAGTACTTGGAGGAGCAATATTAAGTTTAGTTGGTTTTGATGAAGGAGCTGTGACTCAAACTGCTGAAACTATGACAAAGTTACGAATAGCAGATATTGTTATACCAGCCTTGACAGCTTTTATTGCTGTTTTGATTATGTGGAAGTACAATTTAAACGAAACTAGATCCAGAGAGATTAAAATAGAATTAGTTAAAAGAAGAGGAGAATTATAGAGAATCATAAAATCATATGATTTTATTAAAATATGCTGTTATTTTTATTAAAAATGAAAAATAATCTATAAAAAAATAGCATTATAAAAATTCTTTAGTTTTAATTTAAAATTAAACACATAACACTATAGGAGTTAACCTTTTATACTATTTTTGCGCCTTAAATTTTGACTCAAATAGTTAATAAAAACACAACTTATAATGGGAGGATACAGAGAAGGATATCATTTTAAAAAAGACGGTTACAGTCAAATTAATACTCAGGGTATTGATTTGTCAAAATATTCATTAGAAGAATTAAAAGCCCTATGGCGTAAAACGATACAAGATGGCATGCACGGTATATGCTTTAGCATGTACGAAGATGGTCAAGAACCTGGAGACGAAATTAGTATAGAACAAGTCGAACGTCGTGTAAAAATCTTAAAACCATTTACAGGAGCTATTCGTTCTTTTTCTTGTATTGAGGGTAATGAGCACATTCCAGTTGTTGCAAAAAAACACGGTCTAAAAACTTTAGTTGGAGCTTGGTTAAGCGATGACAAAGAAGATAACGAAAAAGAAATTGAAGGTTTAATAGCTTTAGCAAAAGCGGGTCATGTAGATGTAGCAGCTGTTGGAAATGAAGTATTATATCGCAATGACTTATCATTAGAAGAACTATTAGGCTACATAAAACGCGTTAAGGAAGCTTTGGCAGGTTTAGATATTCCTGTAGGATATGTAGATGCCTATTATGAGTTTTCTCGTCACCCAGAGTTGGTAGAACATTCTGATGTCATATTAGCTAACCTCTATCCGTATTGGGAAGGTTGTCCAATTGAATATGCACTAGGACACATGCAAGCTATGTATGGTCAGGTTGTAGATGCCGCTCAAGGAAAGCCTATCATTATTACTGAAACAGGTTGGCCAAGCGAAGGTGGCGGACTAAGAGGTGCGCAAGCAGGACCAGAAGGCGCAATGAAGTATTTTATAGATGCCATTCGTTGGACAAACGAAAATGAAATCCCAATTTTTTACTTTTCATCTTTTGACGAATCATGGAAAACTGGCGACGAAGGTGATGTTGGTGCCTATTGGGGTCTATGGGATAAACATGAGAATTTAAAATTTTAGATCAAAATTTAAACTAACAAAAAGCCTTTTAGTGTTTAACACAAGAGGCTTTTTTAATATATCACACTTAGATATTCATTATCTTTACTAATCACATAATTATAAATTATAAATGAAAAGATTTAATATATTTATAACATTGTTTCTAGTTCTTAATTTACTGTTTATTTCATGTAATAATGGTTCAAAACGTAATCTTTATCCTGAAGAATTAATAGGAGGATTTGAATTATTGCCTTCTGAGCAAACAGGTATAGATTTTAATAATAGCATTAAAGAATCCAAGAGATTTCATCATTATTTTTTTAGTCAAATTTATCTCGGGTCTGGAGTCGCCATAGGAGATATTAATAATGATGGTTTACCAGACGTGTTTTTTGGTGGAAACCAAGTGAATGATAGATTATATCTTAATAAAGGAAATCTGAAGTTTGATGATATAACAATAAAATCTAAAGCAGCTGTTAATCCGGGATGGACTTGGGGCGTCACCATGGCAGATGTTAATTCAGATGGATACTTAGATATATACGTTAGTAGAAATGGAAATTCTTTTAATCTTAAGGACAGAAGAAATCAATTGTATATTAATAATCAAGATTTAACATTTACAGAATCTGCAATAGCTTATGGTTTGGCAGATATAGGTTTTTCTACTGAAGCTGTTTTTTTTGATATGGATAATGACGGCGATTTAGATATGTATCAGGTTAACCAGCCAGCTGATAAAAAACTTCTTATTACTAACAAAATTTCTAAAAAAGATATAAATTCTTTTAAGGATCGACTTTATCTTAACGATAATGGTGTATATAAAGATGTATCCGAGAGAGCTGGTATTTCAAGAGAGTTAGCTTATGGATTAAGTGTTAGTGCCTCTGATTTTAATAATGATGGATGGGTAGATTTGTATATTGCCAATGACTATGATGCGCCTGATTTTATGTATTACAATAGCGGAGATGGTACGTTTCGAAATGTTATCAATGAAGAATTAAAACATATTACTCAGTTAAGCATGGGTACGGATACTGGTGATATTAATAATGATGGGTTTATAGATTTAATGACAACAGATATGACGCCCGAAGACCATTACAGGTCCAAAACAAATATGGCTTCTATGAGTACTGAGGCTTTTAATATGATGGTAGACGCTGGAGGTCAATACCAATACATGACAAATACACTTCAAGTTAACTCTGGATTAGGAGGATTTTCTGATATTGGGAATTTAGCTGGTGTATCTAGTACAGATTGGAGTTGGTCTAGCCTAATTGTCGATTTAGATAATGATGGCTTTAAAGATATTATTGTATCTAATGGCATTAAAAAAG
Organism: Winogradskyella sp.; assembly: GCF_013042245.1. Classification (GTDB taxonomy): domain Bacteria; phylum Bacteroidota; class Bacteroidia; order Flavobacteriales; family Flavobacteriaceae; genus Winogradskyella. The sequence goes on along the minus strand of NZ_JABDQL010000025.1, from coordinate 7,415 downwards.
ATGTTGATAACAACGATTATAGAATTGTGTTAGAGACTTTAGATAAAGACCAAACGACCATAGATAATTTTTTTCAATTAAGTAAAGATGCGCCTTCACAACCCATATCTAATTACGCGTTTAAAAACAACGGTAACTTTAAATTTGAGAAGGTTGCTAAAGACTGGAGTTTTAATACACCTAGTTTTTCAAGTGGGATGGCCTATGGTGATTTAGATAATGACGGTGATTTAGATGTTGTAGTTAACAATATGGAATCGGAAGCCTTTGTATATAGAAACAACGCTACAGGTAATTTTTTAAAGATTAAGTTAGAAGGGCCAAATAAGAATACCTTTGGTTATGGTGCTAAAGCAATAATCACACATAATGGACAAACACAAATTGCAGAAAATTCTGTAACAAGAGGGTATTTGTCATCTGTGGAGCCAAATTTATTTTTTGGATTAGGGAAAGACACTCAAGTTGACAACGTTGAGGTTATATGGACAGATGGAAAATCAAATATCTATAATAATGTTAGAGCTAATGATGTAATCACTGCAAAATATTCCAATTCAAAAATATATCCAAAAACAGATGTTAATAGCCAGTCCATTGTTTCAAAACTAAAAACATCAGATTATGGTTTTGATTTTGTTCATAAAGAAAATGAATACGATGAATATAAAGAACAAGTTTTACAACCACATAATATTTCACAAAATGGACCATTAACAGCTGTAGGAGATGTAAATGGTGATAAAATTGAAGATTTTTTTATTGGTGGGCCATCAGGGCAAAGTGGTATTCTTTATTTACAGGACGAAGAAGGACAATTCATTAAAAATAAATCACAACCTTGGGAAGGTGATAAATTATCTGAAGATCTTGGTGTTTTGTTTTTAGATGTTGATAATGATGGTGATAATGATATTTATATTGCTAGTGGCGGAAGTGAATTTAAGCAAGGAGATACTAAACTAAAGGACAGGTTGTATATCAATGATGGTAATGGAAATTTTGTTAAAAATAATAATGCAATTCCTAATATTTATCAGAGTTCTCAATGTGTCAAATCTTCAGATATTGATCAAGATGGAGATTTAGACCTTTTTGTTGGTACAAGGCTTATTCAAGGACAATATGGTTTTCCAGCCACAAGTTATTTGCTAATCAATGATAACGGGATTTATTCAAAAGCCTCGTCTAATATTGCTTCAAGCCTTGACAATATAGGTATGGTTACTGATGCTGTTTTTACAGATGTTGACAATGATAGTGATGATGATCTCATTGTAGTTGGCGAGTGGATGACCATAACTGTATTAACAAATAATAAAGGTAATTTTGAGAATACCACATCTAAATACGGACTTGATGATACTAGAGGTATATGGTGGTCAATTACTAAAAGTGATTTAGACAATGATGGTGATGATGACTACATCATAGGTAACCTTGGTAAAAACAACAAGTTTAAAGCCAGTAAAGAATACCCGTTTAAAGTTTATGCCAATGATTTTGATAATAACGGAACTAATGATGTTGTGTTGGCTAAATTTTATAAAGATGACTATGTGCCACTGAGAGGTAGAGAATGTACGAGTGAACAAATGCCCTATGTGGCTGAAAAATTTAAAGATTATAATAGCTTCGCATCATCTAAATTATTAGATATTTTGCCAGAAGACAAAGTTGATGATGCCATAGTTTATGAAATCTATAGCTTTGAGAGTATTGTATTAATCAATGATAAAGGAATTCTTAAAAGACAATCTTTACCTATCCAAGCTCAGTTTTCACCAATAAAATCATCTTTAGTAATGGATTTTAATAGAGATGGTTTTAACGATATTATAACTGTAGGTAATCATTATGGTGTTGAGGTTGAAACAACACGATATGATGCAGGATTTGGTACTGTACTCTTAGGAAATGGTTCTAATGATTTTGAGTTTATATCTCCTTTGGAAAGTGGTTTTTATGTTCCATCAGATAGTAGAGATATTCAAATTATAGAACGTACAGATAAAAATAATCTGATAGTCATTTCCAATAATAATGGACCTTTAACTTTATTCGAAAAATAAATTAAAGTATATCTTATTTTAAAAAAAAACTAATACCTAGCAATTAAGAATTTTATAATCAATTTGCTATATATTTTTCACGATTTCACGTGTTCTTATAAAAAATACAACATATAGTATTTGTTTAGCATTTTGTATTGGTGTTGTATGGGTGTATTTAACAGTTTTTTAAATTAAAATTTAGATATTGTAACCTTAATAAATTATAACTAAAAAAATTATGAAAAAAATTACTTTTTTTATTGCCCTATTGACTATTTCATTAGGTTTTTCTCAAGAACTGGTCACCAACGGTGATTTTGAGGCTGGTTCTGCGCCTTGGGGAGGCAACTCTGATGGTGGTACAAATATCAATGTCATTGATGATGGTACAGGAAATTTCGTTAATGCTGCAATTATTGTCAATGCAGCTGATACATGGAGAGTTAACCTACAACAAGTCTTAGACCTAACACAAGGTCAAGGTTATGAGCTTTCTTATGATGCATATGTTGACGCAGGTACTGCTACAATGATAGCGGGTATTTCTGAGAATTTTGGAGGTTTTGGAGGTGCACCTACTTTTAATCCTGCATTAACGACTACTTCGCAAACATTTACACATACGATGACCTTTAATAATGCATCAACTACCAATGGTAGAGTGTTTTTTGATATGGGAGGTACAGCTAACAGTGGAAAAACAATTTATATTGACAATGTATCTCTTACAGAGATTGTTGATTTATGTAATGATGGTATATTAAATAATGGTGAAACAGAAATTGACTGTGGTGGCCCTAATTGTGATGCTTGCCCATCACCACCATCTACAGCAGCGCCACTAGCACCTATAAGAAATCCGTCTGATGTGATATCTGTATTTAGTGATGAATATACTGACGCAGTGCCATCTGGTGTAGAAACGTTTGGACCTACTACTTTTGAGAATTTTACCGTAGAAAATCCTGATGATACAAGACGATTATCGGTTGGAGCTAATGGTCAAGGAATGCAATATCTATATTTGGGTGGTACACCTTTAGACCTCTCAGGTTTCGACAAGATGCACTTTGATTTTTATATTGAGGGAGATGTAGCTGCTTCCCAAGAAATACAAGTTTTTCTAATTGATTTTAATCAGTATCCTAGTGGTGCTGGTAACACAAGTCTATTTACAAATTTTGATGCTAATGCCATAGGCTCAGGGGTATGGTATTCTGCAGATATTGATTTAGATAGTTTTAATGGTACACCTTTAACTAGAAATAATATTGCTCTAGTACAAGTTATCCTTCAAGGTGGTGCTGGCGCACCTACATTAGGTCCAATTTATTTTGATAATTTATATTTCTATAATGTAAATGACTCATGTGCTGAAGCTACACCTATTCCATTAGATGGTAGTACGATTGAAATAAGTAATGTTGGGGCAACAGATTCTGGGCAAACAACTTCTTGTGATCCAATGGGAGTAATTTCAGATGTATGGTATTCAGTAGTAGCAGATAGTGATGAATTTTATTTAGAAACTACTGCACCAAATGTAGCTATATTCAGTGGTGCTTGTGGTAGTTTAACAGAGGTAGCCTGTAACCCAGGAACCAATGTTGCAGTAACTGGTATTACTTCTGGAAACACTTACTACGTAAGAGTAACTGATGATGGTACGGGTAGAGCTCCTGGTCCTTTTACTTTAAAAATTAGTGGTGCTTCATTAAGTAATACAGATTTTAACGCTAATCAATTTAAAATCTACCCTAATCCAACAATAGATGTTTGGAATATTGAAGCTTCTAGTTCTGTTATAGATACCATTGAGATTTTTGATATTTTAGGTAAAAAAGTTCAAACTTTAAGTCCTAATAACCTGCAAGCAACAATTCATGCTTCTAGTTTAAAAACAGGTTTATATTTAGCAAAATTTTATTCAGGTGATGCTGTTAAAACAATCAGATTAGTAAAAAACTAATTTGGTTTTATAACATAATTATATTGAGGTCGTCTAAATAATTTTTAGACGACCTCTTTTTTTAATTTATTATTTTTATAATTCATTACATTCAATAATAAATGAATATATTTTCAGTTTAGCACATCATGTATAAAAGACTTATTTATTACACATTCATTATTCTATTGGCGATTAGTTGCTTAAAAAGTAAAGATGCAGCCAATACCAATAAAGCTGGTCTTAAGGCTAATGATTTAATAAATGAAACCAGTCCTTATTTACTTCAGCATGCCTATAATCCAGTAGAGTGGAAAGCTTGGAATAATGAAACTTTACAACTAGCCCAAAAAGAAAATAAACTTATTATAATCTCAGTAGGTTATTCGGCGTGCCATTGGTGTCATGTTATGGAAGAAGAAAGCTTTGAGAATGATTCTATTGCAAAATTAATGAACGATAATTTTGTTAGTATTAAGGTAGACAGAGAAGAGCGTCCCGATGTAGATCAAATTTATATGAACGCTGTGCAATTAATAACAGGAAGCGGTGGTTGGCCTCTAAATTGTATTGCATTGCCAGATGGTAGACCAGTTTTTGGAGGAACATATTTTACCAAAAAGCAGTGGAAAAAAGTACTTGTAGAAATGTCTTCATTATATAAAAATGACCCTTATAAAGTAACAGAATATGCTAAGCAGCTAACCGAAGGTGTTAAAAATTCTGATTTGATTACATTAAATACTAATAAGGTAGTTTTTAGTAAAGATTTCTTAAAAGCTAATATTGAACAGTGGAAAAATGAACTAGATAATGAATACGGAGGCCAGAATAAAGCTCCTAAATTCCCTATGCCAAGTCATTTAAATTTTATTCTTAGGTATAGTCATCAATACGGTGATAAAAATCTTCAAAATTACATAACCAATACGCTGACTAAAATGTCAAATGGTGGTATATACGATCAAATAGGTGGGGGATTTTCTAGGTATTCTACAGACAAGAAATGGCATATACCTCATTTTGAAAAAATGTTATATGATAATGCCCAGTTAATAAGCCTTTATTCGAAAGCATATCAAATCACTAAAAACGATTTATTCAAAACGATTGTAACTGAAACATTAGAATTTATTGACAGAGAGCTCACTCAAGCTAATGGGGCATTTTATTCATCAATTGATGCCGATAGTAAAACAGATAATAATATTTTAGAAGAAGGTGTTTTTTACAGATGGACCAAAGAAGAGCTTAAAGAGACATTAAAAGAAGATTATAACTTGTTTTCGTCTTATTATAATATTAATGTCATCGGAAAATGGGAGAATAATAATTATGTTTTATTTAAAAACATGACAGATGAAGAATTTGCAAACTCTAATAATCTTAGTGTTTTAAGTTTAGTTGAAAAAGTAAGTCTTTGGAAGAAAAGGTTATTTGAGGAGCGAGCAAAAAGAGAACGACCAAGGACAGATAATAAGGTATTGACCTCTTGGAATGGTCTAATGCTAAAAGCTTATGTTGATGCTTATCGGGTTTTAGGCAATAATGACTATTTAGATAAGGCTCTCAAAAGTGCTGAATTTATTAAAGAGAACCAATTAAGAAAAGAGGGTGGTCTTTTTCATAATTACAAGAATAAAATTACTTCAATTGAAGGATTTTCTGAAGACTATGCAAGTATAATTTCGGCTTATATTAGCTTATATGAAGTGACATTAGATGAAGATTGGTTAAAACTATCAAGACGTATATTAGATTATACCATAACTCATTTTTTTGATAAAAATAATGGGATGTTTTATTTTACACCAGATTCGGAGACGACTCTAATTACAAGAAGAATAGAAATTGTAGATGATGTTATTCCATCTTCAAATTCTATGTTAGCAGAAAGTCTTTTCAAATTAAGTCATTTCTATTCAAATGAAGATTACAAAAATATTGCTAGGCAAATGTTAAGTAATATGAAAGATAATATAGGAAAATCTCCTTCAAGTTTTTCAAACTGGTTAAGTTTATACCTAAACTACTCTAACCCTTATTATGAAGTTGCTGTCTCTGGAGAAAAAGCTTTAGATAAATTGAAAGAACTTAATAAATACTATTTGCCTAATATATTAATTGCAGGAGCATTAGCAGAGAGTGAAGTACCAATAATGAGAAACAGATTTAATGAGGGCGAAACATATATATACGTATGTGTAGATGGCACATGTAAGTTGCCGGTTAAGTCAGTTGATAGTGCAGTAAATCAACTTTTTAAATAGCATTTATAAAAACATTTAAAAAAAATAATGGTAACACTTAAAGAACTTTCAAAATTATTAAACGTTTCAGTGTCTACAGTTTCTAAAGCTTTGAGCGATAGTAGTGAAATAAGCGATGCTACAAAACGTCGCGTTACAGAATTGGCCAATGAGCTTAACTACAAACCAAATCGTATTGCTCAGCAGCTAAAATCTAGTAAAACGAAGGTTATAGGCGTTGTAGTGCCTAGCTTAATGAATCCTTTCTTTGCAGAAGTTGTTCACGGTATTGAGACTACATTAGAGCAACACAATTACGACATGACGGTTTGTATATCTAACGAAAGCTTAGAGAAAGAACAGCGTAGTTTTAATTTATTATCAACAGGTAGTGTAGATGGATTTATAGTTGCAGTAGCTAGAGAAACTCAAAATAAGCATAGAGTAAAGCATTTTGAAAGCGTTGGAAAAACTACGCCGATAGTTATGTTCGATCGCGTACTAAATGATGTAAGTTGTAGCAAAGTTGTTGTGGACGATTTTCAGACAGTATATGAAGCTACAAAATACCTTATTGAAGATGAGAAGAGAAGCCAAATACTATTAATTAGTAATATTGAAGAGTTAAGCGTTGGACAATCTCGAATCAAAGGATATACTAGAGCAATTCAAGAAGCAGGTCTTCACTCCAGTGTTTTAAAACTTGATAATGCTTCTAACCCAGATGAAATTATTTTAAGGTATCTTAAAAATCATACAGATATAGACGCCATTATTTCTATAGATCATATCACAGGTATTATGGCATTAAATATGGCGAAGAAGCTTAATAAAAATGTACCTAAGGATATTTCTGTTATTGGTTTTGGGTATGTGGATTCAAAATATGTGTCAAGTCCTCGAATCTCCGTAGTAGACCAAAAAGGTTTTGAAATAGGTAAAACTTCTGCCAAGCTATTATTAGACGAATTGAGTTCTGATACAAAGATTAAGCACAAAACACTTATGGTAAAAAGTAAATTACACCTTAACGAAACAACAGGCACCAAACCATAAAGTGTGTAAGTAAAGTTATTCTGAAATTTTTCTGGGGCAATTTTTCTATTGCCCAATGGGGAAAAATTTCGGAAATAACTTTACGATATAATATTCAGTAACTTTATA
>NZ_JABDQL010000024.1 GCF_013042245.1 Winogradskyella sp. | reverse complement strand
GTGTAAAGCCAATTACTAGAAATAGTTAATGGAGAACTGGTACCGTTGAAATTGGCTGTAAATGCGGCGTCAATACTAGTTATAAGACCTGTAGAGTCATCTATCAAATCTACCTGAAAATTCTCATTACCAGAAGCAAGAGAATTGTTTCCTATTGGTGAGCACCAGTAATTATAGGCATACTCGTTTGAAGTTCCTCTTTGTTGTACACTTAACTGTCCTAAACCTGAATTACCTGTAACACCTGTACCTTGTATGAATTGAGATTCATTTCTAAGATACATCATAGAATTTGCCTCCTGAAGATTTATATTATCTTCTACAAAAACTACGTTATCATCAACAAAAATATAGGCGTCATTTCTTACTGTTAACTGAGCACAAATACTATTTATACCAAAAAAAGTTAGAATAATTAAAATGATTTTTTGACTGTACCTCATGAATAAAAACTTAAATATGAATACAAATTAAATTTTTTATAATTCATAATCAATAAGTTAAACACTAAATCGATAAAACGCAGCTAATAGAAGTTAAACGAATTAGTGAATGGTAACAAAGCAAAAAACGTTATCTAAATCTAAGCTTGTCCTGTAGGTCCAAAATTTATTGGAACTTGGGGTTGTTCATAATCTTTAATAGTACCATGAGCCTGCTCAAATCGTTTTACGTTATCGTTTAATGCTTTTACTAAACGTTTTGCATGCTGAGGTGTTAGTATAATACGTGACTTTACTTTACTTTTTGGTGTACCTGGCATAATATTTACAAAGTCTACGACAAACTCTGACACTGAGTGATTAATGATTGCAAGATTTGAGTAAGTGCCTTGCGCCACTTGTTCATCTAATTCAATATTGATTTGTCCTTTTTTTGGAGTTTTATTTTGATCTGCCATTTCTATTATTTTCTTTAGTTAATACTCTGTTTTATAAGAAAAGCCTTCAATCTAATTTTAGAATGAAGGCTTTAATTTATACTCTCGCCTTCGCGAGATAAACTATAATCTAGTTATAATTCATTTCTTCTTTTTGCTTCATCATTTCATCAAATTCCGACTTTGAGCCTACGATGATATTTTCGTAATCTCTAACACCAGTTCCGGCAGGAATTCTATGACCTACAATTACATTTTCCTTAAGACCTTCAAGCGTATCAACTTTACCGTTTACTGCGGCTTCATTAAGTACTTTTGTGGTCTCTTGGAACGATGCCGCTGAGATAAATGATTTCGTCTGTAAAGATGCTCGAGTAATACCCTGTAGAATTGGCGTTGCTGTTGCGTTACTTGCATCACGGGCTGTTACTAATTGCTTATCTTCACGTCTCAAACTAGAATTCTCATCACGTAATACGCGCGTGGTCACTATCTGGCCCACTTTTAAATTCTCAGAATCTCCAGCGTCTTCAACCACTTTCATACCGAAAATCTTATCATTTTCTTCGATGAAATCTGATTTGTGAACTAATTGGTTTTCTAAGAAAATAGTATCACCAGAATCTATAATTCTCACTTTACGCATCATTTGTCTTACAACAACTTCGAAATGCTTATCATTAATCTTCACACCTTGTAATCGGTAAACTTCTTGTACCTCATTTACTAAGTACTGTTGTACCGCTGAAGGACCTTTGATGTTTAAGATATCGTTTGGTGTTATAGAACCATCAGATAATGGCATACCTGCTTTTACGTAATCGTTTTCTTGTACAAGAATTTGACTAGATAGCTTTACTAAGTATTTTTTAATCTCACCTAATTTGGACTCGATGATTATCTCACGGTTACCACGCTTAATCTTACCAAATGATACAACACCATCAATCTCTGTTACAACAGCTGGATTGGATGGATTACGTGCTTCGAATAACTCCGTTACACGAGGAAGACCACCAGTAATATCTCCTGCTTTAGATGATTTACGAGGAATTTTAACTAAGATTTTACCTATATCAATTTTCTCACCATCATCAATCATAATGTGTGCACCTACTGGTAAGTTGTAAGAACGGATGGTTTCACCTTTCTTATCTTCTATCAGTAATGTTGGAATTAACTTCTTGTTTCTAGATTCTGAAATTACTTTCTCTTGGAAACCTGTTTGTTCGTCAATTTCGACTTGATATGTTACACCTTGTTCGATATTTTCATACTTCACTTTACCAGCAAATTCTGAAATAATTACACCATTATATGGATCCCATTGGCAAACTACAGTATCTTTCTTAATCTTAGCACCAGGCTTAACAAATATATGAGAACCGTAAGGGATGTTATTAGTACTTAAAATAATACCTGTTTTAGCGTCTGTTAATTTCAATTCCGAGGTACGAGAAATAACTACATCTACTTCATTACCTTCACTATCCTTAGATTTAACTGTTTTTAAATCTTCGATTTCTGCAACACCATCGAACTTAGCAATTAACTTATTCTCTTCAGAAATGTTACCAGCAATACCACCTACGTGAAATGTACGTAATGTTAACTGTGTACCTGGTTCACCAATAGATTGTGCGGCTACTACACCAACAGCTTCTCCTCGTTGTACCATTTTACCTGTTGCTAAGTTACGTCCGTAACACTTGACACAGATACCTTTCTTGGCTTCACATGTCAATGGCGAACGTACCTCTATAGACTCAACTGGAGAATCACCAATTTTCTTAGCAATAACATCATCGATATGAGCTCCTGCTTCAACCAATAGCTCTTCAGTTAATGGGTTGTAAACATCATTCACAGACGTACGACCAACGATTCTTGCTTCTAGTTTTTCAACAATTTCTTCGTTCTTCTTTAATGCAGAAACTTCGATTCCTCTCAATGTACCACAATCTTCTTGATATACAATAACATCTTGAGATACATCTACTAAACGACGTGTTAAGTAACCTGCATCGGCAGTTTTAAGAGCCGTATCTGCAAGTCCTTTACGTGCACCGTGTGTAGAAATAAAGTATTCTAAAATTGAAAGTCCTTCTTTAAAGTTTGAAAGAATTGGATTCTCAATAATTGAACCTCCTCCTGATGTAGATTTTTTAGGTTTAGCCATTAATCCACGCATACCTGTTAACTGACGAATCTGTTCTTTAGATCCACGAGCACCAGAATCTAGCATCATAAATACTGAGTTGAATCCTTGTTGATCCTCACGGATACGTTTCATAGATAGCTCTGTTAATTCTGCATTCGTAGATGTCCAGATATCAATAACTTGGTTGTAACGTTCGTTATTGGTAATAAGACCCATATTATAGCTTCCCATAATACCATCTACTTTTGTATTAGCAGCATCAATCATTCCTTGTTTTTCTTGAGGAATAATGATATCTCCTAAACTGAAAGACAAACCACCTTGGAAAGCGAATTTGTATCCTAATGTTTTGATTTCATCAAGGAATGCTGCAGTTTCAGGTACGCTAGTTTTCTTAAGAATACCATGAATAATATCTCTTAAAGATTTCTTAGTTAATACCTCATTGATATAACCAGCAGCTTCAGGTACTTTTTCGTTGAAAAGTACACGACCTACAGTAGTCTCTATAATTTGAGTTGTTAACTCTCCTTCTTCGTTAAAATCTTTTGTACGGACTTTTATTCCAGCGTTTAAGTCAACTTTCTTCTCGTTGTAAGCAATTGTTACTTCGTCTGGAGAATAGAATGTTAAGCCTTCACCTTTAACTTTATAATCCTTATCTGATTTTCTGTGCTTGGTCATGTAATATAAACCAAGTACCATATCCTGAGAAGGTACTGTTACTGGTGAACCATTTGCAGGGTTTAAAATATTGTGAGACGCTAACATTAATAGTTGCGCTTCTAATATAGCTTCTGGCCCTAGTGGTAAATGTACAGCCATCTGGTCTCCATCGAAATCAGCATTAAATGCAGTACACACTAATGGGTGTAACTGAATTGCCTTACCTTCAATAAGTTTTGGTTGGAATGCTTGAATACCTAGTCTGTGTAACGTAGGAGCACGATTTAAAAGAACCGGATGTCCTTTTAAAACATTTTCTAAGATATCCCAAACTACTGGCTCTTTTCTGTCTATAATTTTCTTAGCAGATTTCACTGTTTTTACTATTCCTCTTTCGATTAACTTACGAATGATGAATGGCTTGTAAAGCTCAGCTGCCATATTCTTTGGAAGACCACATTCAAATAACTTTAATTCTGGTCCAACAACAATTACGGAACGTGCAGAATAATCAACACGTTTACCTAATAAGTTTTGACGGAAACGTCCTTGCTTACCTTTAAGTGAATCTGAAAGTGATTTTAACGGTCTATTAGAATCGGTTTTAACCGCAGAAGACTTACGTGTATTATCGAATAAAGAATCTACAGACTCTTGGAGCATACGCTTCTCGTTACGTAAAATTACTTCTGGCGCTTTTATCTCAACAAGTCTCTTAAGACGGTTGTTACGGATAATTACACGACGGTATAAATCATTTAAATCAGACGTAGCAAAACGACCACCATCTAAAGGCACTAAAGGTCTTAATTCTGGTGGGATTACAGGCACAGCCTTCATTATCATCCATTCTGGCTTGTTCTCTCTATTCTCGTTAGAATCTCTAAATGCTTCGACAACCTGAAGACGTTTTAACGCTTCAGTTTTACGTTGCTTAGAAGTTTCGTTATTTGCCTTGTGACGTAAGTCATAAGACAACTGGTCTAAATCGATACGTGCTAAAATGTCTATTAAACATTCTGCTCCCATTTTTGCGATAAATTTATTAGGATCTGTATCGTCTAAATACTGATTCTCCTGAGGGATAGTTTCAAGTATGTTTAAATACTCTTCCTCAGTTAAGAAGTCCATTTTTTGTAATGGCTCACCTTCAGCATTCATAGCAATACCTGGCTGAATAACTACGTAACGTTCGTAGTAAATAATCATATCTAATTTCTTAGATGGCAGGCCTAATAAATAACCTATTTTGTTAGGTAAGGAACGGAAATACCAGATATGAGCTACAGGCACAACTAAGTTGATGTGTCCTACGCGATCTCTACGTACTTTCTTTTCTGTTACTTCTACACCACAACGGTCACAAACGATACCTTTGTAACGTATTCTTTTATATTTACCACAAGCACATTCAAAATCCTTTACAGGACCAAAAATACGCTCACAGAACAAACCATCACGTTCTGGTTTATGTGTACGATAATTTATAGTTTCTGGCTTTAATACTTCACCACGAGATGCTGCTAAAACAGACTCTGGTGATGCTAAACCAATAGAGATTTTGTTAAACTTCTGTACTGTATTCTTATCTTGTCTTCTTGCCATGTCTTTTATAGTCTTCAGTTTGCAGTTTGCAGTCTTCAGTCATTTTTGATACAGTATAGAAACTGCTTACTAACGACTGCTAACTGCCGACTTAATTTATTCTTCTAATCTAATATCTAATCCTAGTCCTTTCAATTCGTGCATAAGTACGTTGAAAGATTCAGGTAGTCCCGGCTCTGGCATTGGCTCACCTTTTACGATAGCTTCGTAAGTTTTTGCTCTACCAATAACGTCATCCGATTTTACGGTTAAGATTTCACGTAATGTACTTGATGCTCCATAAGCCTCAAGTGCCCATACTTCCATCTCACCAAAACGCTGACCACCAAACTGTGCTTTACCACCTAATGGTTGCTGCGTAATTAATGAGTAAGGTCCTATAGAACGCGCGTGCATCTTATCATCAATCATATGACCAAGTTTAATCATATAAATTACACCGACAGTTGCAGGTTGATCAAAACGATCTCCTGTTCCACCATCATATAAATATGTATGACCAAAACGTGGTACACCAGCTTCATCTGTAAATCCATTAATTTGGTCTAGTGTTGCACCGTCGAAAATAGGTGTCGCATATGTTCTACCTAATTTTTGACCTGCCCAACCAAGAACCGTTTCATAAATTTGACCGATGTTCATACGAGATGGTACACCAAGCGGATTTAATACAATATCTACAGGGGTTCCATCTTCTAAGAATGGCATATCCTCTTGACGAACGATACGTGCCACAATACCTTTATTACCGTGACGACCTGCCATCTTATCACCAACTTTAAGTTTACGCTTTTTAGCGATATAAACTTTTGCTAGTTTAATGATACCTGCAGGTAATTCATCGCCTACAGAAATTGTAAACTTCTCACGTCTTAATGAACCTTGTAGATCATTTTCTTTAATCTTGTAGTTGTGGATTAAATCTTCAACCAATGCGTTAGTTGCATCATCTGTTGTCCATCTTCCTGAAGTTAAATGCGCATAATCATCAACAGCATTTAACATTTTCAAGGTATACTTCTTTCCTTTTGGAATAATCTCTTCTCCTAAGTCATTATAAATACCTTGGGCAGTTTTACCATTAACTATAGCAAATAACTTTTCAACTAAAACATTTTGAAGGTCTTCAAAACGTTTATCGTAAACATCTTCCAGCTTTTCAATATCTTCTTTATCTTGAGCTCTCTTACGCTTGTCCTTTATAGCACGTGCGAATAACTTCTTATCAATGACAACACCATTTAATGATGGTGAAGCTTTTAATGAAGCATCTTTTACATCTCCTGCTTTATCACCGAAGATTGCACGTAATAATTTTTCTTCTGGAGTTGGGTCTGACTCACCCTTTGGTGTAATCTTACCAATTAAAATGTCTCCTGGTTTGATTTCTGCACCAACACGAATCATACCATTTTCATCCAAGTCTTTGGTAGCTTCTTCAGAAACATTAGGGATATCATTAGTTAACTCTTCATTACCTAATTTTGTATCTCTTACTTCTAAAGAATACTCATCGATATGAATTGAAGTGAATATGTCATCACGAACTACTTTTTCAGAAATTACAATCGCATCCTCGAAGTTATAACCTTTCCATGGCATAAATGCCACTTTCATGTTACGCCCAAGAGCAAGCTCTCCTTTTTGAGTTGCATAACCTTCACAGAGCACTTGTCCTTTTAAAACTTTATCACCTTTTTGTACAATAGGTTTTAAGTTAATAGACGTCCCTTGGTTAGTCTTTCTGAACTTAACCAAAGGGTAAGTTTTGGTATCGCTATCAAAGCTTACCATAGCTTCTTCTTTTGTACGCTCGTATTTGATTGTTATTTTTTCTGCATCTACATACTCAACAGTACCAGCGCCTTCAGCATTAATTAATACTCTAGAATCTGATGCTACTTGTCGCTCTAAACCTGTACCTACAATTGGTGCTTGTGGACGCAATAGTGGTACGGCTTGACGCATCATGTTAGATCCCATCAACGCACGGTTGGCATCATCATGTTCCAAGAATGGAATTAAAGATGCTGAAATCGAAGCAATTTGATTAGGGGCTACATCGGTATAATTTACGTTTGAAGGCTCAATTACAGGGAAATCGCCCTCTTGGCGAGAAATGATTTTTTCTGGTAAAATTTTACCTTTATTGTCAACTTCAATTGTAGCTTGTGCAATTAACATATCTTCCTCCTCTTCAGCACTTAGATATGTTGGCGTATTTTTAATATCTACTACACCATTTTCTACTTTACGATAAGGTGTTTCTATGAATCCCATAGAATTCACTTTTGCAAACACCGATAATGAAGAAATTAAACCAATGTTTGGTCCTTCAGGTGTTTCGATAGGGCATAGACGACCGTAGTGTGTATAGTGTACATCACGAACTTCGAAACCTGCTCTTTCTCTAGATAAACCTCCAGGTCCTAAAGCCGATAGACGACGTTTGTGTGTAATCTCTGCTAGTGGATTTGTTTGATCCATAAACTGAGATAACTGGTTAGTTCCAAAGAATGAATTAATAACTGAAGACAAAGTCTTAGCATTAATCAAATCTATTGGCGTAAATACCTCGTTATCACGAACGTTCATACGCTCACGAATAGTACGTGCCATACGTGCTAAACCAACTCCAAACTGAGATGATAATTGTTCGCCTACTGTACGTACACGACGGTTAGACAAGTGATCAATATCATCAATCTCTGCTTTTGAGTTAATAAGCTCAATTAGATATTTTATAATAGTTATGATATCTACTTTGGTAAGCACTTGCTTATCCATTCCAATATCTAACTGTAATTTTTTATTCATTCTATAACGACCTACTTCTCCTAAAGAGTAACGTTGATCAGAAAAGAATAATTTATCAATTATACCACGTGCAGTTTCTTCATCTGGTGGCTCTGCATTACGTAATTGACGGTAGATATGCTCAACAGCTTCTTTTTCAGAGTTTGTTGGATCCTTCTGTAATGTATTGTGAATAATTGCATAGTCTCCTTGCTGTCCGCTTTCCTTGTGAAGAAGAATAGTCTTTACACCAGCTTCTAGGATTTCTTCAATATTTTCTTTGTCTATAATTGTATCACGGTCAAGAACGATTTCGTTACGCTCGATAGATACTACTTCACCTGTATCTTCATCTACGAAATCTTCATGCCATGTGTTAAGTACACGTGCCGCAAGTTTACGACCGATAACTTTCTTTAAACCAGATTTAGAAACTTTTACTTCTTCAGCAAGATCAAATATCTCTAAAATATCTTTATCTCTTTCGAAACCAATAGCTCTAAATAAAGTAGTAACAGGAAGTTTTTTCTTTCTGTCAATATAAGCGTACATTACACTGTTAATATCAGTAGCAAATTCTATCCAAGACCCTTTAAAAGGAATTACTCTTGCTGAATATAATTTGGTACCATTAGCATGGAACGACTGACTAAAAAATACACCAGGTGATCTATGTAGCTGAGACACAACAACTCTTTCTGCTCCGTTTATACAGAATGTACCGCTTGGTGTCATGTAAGGAATTGTTCCTAAGTATACATCCTGAACAATAGTCTCGAAGTCCTCGTGTTCAGGGTCTGTACAATACAATTTCAAACGTGCTTTAAGTGGCACACTGTATGTTAGTCCTCTTTCTATACATTCTTCGATTGAATATCTTGGTGGATCTATAAAGTAGTCCAAGAATTCTAATACGAATTGGTTTCTTGTGTCGGTAATTGGAAAATTCTCCATGAAGGTGTTGTATAAACCTTCGTTACCTCTTTGATCAGATTTTGTCTCTAATTGGAAAAAATCCTGAAAGGATTTTATCTGAATGTCCAGAAAATCTGGATATTCAGTTCTATTTACAATCGAGGAGAAATTTAATCTTTCAGCTTGTTTTGCTAACATCGATGAACGCGTTTTTGATTAAAAATAATGTAATAAAGTGTACATACTATTTATATACACAAAATGGTCTAGGCATTATCCCGCAAAAAGCGGGATAAACCTAAACCTTATATTGTAGGTATTAACTGAGCTTACTTAAGCTCAACCTCTGCTCCAGCTTCTTCTAACTGTGCTTTTAAAGCTTCAGCTTCGTCTTTAGCAACGCCTTCTTTGATTGCGCTTGGTGCATCATCAACTAAACCTTTAGCATCTTTTAATCCTAAACCAGTTAATTCTTTAACAAGTTTTACAACTGCTAATTTAGAACCACCAGCGGCTTTAAGGATTACGTCAAATTCAGTTTGCTCTTCTTCAGCCTCTCCACCAGCAGCAGCACCACCAGCAGCAACAGCTACTGCAGCAGCAGCAGGCTCAATACCGTATTCTTCTTTTAAAATATCAGCTAATTCATTAACCTCTTTTACAGTTAAATTAACTAATTGTTCTGCGAAATCTTTTAAATCTGCCATTTTTCTATCGTTTTAATAAATGTGTTTTTATTTTAGTTTTTAAGTGCGTACTTGTAATATTATCCTTCTTTTTCGGATAATGTTTTTAATAATCCTGCAATTGTTCCACCACTTGATTTAAGTGCTGAAATAACGTTTTTAGCAGGAGATTGTAATAAGCCTATTACTTCACCAATCAATTCTTCTCTTGATTTGATGTCGACTAGGGCGTCTAATTGGTCATCTCCAATGTAAATTGACTCTTCAATAAAAGCTCCCTTTAATAAAGGCTTTTCAGACTTTTTACGGAATGCTTTAATTACTTTAGCTGGTCCATTACCAGTTTCAGAGTACATTACAGAGGTATTACCTTTAAGGGTTGATGGTAACTCTCCAAACTCTTTGTCTGATGCTTCCATTGCCTTTTCTAATAATGTATTCTTAACAACTGCTAATTTCACATTAGCTTTAAAACAAGCACGACGTAAATTTGAAGTATCTACTGCATTTAATCCAGATATATCCGTTAAATAAATATTTGCATTATCTGCTAACTGAGCAGTTAACTCATCAATTACTAGGGATTTTTCTTCTCTTGTCATAATATTCTAAGTTTAACTACTATCCTATTTTTGTATCAATTGCTATGCTTGGACTCATTGTGCTAGACATGAAAATACTTTTTACATAAACACCTTTTGACGCTGTTGGTTTTAGCTTCATTAATGTTGTTAATAATTCGTTAGCATTTCCTACAAGTTTATCTGCACTAAAAGATGCTTTACCAATTGGTGCATGTACAATACCTGTTTTATCTACTTTAAAGTCTATCTTACCAGCCTTTACTTCCGAAACTGCCTTAGCTACGTCCATAGTTACTGTTCCAGTTTTAGGGTTTGGCATAAGACCTCTTGGTCCTAATACTCTACCTAATGGTCCTAACTTACCCATAATGCTCGGCATTGTAACTATGACGTCAACATCTGTCCAACCATCTTTAATTTTTTGTAAGTATTCATCTAACCCCACATAATCAGCGCCAGCTGCTTTAGCCTCTTCTTCTTTATCTGGTGTTACTAGTGCAAGAACCTTCATGTCTTTACCCGTACCGTGTGGTAGTGAAACCACACCACGAACCATTTGGTTTGCCTTACGTGGATCTACGCCTAATCTTATGGCTAAATCTACTGAGGCGTCAAATTTTGTGTATGTGATTTCTTTAAGTAAAGCTGAAGCTTCTTCAACAGAGTAAAGTTTATTTTTATCAACTTTAGCTCTGGCTTCTTTTTGCTTTTTTGTTAATCTTGCCATTTCAAAAATTTTTAGTTTGGTGCTTCTCCACCTTTAACTGTAATACCCATCGATCTTGCCGTACCAGCTACCATTTTCATAGCTGAATCAATAGTAAATGCATTTAAATCTACCATCTTATCTTCTGCAATAGTCTTAACTTGGTCCCAAGTTACTTTTGCTACTTTACGTCGGTTTGGTTCTCCTGATCCCTTCTTTACTTTGGCCGCTTCTAATAATTGTACTGCTGCTGGTGGAGTCTTGATTACGAATTCAAAAGATTTGTCTTTGTAAACAGAAATTACCACAGGTAAAACTTTACCTGGTCTATCTTGGGTTCTAGCATTAAACTGCTTACAAAACTCCATGATATTAACTCCAGCGGCACCTAAAGCGGGTCCAACCGGTGGCGATGGATTCGCTGCACCTCCCCGAACTTGTAATTTAACTACTTTGTCTAGTTCTTTTGCCATTTTAAATTTAAAATTATGCGATGTTCTTAAATTGGAAGCCTAAAAACATACGCCTTATATAATGTAACAATTATTATACTTTTTCAACTTGCATATAGCTCAATTCTAATGGTGTTTTTCTTCCAAAAATCTTCACCATTACTTCTAGCTTACGCTTTTCTTCATTTATTTTTTCGATAGTCCCGTCAAACCCGTTGAATGGACCGTCAATAACTTTCACAGTCTCACCAATGGTGAATGGTATAGCAATGTTTGCATCAGCCTCCAAAGCCAATTCGTCAACTTTACCTAGCATGCGGTTAACCTCAGATTGTCTTAATGGTACTGGCTCGCCACCTTTTGTTTCACCTAAGAAACCAATAACGTTTGTAATTGATTTAATGATGTGTGGCACTTCACCACTAAGGTTTGCCTGTATCATAATGTAACCTGGAAAATAAGTACGTTCTTTATTTATTTTCTTACCGTTACGTATTTGTATTACTTTTTCTGTAGGCACCAACACTTGATCAACATAATCACCTAATCCTAATCTAGAAATTTCATTCTCGATGTAAGTTTTGATTTTGTTTTCTTGACCACTTACGGCTCTAACAACATACCACTTTTTATTTCCGCTTTTTTCAGACATGTAATTGATTTGTTGTTTAATTAATTAGACCGAAATATGCTTTAATAACTCTACTAAATACGGTATCAACTCCCCAAATAGCTAACGAAAATAATATAGAAAAAACGGCTACGACAATTGTTAATCGCTGGGCTTCTGGCCATGGTGTCCATGTTACATTATTTTTTAGCTCTTCGAAAGATTCTTTTACGTATGTTACTATTCCTGCCATTTTTATATCTTTTATTTCAGGTTGAAAACATTATAATTTTATAATACTTTCGCTTTTTGCTTATTTTATCATATAGTTAAGTGACTAACAGTCGCTCTATCTATACTTTGCACGGGTTGAGAGACTCGAACTCCCGACACCTGGTTTTGGAGACCAGTGCTCTACCAACTGAGCTAAACCCGTAAACATAAATCAAGGTACCCCAAAAAATCGGGACACCTTAATTATATATTTAGCTAATAATTTAGTCTAAAATTTCAGTTACCTGACCAGCACCAACTGTACGACCACCTTCACGGATAGCGAAACGTAAACCTACGTTCATTGCAATTGGTTGAATTAGCTCAACAGTAATAGTTAAGTTGTCACCAGGCATTACCATTTCTACTCCATCAGGAAGCGCAATGTTTCCTGTTACGTCAGTTGTACGAACGTAAAACTGTGGACGGTAGTTGTTGTGAAATGGTGTGTGACGGCCACCTTCTTCTTTCTTAAGGATATAAACCTCAGCTTTGAATTTAGAGTGTGGTGTTACAGAACCAGGTGCAGTAATTACCATACCTCTAGAGATTTGAGTTTTCTCAATACCTCTTAATAAGATACCAGCGTTATCACCAGCTTCACCTCTATCTAGTATTTGACGGAACATTTCGATACCTGTAATAGTAGATGTTAATTTCTCAGCACCCATACCGATAATTTCAACAGGATCACCGGTGTTAGCTACACCAGTCTCAATACGACCAGTTGCAACAGTACCACGACCTGTAATAGAAAATACGTCCTCAATAGGCATTAAGAAAGGTTTATCCATATCACGAACAGGCTCTTCAATCCAGTTATCAACAGCTTCCATTAATTCCATCACTGTATCGACCCACTTTTGCTCACCGTTAAGCGCACCTAGAGCAGAACCAGCAACTACAGGTCCATTATCTCCATCGTACTCGTAGAATGATAATAAATCTCTAATTTCCATTTCAACTAATTCTAATAACTCTTCATCATCAACCATATCCACTTTATTCATGAATACAACGATGCGAGGAATACCTACCTGACGCCCTAAAAGGATGTGCTCACGAGTTTGTGGCATAGGACCATCCGTTGCAGCAACAACCAAAATAGCACCGTCCATTTGAGCAGCACCTGTTACCATGTTTTTTACGTAATCGGCGTGACCTGGACAGTCAACGTGAGCGTAATGACGATTTGCTGTTGCATACTCTACGTGAGATGTGTTAATTGTGATACCTCTCTCTTTTTCTTCAGGAGCGTTATCAATTTGGTCGAAGTCTTTTGCTTCTGATAAACCTGCATCAGCTAATACTTTAGTAATAGCAGCAGTTAAAGTTGTTTTACCGTGATCTACGTGCCCAATAGTACCTATGTTAAGGTGTGGTTTTGAACGATCGAAAGTTGCCTTTGCCATGTTTAATTTATTTAATCTTAATTTATATTAGTGTTTAATTTTTATATACCAAAAAGAATCAATCATCACAATTATTATTGTGATAAAATCATCTATAATTCTAGAGCCAACGACGGGATTTGAACCCGTGACCTCTTCCTTACCAAGGAAACGCTCTACCCCTGAGCTACGCCGGCAATACCATTTACAATTGCCGATTTATGATTTACGATTCGTAAATCGCACCTCGTAACCCTTAAACTATTTTAGAGCGAGAGACCGGGTTCGAACCGGCGACATTCAGCTTGGAAGGCTGACGCTCTACCAACTGAGCTACTCTCGCATTTATCAAAACTTTAAGCTTTGAAAGGTTTAATTTTCGTGGGGAGAGCAGGATTCGAACCTGCGAAGTTAAAAACAACAGAGTTACAGTCTGTCCTCGTTGGCCGCTTGAGTATCTCCCCAATCATCAATTTTTAAGGCTGCCAAAATACAACTTTATTATTGATTTTCAATTCTGTAAAAGAACATTTTTTTGCTACTTAAATAAAGAGCCGATGGAGGGACTCGAACCCACGACCTGCTGATTACAAATCAGCTGCTCTAGCCAGCTGAGCTACATCGGCTTTTTTTTATGCTTTTTTAGACTAAATTTTAGACATAAAAAAGTCCGCTATTTCTAACGGACTGCAAATGTAAGATTTTATTTTTTCTTTCAAAATATTTTTGAAAGAATTTTATCAGGTATGTGACCTTAATTTTTCTTTTCTTCTTTTTAGTTGTCGTTCAAATGATGAAGCAACTAAGTCCGCGCCTTCTTCAAAAGATTTCCCTTGTTTTTTCACAACAAATACATCTCCAGGAACGCTGAGCTTTGCTTCAAATATTTTATTCTCTTTATCACTTGTATTTTCGACCTTTAAATAAACATCTGTTTGAATAATTTTGTCGTAAAAAATATCTAGCTTGTCAAAACGTTTTTGAATAAAGTCTTTTAACTTTCTATCTGCTATAAAATTAATGGACTGTATGTTTACCTTCATATAAAATGGCTTTAAGGTTAGTCTTTGTTTCTTGGATGTGCTTTGGCATGCACTTTTTTTAATTCAGCTATACTATTATGTGTATAAACTTGTGTTGCCGCCAAACTCGCATGTCCCAATAATTCTTTTACCGAATTTATGTCAGCTCCTTCATTTAATAGATGTGTTGCAAACGAATGTCTTAGAACATGTGGACTACATTTTAATTTTGTAGACGTCCTGCTAAAATACTTATTTATTGTTCTATAAACAAGCGTCTCGTAAACTTTTACTCCCTTTTGGGTTAGCAACAAGTAATCTTTATCAATAATTAAACTTAGTTTACTTCTGTACTCTTTATAAATGCTAACACTATTAATTACCGATGGTATTAATGGTATGTAGCGCTCTTTATTCCGCTTACCTAATACTTTTAAAATTGCGCTCGAAGCATCAATATCTTTTAATTTAATCTCAATTAACTCTATACGCCTAATTCCTGTAGCGTAAAATAATTCTACCATAAGCTTGTCTCTAGCACTTATAAAATCATCCACATGATTTAAATCTTCAAAAACAGCTTTCATTTCATTCTGTGAAAAAGGAACTTGGACTTTTTTCTCGACCTTCAATGCTTTATGGGTTTTTAAAGGATTTATTTCTAGCAACCTTATTTTCATCAAAAACTTGTAGTATGAATTTAATGAAGACACTTTTCTATTAATACTTCTATTGGCAATTTTAGAATTTACCAAACTTACTATCCATTGTCTTATAATATTATAACCTGTTTTCTCAATAGTATTACCATTATACTCTGACTCTAGAAATTCTTGAAAGCTTTTTAAATCTTTAAGATATGCGGTAACCGTATGTACAGAATACTTTTTTTCTAGCAATAAATAATCTGAGAATTTTTCTAGAGACATAAGCTTAATTTTCACTCTAAAAATAGGTTTTATTTTATTGATGTTGAAACTAAAAAAATAATCCCGTTAACTTTTTACAGTAACGGGATTGTTTTCTCTTTAGTGTTATTTGTATAACTAAAATTGTTCTTCGTCTTTTAAACCTTGAACATATTCTGCTTTTTGAATTTGTGCTCTCCTAACTATTGAAGGTTTTTCAAATTGCTTACGAGACTGTAACTCACTACGCACACCAGTTCTATTGAACTTTTGCTTGTAGCGCTTTAATGCTCTTTCTATATTTTCTCCAGAATTAACTTGAATTTTTAACATAGGTCTTAACCTCCCTTCTTTTAGAATTTTTGAGGCGCAAATATATTAATATCTTGGAAAAGACCAATGCTTAATTTTTTTTAGATTAGGATTTAATTGAAAAATATCTACTGGATAATATTCTAGTGAGTCTTTTCTAAAATAGGTTTTGTAAATACCCTTTAATTCTCTTTTATGTGTTTGAAAATTTAGATTTACTGAATCTAAATGATATAAAGCATTTCTAACAAATTCGGAACAGTATAGTCTATAGGGATTGTCTAATAAAAAACGCTTGTCAAACTTTATTGATACCCTTTTTAATTTATGAAATCCTTTAATTAATATTTTCTTTTGATTTCTTTTTATTGAACTTACTTCATAAATACAAGCATAGTTTATTTTTTCTTGCTCAATAGCATAAAACTCTTTTAGATTTTGATAACGAAAGTCAGATAAACCATCTTTAAAATTATTTACATTATATATTAACCAATCTGAATCTTCATACAATAAAATACCTACGTGCGAACTTAAAGTGTCTCTTATATTAAAATCCTTAGCAAAGAAACCTTGCTTAGTATTAGTACCTCTATAAGCCAAATAAACTTTATTTTTCTTTAGACTTAATTCATTTAGAAAAAATTCCTGCTCATTTTTACAATTGAACAGGAATAATGATAACATGATGACTAAAAAATATCTAACCAAATTTGAAGATTTATAATTTAAACCCCAAACCTAGCTGAACTGCATAAAAATCGGTAAGATTGAAAATCTGATTACTATCTCTGTAGCTCTCTAAAAAATCTGACTTATACTTAAAGCCTAATGAAATGTTCCATTTCTCGTCCAAATCATAAATAAGACCTACATCTAAATGCATACCGAAATTAAAACCGAGCCCATTGTCATCACTGGTAGTATTTAACAAGATATTTTCAATTTCTGATTTTAGTAAATATGAACCATAAATACCAAATCCTCCAAATATTGAGATTTTATTTTCTTTACTATTATAAAATCTTAAAGAAAGTGGAATATTTATATGATCATTACTTAGAAATAAATTTTGGTTATTCGTATTTAAGAAATCGCCTCTAACTCTCAAAAACTCGATACCTGTAATTAGCGAAGTCTTATTACTCAAATAAAATTCTCTACCGATTAAACCTTCAAATACTGAGGCATTAACCTTGAATAAGTTCTCTGCTTCTAACGTAGCAATACCAAATTGATTGGTAACCAGCCATTGTCCGTTGGATTCTGTACTAACTTTTTTTTCTGATTGCCCATATGAGCTGAGTGCCAATATGACAAATATGATAACTGTTAAATTTCTCATCAATTAACCTTATTTACTTCCTCCACCAATTAATGCGCCAATGATAGCGCCACCAATAGCACCAAGAAAACCACAGCAAGCCGCTCCAATAATTATTCCTATCAAAGCACCAGTAGCTTCTTCTATTGTATGACCACTTCCTCTATGAGCATCCATAAAGGAGTTAGATAAAGATACTATTAGTTTTTCATTATCGCTTAAATTTTGAAAATCTGGATTGTTTACCAAATCATCTAAAAAAGCACCATCTTTAATTTCATTTAAAGATAATCTTGCAAAACTTGATAGATTGTAATCTTGCATAAGTTCATTATAAGTCCTTCCTTGTAATTGGGTAGTAACTATATTATCTACATCAGAGGCTAATAATTCTCCTGAACTAAAGCCCAACAAAACTAAATATTCATCAACAAGTTGTTGGGTTATTACAGAATTACTATTTGCTCTAAAAGCTTGAGAATTCTGTGAGTTATTATAATTATTTATAGCATTAATAATTCCTTCAGACTCCTTTTCATATTGATTAGTTTCTAGATAATTGACATTATTATCTGAGCAACTGTAAATACTTGGCATTAGAAAGGTAACCATTAAAAAGATTGCAATTAGTTTTCTTGTTTGTTTTAAAATTTTCATAATAAATAAGTTTTAAAATTATTTATCAGAAAGAAAGAAAGAAAGAAAGAAAGAAAGAAAGAAAGAAAATCATCACTTTAACAAAAATTTTAACTTACTAAACCACTAACAACAATACAGTTACGGTTTTTCCGTAATCTAATCTTTAAAAAGTGAAGCTCGTTTTGACAAATCATCAATCATTTCCTCATCCTCTTCACTTTCAAGAAGGATATTATAATTTCTCCAAAATTCTTTATTGTAAGGCTTAGACATAAAGATATCCATATTCCATGGTTTGGTATTTAACTCTGACTGAACGATATCTCTATCTTGTATAATTTCTGTAAAGAGTATTTCTTGTACTGTGTAATAGTAGCGTTCCTCTCTGTTATATCTGTCTATTTCTTTTTGAGTTACTTTTTTGTCCGTCTTTAGCCCAACGTTTACCAGCTTCGGCGTTTCATAATAGATGTAGTTTGGATACATCTTGTTATTGTATTCTATATAGTTTATAACGAGTTTATGATTGGTTTGTGTTCCAAAAAGACGCTTACTCCTGCTTTTTTGCTTGTCTGATGCAGCTACCAAATCATACTCTACTCGTTTTATCGCATAATTATCATAGTAGATGTATAACCAACCTTGCGCTTTATAGCCTTCATTATACATGCCTTTTGTGTCTAAACCTACAAAATCTGAACTTTCGTCTATTTTAATTTTGTAGATCTTTCTGCCATCATCTACCAATATAGTATCTAAAGCAAACTGGTGCCTTTTGAGAATATCTTCTCCGAAAAGTGATTTGGTATCTTGAACATTGCGAAGTAAACTTAGCTTACCCTGAAATAAATTTTGAAGTCCATTAACTCTTGTATCATTCCACTTGATGGCATTAACCAATTGTTGTTTTGATACATCTTGTCTTCGAATGTCTTGAGCTCTGAGCCTGTTCCTTTTTGAAATTCTATTTCGGTAAGATACATAAGAAAAAATGCTATCTACATTTCGTAAATCATAGCTCTTTCTCATTTCGTCAACGTTAATCTTAAGATGCTCTGTGCTTTTAGCTCCGTAGCCCGAATCATAGACTGTAATTGCACTTTCAATAAGCCACTTAAACTCTAATTTATTTCGCTCTTTATGACGAAGAAATCCTTTTTGTAAATAGGCTGAATCTGGTAAATTTTCTGAAAGCTCTTCAATAGCCTTTAAAACAATGGCATTACCTGTCGTTGGCCGTGGGTTTGCGAGAATAACAATTTCATCTAAAGATGCTACATCTTCATATAAAAATACATCTTGATTATTTTGAAATTCTTCAACAGCAATTCTGAAACTCTTAAAGCCTATCGAAGATATGATTAGAGTATCTTTTTTATTTGCTAAAGGGACTGTCAAAGCAAAACGACCATCGGTATTACTTATAGTACCAATTGTCGTATTCTTTACGTAAATACTAGCATTTTCAATAGGTTCGGAATAGACTGAATCAATAACTTTTCCTGTGATTTCTACTTGAGAAAATCCGATATAGGTTAATAAAAGAAAACTTAAAGAAAGGTAAAATTTGAAGCGATTATATAACATTATAAGTTGATTATGTTGTTTATAATTACACAATGGCAAAGACCATTCCGTTATGTATAAACTCCAAAACTAATCAAATTATTTTATGTTGAGAGTTTAAAGTCCTTGGCATCAATCAGAAAATCATGTAGCTGGTTTGTAATCTTTATTATCGATTACCATTTTAGCGAAATTATTTTACAATTTTCGCTAAAAAGCTAGTCAGAAAATCATGTAGCTGGTTTGTAATCTTTATTATCGATTACCATTTTAGCGATAATCTCTCTTAAGATTTCTGATGTTCCACCACCAATTGGTCCTAAACGACTATCTCTAGCCATACGTGCTAGTGGATATTCTTCCATATAGCCGTAACCTCCTAAAAACTGAAGACATTGATAAATTACATCATCTGCCATTTTAGTAGATTGCAACTTGGACATTGTCGCTTCTTTTACCACATAGTCGCCCATATCTAAGCGTTTTGTTACGTAATAATTGAATTGTTTACAAATTTCCATTTGAGTTTCACAATCTGCAAACGTATGCCTTAAAGCTTGAAATTTATTTATAGTTCTTCCAAAAGCAGTACGCTCAGACATGTATTGTTTTGCATATTCTAATGCAAATTCTGCTCTTGCATGCGCATTAACTCCCATAATTAAACGCTCCAAAGCAAAGTGCTGCATTATGTATGGAAAGCCTTGATTTTCTTCGCCCATCAAGTTTTCCGCAGGAATAATCACATTATCAAAGGCTATCTCTCCAGTATCTGAAGCTCTCCAGCCGAGCTTATCTAATTTTGTTGCTGAAACACCTGGCATATCTCTGTCAATAACAAAAATGCTGATGCCCTTATTACCTAGTTCTGGGTTTGTTTTAGCAGCTACAATTAAATAATCACTGTAAACACCATTGGTTATAAAAGTCTTAGAACCATTAATGACGTATGTCTCTTCTCTTTTTACAGCCGTAGTTCGCATACCTGCAACATCACTACCACCAAAAGGTTCAGTTATGCATAGGCAACCTATAGCATCCCCTAATACACTTGGGGTTAAGTACTTTTCTTTTTGGGCGTGGTTGCCTTCTTTATTAAGATGTGTCATTGCTAAATAAGCATGAGCCCACATCGCTGCAGAAAATCCTCCAGAATTGATACGCTGAAGTTCTTCTAACCAAATAATTGTATAAAAAAGGTCAAGGTCTAAGCCACCATAAGCTTCGGGAGTGGCTAAACCAAAATAGCCCATATCACCAAATTTCTTCCAAATGAAACGTTCTATGTAGCCTGTTTCTTCCCACTTATCAATATGCGGAACAACTTCTTTTTGTAAAAAATCTCTTAAACTTTCACGAAATAAATCGTGCTCTTCAGTGAAGTATAACTTTGACATTTATTAGCAATTTTATTAGAGTTGCAAATATAACCTAATAATATCTAATTTTTTAAGAGGGAAATACTCAACTTTTGTTAAATCGTCAATAGTTTTAAATCCATCTCGAAGTATTCGTTCTTCAATTATACTATTGGCAATTTCATAATCAATATGTGGTATAGTAACCAATTGGTCTCTCGTCGCTGTATTAAGATTAAAGCTTTTTATAGCCCTTGGTGTCTTTACTATAAATTGCTGATTGATTCGTTCTATAACTTCGGGTGTTAATCCCCATATTTGAGTTAATTCTACTTCAGACACAAAACCATTATATTTTTCTCTGTATGCTATAATACGTTCTGAAAGCTTCTCTCCAATTCCATATACTTTTTGAAGCTTAGAAGCTGTTGCTTTATTTAAGTCTTGCTTTTGAGCATAGGTTTTAACCTTATTTGTATTAGAATATGAATTACTGTAGGTCTTTGGTTTAGAATTAGTTACCCAATCCGGAAATTTAAAATACGGTGAAATTTTTGCTAGTAAAGAATCTGAAGCTTTTGTAACTTCCTGAAATTCCTTAGCAGAATTCACCCATTGATTTTTTGATCTAAATTGATGTAATCTATCAATTTCTTCATTAGACATTCCTAACGTATACCCTTTATAATCTGTTATATAATTTGGATTAAAGGGATATGTTTTTGGTACACTATTTTTAATTGCTACTTGGCGCAAAGAATCTATTTCACTTCTATAAATTTCGAGTTCTTCATCTGTTAGACTATCTATGTCCTCGGATGAAAAATCTACAAAAAAATAAACATATTGTGCAATTACTATCAGTAATACTAATAAAAAAATCCCACTTCGTTTTTGCTTGGAAAACTTGAAGTGGGATTTCATAAAATTTATGTAATAGAAATTATTTTTTTGCTTTTATAGCATCCAAATACCTAGTCAATTGTTTCTTCACAATAGGAAATAAAAAGAATAAGCCAACCATATTAGGGAATATCATTGCAAATATCATTGCGTCTGAGAATTTCCAAATTGAGCCCATACTTGCAGCCGCTCCGATTACAACAAACATTAAAAATAGAATCTTGTATACTAAATCTGCCGTTTTACCTCTTCCAAATAAAAATTTCCAAGACTGTAGGCCATAGTAGGACCATGATATCATTGTAGATACTGCGAACAACACAACAGCTACCGTCAAAAATATATTAGAATATGGAATATACTCAGCAAAAGCCTTCGAAGTGATACCTGCGCCTTCATATCCAACGCCGTCTATAAACACGACTCCTGAACCGTCACCACCATATTCAAAGAAGCCTCCAAAATTAAAAATAACAATTACTAAAGCAGTCATTGTACAAATTAAAACTGTGTCAATAAATGGCTCTAATAAAGCGACTAAACCTTCAGAAGCAGAATACTTTGTTTTAACCGCAGAATGGGCAATAGATGCAGAACCGGCACCAGCTTCATTTGAGAATGCTGCTCTTTGAAAACCAACTAATAGTACACCAATTAACCCTCCAACACCAAATGCTGTTGGATTAAAAGCTTCTCTAACAATAAGTCCTATTGCGTCATCAATTAAACTAAAATTACTGAAAATGATGTATAAACATGCTGCAACATACATTACTGCCATAAACGGAACTACTTTTTCTGTTACTTGAGCTATACGTTTAATTCCTCCAATGATTATTATACCTACTAATATTGCAAGAACTACTCCAACAATTGCTCCTGCCGCTGTACTTTCCCAGTTAAATAATTCCTTAATAACTATTGTAGCTTGATTAGATTGAGCAGCATTACCTCCACCAAAAGAACCTCCTATACAAAATACCGCAAATATTGCAGCTGCAATTTTACCAAGTATTTTAAATCCTTTAGATTTTAAACCTTTACTGATATAATACATCGGTCCGCCATAAACAACCCCATCTTCTCCAACATCTCTAAACTGAACGCCTAAAGTACATTCTACAAACTTTGTCGACATTCCTAATAGACCACAAATAATCATCCAAAACGTCGCTCCAGGACCGCCGAGAGCTATAGCTAGTGCAACACCTGCAATGTTCCCATTACCTACAGTACCTGAGACTGCGGTAGCTAAGGCCTGAAAATGACTTACTTCTCCCTCTTCACTTTCGTCTTTTATTGTTTCTATAGAATCTCCTCCTGGCGTAGAATCACCATAAGCTTCTTCCACTACTGGGTGATCAATATCATCATATTTACCTCTAACAACATTTACTGCTTTACCGAAAAAACGAATATTAGGAAACTTAAAGTAAAATGTAAAAAACATTGCACTACCCACTAAGAGCACTAAAACAAATGGAATTTCCATTGTTTCTGATTTATATATGGGGAAGAAAATTGCGTCGAAAAAACCATCAGCGATTGGCTGAAATGCTTCATCAATTTTTTGGTCTAAACCTTTTTCTTGTGCTTCTTGAGCAAAATTTAATATGGGTAATAAAAGTGCAAAAATAGTCAGAAGAGATTTCTTCATAAGTAAAGTATTAGTTAGTTTTTTTTAAAAGTAGGCTACAAGATGCTAAAAAAAAATGATTTTATAAAGCTTACAGCGTTAAAAAGGTAAGATTAAGCGATGTTATATTCTGAATTCAATTTTTCTATCTGCTCTGGGCGCCCAAGGACTATAATCTTAGAACCTGCGATAAGCTTAGTATCTGCTTCAGGATTGACTAAATATTCACCTTTTCCGTCTTTAAACCCTATAACACTGCAGCCTGTTTGCCGTCTTAAATCTAGCTGTCTTATTGTTTTTACAACACTTACATCATAAAGCTGCTCTACCTTTACTTCTTCTATATTAATGTTTTGTTCACCGACAATACCTAAATTATCTATAAACTCTACTAAATCAGGAATAACAACTAAAGACGCCATATGATCACCACCTATTCTATCTGGTGAGATTACATTATTAGCTCCTGCTAATTTCAACTTATTATAAGATGTCTCCTGAGAGGCACGACTTATAATACTCATTGTTTTATTAATCTGTCTTGCAGAAAGTACTACAAACAAATTATCGGCGTCACTTGGTAATGCAGATATTAATGTATTTGCACTTTCTATACCTGCTTCAAAGAGTGTTTCATCTTCATTGGCATTACCATGTACAAACAATAAATCTTCATCTTGAAATTTTTCAATTATATCTTTATCCCTTTCTATAATAACAAAAGACTTTTTATAAGCTAGTAGCTTTTTGGCTGCTTGTTTTCCATTGCGCCCAAAACCACATATAATAATGTGATTAGACATATTATTTATTAGCTTTTGCATTTTACGTTGTTTTATATTTTCAAAATTATTTTTATTCAAAATGTATTCTGTAATAATTGTTATAGCATAACCTACAATTACAATACTTGCAAGTATTAAAAAAATTGTGAATATCTTAGATTGGGTATCTAAAGGATTTACTTCTGCAAAACCAACAGTAGTTATTGTAATAACCGTCATGTAAGCGGCATCAACCCAAGAGTAATCTGAAATAAATCTATAACCTAAAACACCTATAAACATTATAATGAGTAGCATTATTAATGCTGTATATATCCTAGACCTAAATAATTTTAATAATGGATTTCCCATAATTTATAAGTCAAATACCGAGGTTCTTTTGGTGTAAATAACATCCTTGATACGCATCCAAAACGCTAAAAATAAATAAAGTGCAAAACCAAAACCTAAAGTTACAAAAGTCAAATACATAAAAGTAGTACGTACTATCTTTGCGCGAATCCCTATACGGTCTGCTATACGCTGACAAACGTAATAACCTCTCTTTTGAAAATACAATAGTAATTGATAAAATAGTTTCATCCTGCAAGTTATTTATTTTTTACCACTAAACCATTACCAATTGCACATTGTAAGCATTTATTTTTATCGCAATATTGGGTTTTAAGCTGTATTAATCCTTGAGATGTCATCGCTGACTTTTCTAAATCTTTTAAAGCTAAAAACTTATCGACTATGCTATTTTTTTCAATTTTTATAGATTTAATCAAATCTAAAATAGCATCTTCATAAGCTTTCCCTAATGATTTTGCATAGCTGAATTTTATAGGTATGATAGTATTAATTAACAATAAATCAATAAACGATTTAGTCAATCTCTTTTTAGTCGACTTTGATGATTTTGAAAATGTATAGTGAGATTCCCAAAATTTAGAAGTTTCTACTTGAAACAAAGTATAGACTTCATTAATATTTTGAATATCAATTATTTTTGAAAATAGATTCTGTTCTCTAAAAAACAACATCGCCAACTGGGATAAACGAATTGTTGGAAAATTAGGTGGCCGCAGTCGAAAAAATTGCAGTGGTAAAACTCCTTTATTATTTAATTGAAATTTCTGTTTTAAAAACTGATAACGTTTCTCTAAATCATTTAAATAAGTCTCTTCTACATCTTTAACTAGTAAATTGGCTTGACCAAAAAATAAGGCTTCCAAATCTAAAACGTCATTACGTACTTTTCTAATAACTGAAAAATCTGTAGCATTTGCCAAACTCATAAATGTTTCTCCATTAACTTTAAGTCCAAAGTTTTTGCACAACATTTTAAAAAATACGGCTTCCCAATCGTTTTTAGAGTTATCTAGTAACTTATAGATATCTTTAGATTTTCGTTCAAGACGTTCAATATATAAACGCTCTAACCAATTATTAATCGTAAAGTCATCTACAGAATTGAAATCATTTTCGCAATTAATCCAAGTTTTGGAGAGTATAAGCTTTTTATAATTTTGAAGTAATTTAGTATTAACATAAGCCTTTAACTCTAAAGTTGGTATTACTGAATTATCTTTTCTAAAAACTTCGGTATCATGCTCCCACACGACATGGAGGATGACATTGTCGTAAGCCTCATCTTTTTCATGATTATGCACATACCAGTCTGAAGACTTTAAATGAATCTCAACATTACCAGCCCATTTTTGGGTATCTATTTCAAGTAGTGAATTAAAAAAATCTGGACCAGAATTATGATTGTGTTGTCCCAAATTAATTATAGAAATAAGCGCTCCGTTAGTTGACTCTAAACAAGAGGTGTCGAACTTTTTGTATTTCCATATAAAATGAAGAAAATCTTCTTGCATGCACTAAAATAAAAAATCCCAAGCAATGCTCGAGATTTTAATTTCAAAAATATCTTTTTGATTAGTCTATATAACCCATTTCGCGCATCCAATCATCATTAAACATTTTACCAACATAACGGCTACCGTGGTCATGAAATAAGACAACAACAACATCATCTGGCCCGAAATGGTCTTTTAGTTGCAATACACCTTTAATAGCTGCTCCGGCAGAGTTACCTAAAAACATACCTTCTTCCTTAGCAAGTTTTTGAGTGTAAACTGCAGCATCTTTATCCGTTACTTTAGTAAAGCCATCAATTACGCCAAAGTTTACATTTGCAGGTAAAATATCTTCGCCAATACCTTCAGTTACATAAGGGTAAATCTCATTTTCATCAAAAATACCAGTTTCATGATATTTTTTAAATACTGAACCGTAAGTATCAATTCCCCAAACTTTAACGTTAGGATTTTTCATTTTCAAATAACTTCCTACTCCAGAAATTGTTCCTCCTGTACCTACACCTACTACAAAATGTGTGACTTTACCATCGGTTTGTTCCCAAATTTCAGGACCTGTAGTTTTAAAATGTGCTTTACAATTACTTGGATTATCATATTGATTAACATACCAAGAATTAGGTGTTTCTTCACCTAAGCGTTTTGATACTGAATAATAACTTCGGGGGTCGTCTGGCTCAACATCTGTTGGGCAGACTACAACCTCAGCTCCAACTGCTCTTAAAATATCCATTTTTTCTTTAGACTGCTTGTCGCTAATTACAAAAATACATTTGTAGCCTTTGATTATAGCAGCTAAAGCGAGGCCCATTCCTGTATTTCCAGAAGTACCCTCAATGATAGTTCCTCCTGGCTTTAAACGTCCGTCTGCTTCTGCGTCTTCAATCATTTGAAGCGCCATTCTATCTTTAACTGAGTTTCCCGGATTAAATGTTTCGTATTTAGCCAATACCAAACAAGGTAAATCCTCAACTAATTTATTTATTTTAACCATTGGTGTGTTACCAATAGTTCCTAATATATTTTCTGCGTAGTCCATAAGTCATTTTTGCGGTGCAAAGTTACGCTAAAAGTTAAAAAGTGAAAGCTAAATAACTATTATGTTTAATCGAATCGGATTGCCTTAACAGGGGAAATTTTAGAAACAATAACTGAAGGAATTAGTAACATTAATAGGCACAATACAAATGTTCCAAAATTAAGTAACAGAATGTAATCTAAACTTAGATAAACGGGCGCTTCGCTTACATAATAGGTGTCTGGGTTCAAAGGAAATAATTTGAAATATTTCTGCGCAAACAATAAGCTCAAACCTATGATATTTCCCCAAAGTAGACCCAGACCAATTAAGTAGGATGCATTATATAAAAACACTTTACGTACAGACCAATTCGCAGTACCTAAAGCTTTAAGAATACCAATCATCTGTGTCCGTTCCAAAATAAGAACAAGCAATGCTGTAATCATATTTATACCAGCTACCAAAATCATAATAGCAATGATACCATAGGTGTTGTTATCAAAAATTTCAATCCAATTGAATACAGAACTGTACTTTTTAGTAATAGTAGTTGACTTCATCAAAGATGGAACCTCACGATATACTTCTTCTCCTTTTTCTTCAATTTTAGTAAAATCGTTAATAAAAATTTCAAAAGCACCTACTTGATCTGGTTCCCATTTGTTTAGACGTTGAATGTGTCTAATATCAATAAGACAAAACTTTTTATCTAATTCTTGAAAACCTGAATTGTAAATTCCAACAATTTCAAAGTTACGTATACGCGGAAGCCTGTCAAGGTTTTCAGCAAAAAGTGTTTGAAACTGATTGCCTACTTTAAAACCTAATCTATTAGCTAAGTAGTTTGAAATCAATATTTCATTATTTAGCTTTCCTGAAAAATCTGGCAATCTACCATCGACAAGGAATTCTTCAAAGTAATTCCAACTATAATCTTTACCAACACCCTTGACTACAACACCTTCAAAATCTTGCTCTGTACGGATTAAGGTAAACTTACTTGCTGTACCTTGAATATGGGTAATCCCTTCTACTGCAGTAAACTCAGGGTAAAAATCTTGGTCTATACTTATAGGAACTTGTGATTCGTCAGAAGCATTAGTGTCATAATTATCAACGATAATATGCCCGTTGAAAGCTGCTACTTTATCTCTAATTTTCTCTTGAAGACCCAAACCTGTAGCGATAGCAATAAGCATAACCACTATACCAATAGCAATTGCAGCAATCCCAATTTTAATTATTGGTGCCGATACACTACTTTTATAAGATTTACTGCCAATTATACGTTTGGCTATAAACAACTCAAAATTCAAAATCTGATATGGGATTTAAGATGCTCAAAAATACAGTTTTATTTATTGTTTTGATAGCGATTTCGTGTGCTTCTAAAACTAAAAACGATGTTGCTGATATTGATGTAACCACTAAACAAGTTCAGGATAACAAAAACATCATTATTGGAGCAGACCGAGTTGGAAAATATTTACCCATTTTAAAAGGAAAGTCTATTGGAATTGTTGCTAACCAAACCTCAATGATAACGGTTTTACAAAAAAATCCCGTTAACGCTTCGACAATGGGCAGCTCTAAAACTACACTGCATATTGTCGATTATTTACATAATTACGGATTCATAGATGTAAAGAGAATTTTTTCGCCAGAACACGGTTTTAGAGGTAAAGCAGACGCTGGAGAATTGGTTAAAGATGGTAAAGACAGTAGAACAGGATTACCTATAGCATCTTTACATGGAAAAACTAAAAAACCTAGTGCAAAACTGCTCAAAGATATAGATGTCATGGTCTTTGATATCCAAGATGTAGGTGTTCGATTTTACACATATATATCAACTCTACATTATGTTATGGAAGCTTGTGCGGAAAGTGACATACCACTTTTAATATTAGACCGGCCAAACCCAAATGGTTCTTATGTAGATGGACCAGTCTTAGAAAAAAAACACAGCAGTTTTTTAGGTATGCATCCTATTCCTTTGGTACACGGAATGACTATTGGCGAGTATGCGCAAATGATTAATGATGAAAATTGGTTAAAAGATGGTATTAAGTGTGATGTAACTATTATTCCTATTAAAAATTACAATCACCAAATGACTTATAGTTTACCCATAAGACCTTCTCCAAATTTACCAAACGACCAATCTATAATGCTGTATCCTAGTTTGGGTCTGTTTGAAGGCACCAATATTAATGCCGGTAGAGGAACTGAATTTCAGTTTCAACGCTATGGTGCTCCATTTTTAGATAAGAATTATTACTCTTTTAGCTATACTCCAGTTTCAAACTTTGGTGCAAAATATCCAAAACACCAAAATTCTGTTTGTTATGGTGTAGATTTATCTAATACAAATGCAGATAGAAGCTTTAGTCTAAAATATATTATTGACGCTTATAATAATTCTACAGACAAAACTAAATTCTTTATAACATCAGGCTTTACTTCGCACGCAGGTACAGAAAAATTACAGAAACAAATAGAATCGGGATTAAGTGAGAGTGAAATTAGAGAAAGCTGGAAAGATGAAATTAACGCTTATAATATGATGCGTCAGAAATATCTCCTATATGAGTTGTAAGTACTTACCGCTAGTAGGATATTCTTAAAACCTCAACAACAAAAACAATATAGCTACCATGACGTTACGCCTTTTTTTTAATCTATTAAGAGGTAGTTTTTAAGAATTACGATCTACTCTAACGTTAACTTCTTTGTCTTCAGAATTATTAGCAGTATATAAATAGTTTATTTTTTTATTACTCCTAAGAATAAGTGTGTCCTTAGTTTTATTTAAATCATGATATAATCCTGAGGCAACAATTTTTTGTTTTGCGTATCGTCGCAAATCCGTTTTGAGAAAACGAAGTATTAACAAAGCCGGCAATTAGGATTGCTGTTATTAGGTGGGGAATATTTTCATATCTCTACTAAGTTAAACCGAAAGTTTATCTTAACAGAAATTAATTAATCATGCTCAATCTACGAGTTTTAAGAGATTATAGATGGTCTCAATTTTAGTTTAACAATAGTTTATATCAGCTTTAAAATTTAAGAATTTGAATATCAGTACTTTATAATGAGTATTAATCTAAAAAATAATTTTACTTACTTATCGGCAGAAAGTGTAGGCTTCTCGTAAGGTTGAAAGGGCTGTTTTAATAATTCTGGTATACGACTATTCTTAAGCTCATCAGGAAAGACATCAACACCATAGACTAATTTTTCGCGCTCCATATACATATATGTTCCAAAGATTCTATCCCAAATCGAAAATATATTCCCATAATTAGAATCTGTATAAGGTAATCTATAATGATGATGAATCTTATGCATATCGGGTGAAATAAGAACGTAACTAATGGCTTTATCTATAACTTTTGGCAATTTTATATTGGCATGTGTAAACTGAGTAAAAATTAGTGATATGGCTTGATAAAGCATAACGATAGCTATTGGCGTACCAACAACAAAAATCCCTAAGAGTGTAAACGAAAATCTAATCAGGCTTTCTATAGGATGATGACGATTGGCTGTCGTTGTATCTACTTTGTGGTCTGTATGGTGCACCAAATGCACCATCCATAATGGTTTTATTTTATGCTCAACAAAATGGGCGAGATAAGCCCCAAAGAAGTCTAATAATAATACACCTATAAGAATATAACTCCAAAGCGGTATTTCTGGCAACCAATTTATAATACCAAAATTACTTGCTTTTACCCAATCTGCTGACCAAAGCAGTATAAAGGCTAATCCGAAATTTATAATAATAGTGGTTAGTGTAAAAAAGAAATTTGGTACCGCATGTCGCCATTTTTTATAGTTGAATTTAAATAACGGCACTGCTCCTTCTAGTAACCAAAACAAAATAATACCTGACACTAATAGTATACTTCTATGCGAAGAAGGTATCGTTTCAAAATAATTGTAAAGTGTCTCCATAATCATCTCTTGATATTTACTATTTGCTGGGCAAGTTTCAAATTTAATAAAGAAATATCTTTTTCTAAAGCAGCAAATTTTTCTGTTTCCCCTAATAATTTATAGGCTGTGTAAGACAAAAATGCTTTTAATGATTGATTGGTTTCCTTCAAATCTTCATCATCTATCTTTCTAAGCTGTCTCAGTACCTTTTTTGGTCTGTTTTTTATTAAATCTTTTTTCAACTTAGTTAATAAAACACGTTGATTCAAAGCCGGTTTGTCTTTCAGGTCCTCATCATTTAAAATAAACTCTTCTGCTTCATTAAAATAGATTTCTGATAATTTCAGTATTTCAGACCTTACAGAC
Source organism: Winogradskyella sp. (assembly GCF_013042245.1). Classification (GTDB taxonomy): domain Bacteria; phylum Bacteroidota; class Bacteroidia; order Flavobacteriales; family Flavobacteriaceae; genus Winogradskyella. Next base: position 60,953 of record NZ_JABDQL010000024.1, on the reverse strand, counting down.
TTATTGACAAAAATGCTGTAGTCTAGGTATTTTGCCCCCAAATAAAATGCAGAATAAAAATCTTTATTATAAAAATAATTGACTAATTCTTGCTTTAAGTAAGATGTATTAAGATTATACTTTGTTATAAAATTTGAAAGATTTAACAAATCTACGAGAGCCCCAGAAGTCCCAATAATATTTCCATTGGCATCCATAATTTTTAAGGAATCGTCACTAAAATCATCTATATAACTCCGACTTCGCTTCCCTTCTATCTCCTGTAACATATCCTCATAAAAAATTTCATCTACTTTTACAGGTACAAAATAGGTCCAAAGTAGTTGGGTTAATTCTGGAGAGCCAAAAAGATTTCTCAAAAAAACATCCTTGCCCGTTGCTTTATCCTTAATCACTATGGGTAAAGGATACTCAGTGGCTTCTTGCCAAACCATAAGAACCAACTTATTTTCTGCTCTAGCTAATCGTGTTGCTATCTTCATAGACTCCATCCAATTTTGTGATGGCAGAGACAATGTAAAACCAATAAGAATTGTAAAAAAGAATCTCTTCATAGTTATAATTTTATCTGTTGCTTCATGGCTTCAACAATATTGTAAGCTGCAGGACAAATAGCTACGTTTTCTAGTGTTAGATTAGAAATTTGCTGAAACTTCTTTCTATCTGTATGCGGAAACTCTCGGCATGCCTTAGGACGCACTTCATAAATAGAACAATAGTTATCTGCTCCTAAAAACGCACATGGAACTAACTGAAGTACATAATCATTTTCCTCATCTAGCTTCAAAAATTGTTCCGTAAATTGATGTGGTTTTAGTTTAAAGTGTTTAGCAATTCTCACAATATCTTTATCTGTAAAAAGCGGACCCGTTGTTTTGCAACAATTAGCGCATTCTAGACAATCTGTACGTTGAAATTCTTCCTCGTGAAACTCTTGCATCATATAATCCAACTTTTTGGGAGGCTTCTTCTTTAGCTTAGTAAAAAACATTTTGTTTTCCTTATGCTTATCTTTGGCTAATTTTGGAAGTTTATCGATTTGGTCTTGCATAATGCTAAATTACAAATTAAAGAAAGCTGAATCAAATACATTATAGAACGTTTATGAAAGACCTTTTTGGCAATGCCTTAGTAGATTATTTCAACGGAAATTATTCTGAAGATATTATAACATCTACAAATATTTCAGATGATGATGTTTTACCACTGCCCTACCTGTTTAGAGTGTATTCTGAAATGCCAAAGCTAGAACAAGAGGCATTACAGCTTTGTAAAGGTAAAGTTTTAGATGTTGGTTGTGGCGCAGGAAGTCACAGTTTATATCTTCAAGACAAGGGCTTTAATGTCAAAGCTATTGACAGCTCCAAAGGCGCAATTAAAGTTGCAAAAAAAAGAGGTGTTATACATGCAGAATTAAAACCACTTTTAGAAGAAACTGAAACTTTTAATACTATTCTTCTACTAATGAATGGCACTGGAATTTTTCAAGAAATGATTCAAGTTTCTTATTATCTAAAGCACTTAAAATCGATTTTAAATCCTGATGGACAAATCATCATTGACTCCTCAGACATTAAATATATGTATATAGATGAAGATGGTGGCACTTGGATGGATATAAATAGTGGCTATTATGGCGAATTGGATTATTATCTCAGCTATAAAGGTGAAAATGAAAACCCAATAAAATGGCTTTACCTTGATTTTGAAACATTAAAACTAGCTTGTAAAACTGTTGGTTTACAATGCGAGAAGATTATTGATGGTAACCATTATGACTATCTAGCTAGAATTGGCTTTTAGGTATTTATTTTTTCTATTTCAAAACCCAACTTTCCAAACTTTATCTGAAGCTTCAAGATATTCTGATAGTGCTGCAGAACCATACCATGGAAATAAATCGTAGTCTAAAAACTTAGCTTTTATTGCTGGGTCAGTTGCCAATAGTGTCTTGGCTTTTTCAATATCACTTTCATTTAAAATAAAAATACCTCTGTAATTTTTATCATTCTTTCCAATAGGTCCAGCAACGACTAATTTACCAGCCTCAACCATGGTGTTCATATTAGACATGTGTCCTGAAAAAGCCTTATCTACTTTAGCTTTGTCAGTAGATGTATTAGTTCCTGTTTTAAGAATTACAAAAATGTAAGATTTCATTCCGTAATCGTCGGCACCTACTTTTTTTGCAAGTTCTGCATCGTAATTTGGATTTGTTTTCTGTGCGTTAGCAAAAGTAACATTGCAACAGAATACGAATAAAGTAAAAAGAGTTCTCATAGTCTTAATTTTTAAAAATCAAACTGATAGGTCGCGCCAACCAAAAACTGAATACCTTGAACTGGGAAATTTTGCCAGCGTTGGTAATCTTGATTTGCAATATTATTCACTTTTGCACAAACCGATAGGTAGTCCGTAACATTATAGCCTAAATGAGCATTAGCATCAAAGAAACTATCTAAAGTTACTGTGGTCGGATTAGATGGTATTAGTGTACCAAGAAGTAGAGACTGATCTTTACGTTCTCCTGTAAAGAATAGACTTCCGCCCATAAACCATTGTCTAGATATTTGATAATCTAAAAACAAAGAACCTTGTACGTTAGGCAAATTCCAAGCTTCAGACTCTACATCTGTGTTGTAGTTAAAATACTCACCTTTAATAGCTAGCTTAAAATTTCTATTAACATCAATATTTAATTCGCCACCTACGGAAAACGTTTTCACATTATCATAAACAACTCCAAAAGAGTTGCCTAACTGATAATCTTCTACAGCAAAGGTTTGCGCATTATTTGCTCTAAATAAAGCCTTGTTTTCTTCAGCAAAATAATTTCCTTTGATATTATAACTTACATTATTAGACATCTTCCCTTTTAACCCTATAAACCCATGATACTGTTGATCTGTTGGTGTTACCAATAACGTTGGTGACACAAATGGATTTACCTCTACAAAACCGTGATAAGAATTCTGTATTAAGTCTCCTGTAATCCCGGCATAACCGATTAAAATATCACTAACCAAACGATAGCTTGCCTCTATATTTGGGTAAATTAAAAGTTTATTTTCATTGAACTCTGTATCATTTAAGTACGTTAATTGCACTCCTAAATTAACTGTTAAATCATCTTGTTTTAATTGATAACACGGTGCCAAACTAATATTAATATTCCCATAATCTAAACCTGTAGTTGTGTTGTAGTTTCTATCGAAACTTCCTCCAAGATAATCTACTCTGAATTCTGTTTCTATAACTTGATCACTAATCGGTACATCAAAAGATGTCTTTGCTACAAAACGATTTTCTCCAGAATCTCTATTATCTCCAAACCTTCTAAACCGTACACTTCCGTCTTTAATAAAAGAGTTATCGAAACCCATTTTACCACCAACGTAAAAACTATTATACCTTATTTGTGAGTCTATTGTATTGGCTTCTGTTTGCCCAAAAAACTCTTGTGGTAAGCCATACCAATTATATGCCATGACATCAGCACCTAAGTCTATTTTCCATGAAAAGTCATTGAGCTTCTGAGAGTAATTAACATTTAATCCTGTTTTTGAAAAATTATCATCTAAAAGTAAACCTTCTATGCCGCCTTGAGAGGAATGATGACTAAAATAACCACCTACATTCTCACCAAAGTTTAGCTCGTGATTTAAGTAAACTTCTCCTATAATGGTTGTATAACTTCCAAATCCTAATGAGGCATAATTATCATATAACTTTACAGGTTTTGCTTTATCTAAAGTAGCCGCTTTTCCTTTAGCGGGCGTAAATGTAGATGCTACTGGAATTGAAAAAATATTATACTTAACCTCTTTTTGATTGATGGTATTACCATCTTTCAAAGACGGCCTCTCTTTTATCTTAAAAGCATCAGAAATTGTAGGTGTATATGGCTTTATAACATTAACAGTTTGGTCATCGATAGTATCTTTTGTGCCTACCTGCGCAAAAGAAAATGAAACAAATGTGATTAGTAAAACTGCTATTTTATATTTGATATTCATGAATTTAGTTTTGATTAAAATGATAATTAATTCAATTCTTTTGAGCTTAATTATCTCCTGATTTAATTGATGAATTTGTTTTTGCTTCTTCTGATTTTACTCTTTCCAATTCGGATTTAGCTTCTGCTACTACATCTTCAAATTCTGGAAAGCTAGAAATTACACTTTCTAAAATATAAGTTGCTTGAAAAGCATCACCTAGTGCATCATAATTTTTAGCCATAACCACCAAGCCTTTTGCCGAATAGAGTTTATAGCTGCTATAATCTTTAGCTAATTTTTGGATTACAATATTAGAAGCCTCATATATACCTTCTTTATTTTTGAAATACGCATTATAATATAAAGCCTCTGCAGCAACACTACCACTCGCTGATTTTTCTACAATTGTATAAGCAGATTTTGCCTTTTCTTCATTACCAGTTTTCCAGGCAGATCGCGCAATAATAAGTTGTACATCGTTTTTGATTTTGTTATCTAAATTTAAATTCGCTAATACTTTTTCAGCATAAGTTTCAGCCTCATTAAAATCCTCAGTTTGATAATAGGCATTCATCAAATTAGACTCGGCATATATTATATTTTGAGGATAATCCGCTTCATTTTCTAAACGTAATAACACAGATTTAGCATTGTCCCAGTCTGAATCGTTCAAATAAATTTCACAAAGCTTTACCATAGCTTGTTCTGTGTATTCGTTCTTTGCAGCATTAACGACAGCTTCGTAATTTGGTTTTGCATTACCAAATAATTCTTTTTTGTAATACAATTGTGCCAAATAAAAGTGAGACTTTACTGCATGAATTCCACTTGGAAATGCATTTAGATATTTGTTAAACTGCTTAATAGCTTCATCTGTATTGCTATCTAAATACTGCTTTTCTGCTGCGAGATAGGTTGTATTGTCTAATTCTGCATCAGTGACTTCGAGATAATCTAGGGTTTTTATCCAACGTGCGTATTCATCTACACGACCTAAATCAATATAGATTAAACGTGCTGTAGATACTGCTTGCACAGCTTCTTGAGAACCTGCAAAGTCATTAGCTACTTTTTTGAATTTACTCAAAGCCGCTTCGTTTTGGTCAGCATTATAATGTACTAAACCTTGACGCAATAGAGATTTTGAAATGAATGCACTCTGAGGATATTCTTTATTTAACTGCTCATACAATCTCATTGCTCTACTAATATCATTGGCTTTTATATAAGAATTTGCCAACTCATAAATAGCATCGTCTCTTAATCCTGATTTTAGAAAACCTCTAATAAACTTTTCTAATCCTTCATTCTTCTTAGAAGATTTCCCCATATATCCGTGGCTCATTGCTTTCTGAAAAGCAGCATAGTCCGACTCAATCTCATTAATGTCAATTGCCTTTTCGTAAGCCGAAATCGCATTCGCATAATCACTAGAAACAAAATAACCATCACCTAATCTGAGATAGGCATCGTTTGCTCTAAGTTTATCATCTGAATTTTTAGAAATAAAATTTTGAAAATAAGTAAAGGACTGCTTGTAATCTTTGAGTTTAAAGTAAGTATATGCCAAATTATAATCTAGATTTTTGGCCTCACTTAAATCTGAAGCTGCATCTTGCTTAAACTGCTTAAAACCAATTAAAGCATCGTTATAATTGGTCAGATTATAATCTGTTTCTGCCTTCCAAAATGTAGCTCTAGCTACAAACTCTTCATCTCTCGGCTGCTTTAAAGAGTTATTAAACATCTCTAAAGCTTCGGCATATTGGTCTTCATTATATAATTCTATTCCGCGATAAAATGCTACTTTTTGGTAGGCTAATTTATTCTCAAAACTATTTTTATCTTCAAGTAATAGTAGCGCTTCTTTATAATTTTTTGATGTGATATAAGAGTCAATCAATAAATCTTCAATTTCCTCTTTATATGGTGTTTTTGGATAGGTTTCTAAATAACTCGACAATACTTGCGGAACTGATTGGTACGGATTACCAATCTCGTAACTCAATTTGGCATAGTTTAACCAAGCATCTTCTTTTATTTTGTTATCAAAAGACATTTGCGATGCATTTCTAAATGCATTGAGCGCCTCAGGCTTTTTATCTAAATTGATATAACTTTCACCTAAATGGTAATACGCATTTTGTGCAACAGAATTATTTCCGTCGATTATTTTATTAAATTCTGAAATAGCATTTTCAAAATCGTTTTGTTTGTAATAGGTATATCCGAGCTGATAAAAATCTGTATTATTCAATTTGCCATCTTTACCTTTGTAAGCTTTAAGGTAAGGTAAGGCTTCAGCATATTTTTCGAGATTAAAGTAGCTTTCTCCTATAATCTTCGATAGTTCTGAAGTTTCTTCGGCATTGCTTTTTGGTAATTGTGCTTCTGCGAGTTTAATAGCTTTTTCAAACTTTCCGAGTTTAAAATTTAAATCTGCTTGATAATAATTAAGCTTCTCCTTATACTTTTGGTTATCAGATACGGCATCAAAATATTCGTTTGCAGAGTTGTAATCATCACCTTCATAAGCCATAAATCCTAAATAATATTTAGCTTGAGAGGCATATTCACTATTATCTTTTACACGATTTAAATACTTTTCTGCTCCATTTTTGTTTCTTGTTTTGTATAAACTGTATCCATAATTAAAATTGAATTTATCTAACTCAGCACGTGCAATACTCATATCATCAACCTTACCATACCATTTCCTAGCGTAGGCGTAATCAGAATTTTCAAAATAATACTCTGCTACATCTAAAAATGCAGTGTTTTTTTTAGTACTTGTTGGATATTCTTCAACAAAATCCTCAATTAAATCATCTGCATTTTTTTGATTGAGACGTACTGCACAATTGGCGATGTAGTAACTGCAATCAGATTTCAAAACCTCATCATTAGTTTCGTATTTAATGTCGTCAAATAAAGACTGAGCTACTTTATACTGCTTGTTATTATATAGCGTCAGTGCCTTCTGATAATCTTTAAACTGACTTGTATAAATAGCTGTTTCTTGTGCAAAAAGAAGAGATGTTAGCAATAGACAAATGCCAAGAAATTGTTTTTTTAGTAGCGTCATTTGCATTGTTTTTTGGTTTGAAATTATGATGATAAAAGTAAGTCAATACCTAAATGGTAACGCAGAAAATTAATGATAATTATAAACCAAGTTATTAAACAAAGTTTCTTATTATTGAAAAACTATACAACGTTTTTAATTAAAACGATGTTATTACACTGCCAATTATTATACCAGTTTTAAAATCAATAAATTGAATTTTTTACAATACTTTTATACCCATTAACATTTTTTACACCAAATAAAGCCTATGTCTGATACCGTTTTACAATTTAAAAACGCAAATATATACCAAGCCAGTAACCTTGTGCTTAGTGATGTTAATGTAGAATTACAACGCGGTGATTTTGTTTATCTTATTGGAAAAACAGGAAGTGGAAAAAGTAGTTTCATGAAAACCCTTTATGGCGATTTGGAATTGACTGAAGGCGAGGGTTATATTGTAGATTTTGAACTCAATGGCTTAAAAGAAAAAGATATTCCGTTTTTAAGACGAAAATTGGGTATAGTATTTCAGGATTTTAAACTATTACCAGACCGAACCATAAACGGTAATCTAGAATTTGTTTTAAAAGCTACCAGTTGGAAAGAAAAAACTAAAATTAGCGAACGTATTTCTATGGTTTTGGACAAAGTTGGCATGGGTAATAAAGGTTTTAAATTCCCTCATGAACTATCTGGTGGTGAGCAACAAAGAATTGCTATAGCTCGTGCTTTACTTAACGAACCGGAGCTAATTTTAGCTGATGAACCTACTGGGAATCTAGATCCGCAAACCAGTATTGAAGTCATGGAAGTTTTACAAGACATTAATAAAAATGGAAATACCATTTTAATGGCTACTCATGATTATGCTTTACTTCTTAAATATCCAAGTAAGACGTTTAAGTGTGATGAAAATAAGGTGTTTGAGGTTGTGCAGCGTAAATCATAATAATGTATAAATCTTTAAGGCTCTATTACAGAAGATTGTTGCAAATAAAGTTCTTCATAAATACGAATTCATTTTCAGGTACACTTTTAGACTTTTTTACAAAGGTAAATCTAGTCAGTGTTCCATTTGTAATAATAAATTAAGCTCATTTATAAATTATGAGAATACAGATTTATTTTACCCTTTTGCGGAGGTCTTTCAAGAACAAGAAGACTTTATGATAAGTTATCTAAAAATAATTTATTTAGAGAAACCATCTTATACTTTTCTCCCTCAAGAGGCATATACAGAAAATTAAACCTAAATAATGCTATTGATTATTACAGCACAGATTTTACTGATGCTTTTTTAGCAAACTATAAGTTTGATATCACAAATATTAGCTAAGATAATAACAAATTTGGTATTGTTCTTTGCTTTCATATTCTTGAACATATAGAAGATGATATCAAAGCCATGCGAGAATTGTATCGGGTACTAAAAAATATGGTATTTGTTATATACAAACACCTTTTAAGGAAACTGATATTTACGAAGATTATACGATTAAAAAGCCTAAAGATAGGCTTGAACATTTTGGTCAAGATGATCATGTTGGTATTTATTCGATAGAAGGTTTAAATTCAAAATTAAAACCTGTTGGTTTTTATACTGAGATTGTGAATTATAAACAGGATTCTTTATTTGGCTATTTTGATGAGACAGTAATCGTATACAAAAAATAAATTTTTAATCTTCAACGATTACATTAAACTACTGTTTCTAAACTTTATATTTGTTTTATGCTTTCTATTTTAATTCCAACATACAACTATCAAATAACTGGTTTAGTAAACGTATTGCACAGACAAGCTATTGATACTGGTATTGAATTTGAAGTTTTATGCAAAGACGATGCTTCCTCTAAATATGTTGAAAAGAATAAGAGTAGTGTAGAAAAGTTAGAGTACGTCTGCTATTTTACATCTGATAAAAATATGGGGCGGACAGCTTCCAGACAGTTTCTATGTGATAAAGCAAAATACGATTGGCTATTATTTCTGGACGCTGATGTAATACCAAAAACCAATAATTTTATTAAAAACTATACTAACTACTTCAGATTTAATTACGATGCAGTTTTCGGTGGTTTTGCTTATGACACTACAAAAACAATTGAAAAAGGTATCTTACGTTGGAAGTACGGAAAAAAATTTGAAGAGGTCGATGCAAAAAGACGTAATCTCAAACCATACGGACTTATAATATCTGCTAACTTTATGATAAGGAAAGACATTTTTAATGAGATTAATCCCAAATTAAACAGAAAAGGTTACGGTCTTGATAATTATTTTTCTGCATTACTAAAGCAACAAAAAGCAAAAGTATTGCATATTAATAATGAAGTCTATCATTATGGTTTAGAAGATAATGCTGCTTACTTAAGAAAAAGCGAAGAGGCTATTGACACTCTCTTGTGGATGATGGGCTCAGAAAATGTAACCGCTCACAACAATAAATTACTAAAAACTTACGGCTCTATTAAAAAAATAAAACTAAATTGTTTTACTGCATTGTTGTATCTTTTTTTTAATAAGAGTATTCGTATAAATTTATTAAGTGACTCTCCTAATATATATTTACTTCAGATTTATAAACTACTATTCATGAGTCATAGAGACCTTAATCAATAGTATGAAACGCGCATGCTAAACATATTATCACCCAAAGGAATGATTAATAGCGAACAGCATGTGTCCTTTAAAAAAACAATACATATAAAAACATGAAAAAATTACCATTTGTATTCACACTTGCACTATTATTTATTGCTTGCAAAGAGAATAAAAAAGAATCTACACTTATTGAAGATATATCTAAAGAGGATATCACAACTAGTATCTATCCAGAAAATATTACAAAAGTATTTGACGCTCACGGCGGAATAGACAACTGGAACAGAATGAAAACATTGTCTTTTACTATGAATAAACCAAATGGTGCTGAAGTAACGACAACAAACCTAAAAACAAGGGCCGAACTAATTGAAACGCCGACTTATGCTGCTGGTTTTGATGGCAGAACCTTATGGGTTAACGAAAAAGACGGTAATGAATACAAAGGGAATGCTAAGTTTTACAAAGGCTTAATGCTATATTTCTATGCCATGCCTTTTATTGTTGGTGATGATGGTATTATTTATGAAGAAGCAGAGCCATTAACCTTTGAAGGTAAGACATATCCTGGCGTATTAATTTCTTATGATGCAGGTATAGGTGAATCTCCAAATGACCAATATATTGTATACTATGACGCCGAAACTGGACAAATGCAATGGTTGGCATATACCGTAACTTATGGTAAAGAAGAAAAAAGTAATAAATTTAGCTACATCCGCTATAACGATTGGCAAAAAATTAATGGTTTGGTGTTACCAAATAGTTTGACTTGGTATAACGTTAAAGATGGAAAGCCAACCGAAGCTGCTACAGTAAGAGAATTTGTAGATGTTCTTGTTTCTGAAGAAGCTCCTGAAAATACAATGTTTGGAATGCCAGAAGGTGCTAAAGTCTTTAATCGCTAGAGTCTAGTTTATTTCTTAGGTAAGTGATTTCATCTTTTAGAAATTCTATTTGTTTTAGATATGACTCTCTTTCATTATTAAATGCATGATTAATAACTTTCTGGACGTTAAAAAAACCTTTAGCAGAATCGTTAAATGTATTGTTGAAAATTTTTGTTTCATCAAAAGTTAATACATCTTTGATGTCCATTCCTAATATTGAGCTAATATTCTCAAGTCTATCAATGCTAATCATTGATTTATCATTCTCTAAATCAGAGTATGCTACCTGGCTTATATTCAGTTCATGAGCCATAAAATCTTGAGAGAAACCTTTAAGTTTTCTGAGCTTTCTTATTTTTCCACCAATTTCCATATTCAATTAAATAGTGATTATTAAAAGTTTAGTAAATATAAGTAAAACTTATAGTTTAAAGGAAAGTGTTATTTTTTATTATAAAGATTTATCACAACTTTACAGTTACAAACAATAAAATAAAAATATTATGAAAAACTTCTTTCAATTCTTTTTGATTTCAATTCTTTTTTTCTCTTGTGATAACTCCAGTGATGAAATACAAAACGACACTTCTTCTGATTTCATAAAAATAGAAAAAATTAGTATCCTTAATAATACAATAGATGTTATTAATACTAAATCAACGACAAGAGTTATTAATTTTGGGACAAGTATAAACTTTACTGATAGTCAAAATTTTTATTCAGTAAATAATGAAACCTTAATTACGATACTTCAGTTAGCTAATATAGATTACAATACTAGTGATATAATTAAGGTTGATATATCAGCTAAAACAGAATACATAAAATATATTGATGATATCTTTGGCGTAAACATTTATTATTTAGATGACAATAAAATTATAAATCATAATTTTTTTAAAAACAACAACAATGGTTTTGTAAACCAAACTCAATTAAATGGTCAACTTAAAGACTTAAAAGCATCAATAAGTGAGAAATTATTTAATTACGCTGTTGGTGATTTTGAAGGTAATTCTTTCTTTTATTCTTTTTTAACTACCCAAGGATACAGGATTAATAAAATTTTGACTGGAGAAAGGTTAGAATCATTAATTTATAAAAATTTAGATATTCGAGATGTTTCTTTTAGAAACGCTAGTATTGTTGAAAGAAGTAATCCAACATGTGGAGGTAGATGCGATTATGGACAAGATTTTGAAGATTGTATTGAAACTCCAAATGGTGGTGATGATCCAGTTATTACAGATGTAAAAACTGCTTATTGTGAAGATAATGGCTGTATTTGTTGCGTAAGAATTTTAGCCGATAAAACTACTAATCAAAATAGAATTGTTGATTTATCAAACGCTTATTCATTTAGGGATGGCTTTTTGCAATCTAATAATTTTACAAGAAGTTATATTGATAGTTACTATATGGTAAGTGATATATACTGTAAAGAAAATTTGTATAATTGGAGACAATTAGATGAATATTATTACATTTATACAACTATAGATGCAGTAAGTAAAAGAATTCAAGATAGTTCTTATAACGGTGAAGTTTTATCAAGTAGAGAAGCTTCTGATTTGATAGTATTCATAGATAATGAAATAATAAGAAATAATAATTACAGCATGTTGGTATCAATTTTTAACAATATCAAAAATGATATAAATCATTTTAAAAACAAATCAAGATCTGCAGTTTTAAATGACATTTTAAGTAGAGGTTAAATGATAAGATCAGAACAAAATATTTTAAAAGCGGGTGCATTTTTGATGTTCCCGTTTTTTTCATTACTGACGTTTTGCATAAAATTTATTTTAAATTTATTTTATCACATTACCGATGGTTTTATGCCCTTTATTTTAAGTAAGCATTTTGGTAGTAAATCAAGGTTTTGTTCTTATCCGATGGAGGGTTCAAATTCTTATGATTTTTTTCTTTTTGTGATTTTATTAATTATTGGGATATATGGTTTAATAAAATTATACAACAATAAAATAAGATTGATATACTTCATATTATATGGTTTTTTTATCATTCAAGCATTAGGAGTATTTTTAATATTGCTCAGCTTAATTAAGGCAGAAAATCAATATTATATTAGTTTTTTTAATCCATTTAAAGAAGTTTTTGCAGCAAGTACATATTTAGGATTGCCTTATTATAGTATTAGTGTTTTAGTTTTCATTTTTTTTATAGCTAGTATTTTTATTTTACAAAAGAGAATAAAATTTACGATTAATACGATATTCAAAATAGGGTTTTGCTTTTTTTTAGGTATGCTTAGTTATTATGCTTTTTTACACTTATTATTAAATTACATTTTAAATTAGATATTATTTAGTAAAAATGACGGCACAGAATATAAATGATTTACAAATAAAAACTCAGATACTTCCTTTATTTGATTTTACTATCAATATTAATTCAAAAGTTGTATTACACGATATTTTTAATAATTCTCTAAATTCAATTGAAGCTATTACTCACAGACAAAAAATTTTAGAGGGTTTTATTCAAAATAATCATCTTTTAGACAGTTACAACTATTCTTTTTTATCATTTAATAAGGCTTTTAACTATCTGAACTCTTGGCATAATCCTATTCCTAATACAAACCTTTCATTTTTTAGTAATAAACACGTAGTCAGTGATGTTAGGGACAATATTCAACTTATACTTTTGTTTTTTTCTAAGCTGGAATTATATTTCAATCACATAAATTTGAAGTGTTTCCCTAAAGAATACAAAGAAGAAATTAGGTATTTTCAACAGTTTTTAAAAAGCTTTAATCTTAAAGTTTATACTAGCAGTTTAAGGATACGTAGGCTAAAGTTTAAAGAGCTCAAAAATATTTGTAAACATATTGATGATTTATATAAGTCAAATAAGATTAGTACGTTTTGGGATTGTCTTTTTAGGTTTGAAGCTTATTTGTCTATAGCGAAAGGTACCTGTAAACACGGTTTCAAGTTTCCTGAAATTTCTCCAAACTCACTAGATTTAAAGGCTTTTTACCATCCCAGTTTATCATCGCCAGTTAAAAATAATTTTAAGATTTGTAATGGTGTTATAGTTTTAAATGGTGCAAATATGTCTGGTAAATCTACATTTTTAAAAGCAATTGGCTTATGTACATATCTTGGTAACTTAGGATTGGCAATACCAGCAGATAATAATAGTACTATTCCCTTTTGTAATTACTTTTCAATTGGTATTAATAAATTTGATGATATTAGTAATGGTTATAGTCATTTTATGAATGAGGTTATTAGTTTAAAAGATACACTCGTAAATGCAAAAGATAGCAAATTTTGTTTTGCTATTTTTGATGAACTCTTTAATGGTACTGATATTGATGATGCTAAATTACTCATTGAAAAAACAATTTCAGGTTTGAGTAAAACAACAAAAGGTTACTTTTTTATATCTAGCCACTTAAAAAATTTAAACCATTTAAAAAATGAAAATATTACATTTTACCATATGGAGTGTAAATTAGAAGATTCACAACCAATGTTAACTTATAAAGTAAAAAAGGGTTGGTCTCAGATAAATATTGGTAAAATTCTTTTCGATAATGAAGGCTTGAATGAATTACTAGGCTAAGCAAATAACGTAGATAATAAATTTATGCGAGCCATATGGCTCGCATTTTTATTTTTACTCTTGTTGATTATATTTTCCTGAATAACGTTTCCATAATTTTGTTTGATGGGTTTCTAAACTTAATTGACGACCGTCAATAAATGCGTTTGTTACAATATTGGTACGCATGTCTAAAGCATCACCTTCACTAATAAACAGCGTCGCACTTTTGCCTTGCTCTAGAGTTCCATACATATTATCAATACCCATAATCTTTGCAGGATTTTGAGTAATTAGCTGTAATGCTTGCTCTTTAGTTAATCCATGAGCAACTGTTGTACCTGCGTAGAATGGTAAGTTACGAGAATTCATGCGTTCCATTTGTCCGCTTGGTTCTAAAGCAACCAAAACACCAGCGTCTACTAATTGTTTTGCTAACTTAAAAGGCTGATCGTAATCATCATCTTCGTTATTTGGTCGTGTGTGTATACGTCTTAAAAATACAGATACATTATTCTGCTTTAGGAAATTTGCAATCTCACCAGCTTCATAACCGCCAACTATAGTAATATTTGATACACCTTGAGATTTAGCAAAATTAACTGCATCAGTGATACTCTTTTGGTTATTTACATTAATGTATAAATGTTTAGAACCGTTAAATAATCCAGCCATGGCTTCAAAAGGTAAGTGACGCTCATCTTTTGGTCCAGCATTATAACTTTTAGATTCGTTAAAGTACATATATAGTTCTTTAACTTGTTTGTTGTAATCTTTATTTGGTTTTAAAGCTGGGTCTTCACCAAGCCACCAACGGCCACGACTAAAACTATTTGGCCAATTGATGTGTATCCCATCATCTGCTTTGATTGTCGCATCTTCCCAGTTCCAAGCATCATATTGTACAACAGATGATGTTCCGGCAATACGTCCGCCACGAGGAACAACTTGCCCTAAGAGTACACCATTAGGTCTCATGGATTCTACAATTTTTGATTCTGCATTATAAGCGATTAAACTTCTTATGTGTGGATTAAAAGTTCCCAGTTCAGATAAGTCATTTGAGGCTTTTACGGCATCAACTTCTACAAGACCTAATGTTCCGTTAGATACAATAAAACCAGGGTACACATGTTTTCCCATTGCATCTATGACATCCATTTCTGCAGAATTAATACGAATTGTAGTGGCATCACCTACATTGGTTATTTTTCCGTTAGAAAATGTAATAATACTATTTTCAATAACTTCTCCATTACCAATGTGTGCAGTAGCTCCAACGATAGCAATATCTTTTGTCTGTTTTGATGCTGGTGTTTGTTGTGCATAACCAATACTCATTGAGAGTAAAATAGCTGCGATATATATGTAATTTTTCATTTTGATAAATTTAAATTTTGAGTCTGATTAATAGCCTGAATCCATAGAGTCACAGTTTAACAACACTTTTTCCTTCTTTTTAACAGGTTGAGTTTTCAAGCCTTTGTTTTTATCTTGAAGCATTAAGTTCATCAATTCGCTTTTCTCTTTAGCAATGGCTTGACGCATTTGCTTATCTTTTTCTAAATCAAAGTACGTCACACCTTCAATGATTGTTTTTTCTGCTTTTGCATATATTGAAAGCGGATGGTCACTCCATAATACAACGTCCGCATCCTTACCAACTTTTAGACTACCTACACGGTCATCCAAGTGTAATAGTTTTGCAGGATTAAGTGTCACAAACTTAAAAGCATCTTCCTCATTAACACCACCATATTTCACAGATTTAGCAGCTTCTTGATTCAGGCGACGTGACATTTCTGCATCATCACTATTAATAGCAGTTACAACACCTGCATTATGCATAATCGCAGCATTATATGGTATGGCATCATTTACTTCATACTTATAAGCCCACCAATCACTAAATGTTGAGCCTCCAACCCCGTGCTCGGCCATCTTATCGGCGACTTTATAACCTTCGAGAATATGAGTAAATGTGTTGACTCTGAAATCAAATTGCTCGGCAACTTTCATTAACATATTAATCTCACTTTGTACGTAAGAATGGCATGAGATAAAACGCTCACCATTTAAAATTTCGACTAAAACTTCCATTTCAGTATCTTTTCTATAGGGTTTTCCACTTTTCTTAGCTTCATCATAAGCCTTAGCTCTACTGAAATAATCTATAAATACTTGTTCAACTCCCATTCTAGATTGTGGGAAACGTGAGTTAGTTCGGCTTCGCGATTGCTTTACGTTTTCGCCTAAAGCAAATTTTATAAACTTAGGCGAATTCTCATAAACATAGTCATCTGCTGCTTCTCCCCATTTTAATTTTATAATAGCAGAGCGCCCGCCAATAGGATTTGCCGAACCGTGTAATATTTGTATTGATGTTACGCCACCAGCAAGGTTTCTATAAATGTCAATATCTTCATCGTCAATAACATCTTCGATAGTCACTTCTGCCGAAGAATTATGTCCGCCTTCATTGATTGATGCAGCACCGATATGAGAATGCTCATCGATAATACCAGCTGTAACGTGTTTTCCTGTCGCATCGACAACTTTTGCATTTCTATCGGAAAGGTTTTTGCCTATTTTTGCAATTTTTCCGTCTTTGATAAGAACATCAGTGTTTTCTAAGATACCTTCACTTTCGTTGGTCCAAACCGTTGCATTTTTAAACAATATAGTTTCAGCTTTAGGCTTTTCTTCATAGCCGTAAGCAATATTAGGATAGGTTATTGGACTCATGTAAGGTGTATCCTTAGCGGTACCTTTTTTCTTCTTGTCTTTCTTAGCCATTTCATCTTTTAAAGCTTTTGTAGCAAAGAAATTATATTCTGCGCCATTTGGCATAATCGCTTTTCCGCTTAAATTGTTTTCATTAGCAACATTTGCTGCGATACGAATAAATTCATTTTTTGTACTATCTGCTGTTTTGAAGGTAAGGTTTACCCAATCGTCAGAATAATTCATTTTGGTACCTAAGCTCTTATCTCCAGATTCTAATTTTGTTTTTGGTTTGCTTGCGCTGCCAGAAATATTTAATTTATAATCACTTCCAGCAAGTGTAAAAGTGTAATCACCATCGATATTTTTTACATTCATATCGGAAATAACATGTTGCATACCTTGAACCCAATTCTCATAGAGCTTTGTCTTTTTATCAAAAATATCTCCTGAAGTAATTAAAAAGTTGGCATAACTACCAGTTTTTAGAGTTCCCAACATATTAGACTTTCCAAGTAATTGCGCAGGAATAGTCGTTAAAGCTTCAAGCGCCTTTTGTTTTGAAAGACCATTTTCTATAGCTTTTATTAAATTACTTTTAAAACTACTTACCTTTTTAAGACCGTGAGTGGTTAATGCAAATTGCACATCATTTTCTGCCAGTAATCTTGGGTTGTGTGGTTCTTGATTCCAAGCACGCATATCACTTAACGAAAGGGTAGATGCTAAAAAAGCATTTTCCACATCGTATGCCATTTGAAAGTCAATAGGTAATATTATCGTTGCATTAGAAGCTTTTATTTCATCCAAACGCTCATATTCATCTCCACCACCAACAATAGTATATTGTACATTGCGAGAATCTCCAACTTTATCAGCACGTAATAAATTTGCGCGACTTCCAGCTTCAAAAATTTGAAGTAGATTTTTGTTTCCGTTTAAAGCTTCAAGCGACAAATCTCTTGTATCTACATTACCGTTGGCATACCATTTAGCATCATCGTACATTTGACGCAACAAGGCCATACTTCCCATAATTGATGATGGATAGGACTGTCTTGACCTCACACTTTTACTGAATGAAAAATGTTGAGATATTTCGCCATCCACGACGCGAAGCGAATTGTCTGCATCGTTATTTAAGGAAATCAATGCACCAGTGCCACGTGCAATTCCGTCAGCCATGTGTGTATTGACAACGCCGAAACCTAGCTTGTGCATGTCTGAAGCCGACTTAGCGTCGTATTTAAAATTTGCCATAACGTCTTGTTCTGGCATAATATGGTCATTCCAATAAAAACCACTCCGACTTGGTCTGTATTGTGGGCCATTACCACCACGTTTTGGTTTGGTAACACCAAAAGTCGTGTACATATCTATAAATGATGGATAAATAGATTTGCCAGATAAATCTAACTTAGTAGTGTTAGTTGGTAAATTTACCGATTTTCCGACGCTAACGACTTTACCATCTTTAATAAGTAAAGTTCCATTTTCAATTACCTGTGATGGCGATACATGGATTTTGGCATTAGTAAATGCCTTGTAGTTAGAGTTGTCAGATTTTACACCAGAATTACTAGGAAAATAATCTTGTGCAAATAACGAAAAACTGCACATAAGCATGAGCAGCCGTAAATAAACTTTAATCATATGTATTGTTGGTTAGAATTTTGTTTTTTAAATATAACGCTTAATGCTAAATCTTCTTTTTTATTAAGAATTTTTAACGTTTTTAAAGTGGCTTGTTATTGTAATAATTTACTAAAAGAGCTACAACATAACTGTAACTCTTCATGCCATTAGATTGGTTGTTGGCTTTTAAAAAGGTGTCAAAAGTTTTTTCGAAAACAGGCTCAAGCGGATTTTGATAAGATTGCCAAAACTCCTGAACTTCTTGATAATTTTTTCGGATACCAACATTTACAGTTTCTAGAAGCTGCGTATATTTTTTAGGATTTCGTTTGTAAATCTCAACTAAACAATAGCGCAAGGCAAATGTATATCCGGAATATTTGAAATATAAATCCTCATTGCTTAAAGCAGCAAGTGTGCCTATAAAATTAGCTTCGTTTTCCGCAGCATAACCGAGCTGATGAGCAACTTCATGGCAAGAGGTTGTTGGGAATTTGTATATAGGAATTAATCCATCTACTTGTGCTTCATTAGTAAAAGGATTCAAGTAACCAGAAAATCCCATATAAGTTAATGGTATACTGTAAATGGATTTTTTTAGACTTACAGGTTTATAATATAGATGCGGATAGTTTTTTGAAAGTTTATCATAACCTGATTTAACCTTGTCAAAAATTTCAAATTTTTTGTAGGGTAGAATAATTTTAAGCGTGTCTGAAATACTTAACTCAGTGTGAATTTGGTTTGATTTTTCAATCAACTGTTCAGTAAATGCAATTAATTCTTCAGTTGAATAATCTGCTTTAATATTCAACGATTTATGAAGCGGTTGACGGTAATAATTAAAACCCCAAAGCATATGAAATGAAAAATAGACGATGGATAGCACAGCTGTAATATCCAACAACCAATTTATAGTGTCCTTGTAGCTATTTTTAAAGTTTACAATTAGCCATCTTATAATATAAATTCCTGCAAGCGTATATAGTATGTCACCAACAGAAAACGGTACCCAACCAAAAGAATAACGCATCAATTTTGATAACCAAACATAAATACCATTGCTGTAAAACTGCTCAATGAATTCAGGGAATTGTTTCAGAATATTGATAGCAATAATTTGAATAGCTAAAAAAATAAATAATGCTCCTTTTTTGGTTACTCGCATGTTTCAAAAATAAGTAATTTACTTTAGGGAAAACACAGTTATGCACAAGTTGTTTCAGCATTTTAGTTAGATTCCGAATCAAGCTCAGAATGGTAAATATTACGAAGACTATTTCCTACCTTTGTATTAATATAAAAATACACATATGAGTTCAGAAATAAGAGTCTTAGAACCAAAGAAACTTTGGAATAAATTCGCAGATTTAAATGCCATACCCAGACCTTCAAAAAAAGAAGAACGTGTCATTAAATTCATGAAAGATTTCGGAAAAAATCTTGGATTAGAAACTATTGAAGACGAAGTCGGAAATGTAATCATCCGCAAGCCAGCCACAAAAGGTATGGAGGACAGAAAACCTATAGTGATGCAGAGCCATTTAGATATGGTACACCAAAAAAATAACGATACCGTTTTCGATTTTGATAAACAAGGTATTGAGATGTTTGTTGAAGGTGATTGGGTTAAAGCTAAAGGAACAACTTTAGGTGCAGATAATGGCTTAGGTGTTGCTACAATCATGGCGATTTTAGAAAGTAAAGATATTGCACATCCTTCTCTAGAAGCTTTGTTTACAATTGACGAAGAAACAGGTATGACTGGCGCAATGGGGTTAAAAGGCGGCTTGCTTAAAGGCGAAATTTTACTAAATCTTGATACTGAAGAAGACGATGAAATCGGTGTGGGTTGTGCCGGTGGTGTCGATGTCACGGCAACAAGAACTTATGCTGAAGAAGAAACTCCTGAATTTAAAATTGGATATACGATTACTATAAAAGGATTGCAGGGAGGACATTCAGGGATGCAAATTCATGAAGGCTTAGGTAATGCAAACAAAATAATGAATCGTTTACTTTTTGATGGATTTGAAAATTTTGGATTACGTATATCACAAATTGATGGCGGAAGTTTACGTAACGTTATTCCTCGAGAGAGTAATGCAATTGTTGCTGTAGATGCAGTGCATGAAGAAGCATTTAATTTTGAAATGGCGCAACTTTCAGAAATTATAAAAAACGAGTATAGGACAATGGAGCCAGATTTAGAAATCCTGATTTCTAAAACGATTATTCCAGAAAAAATCATGGAATTAGGGGTTCAAGAAGGTTTGACTAGAGCTATATATGCAGCTTTAAATGGTGTTTATAGAATGAGTGCTGATATTCCAGAATTGGTAGAAACTTCTAATAATATAGCGCGTGTTATTGTAAAAGATGGCCAAATTAAAATTGGCTGTTTGACACGTAGCTCTGTGGAGAGTTCTAAGTATGATTTGGCAAATACGTTACGTGCTACTTTTGAGTTAACAGGTTGTGAGGTTGAATTTTCTGGTGATTACCCAGGTTGGGCACCAAATATGGAGTCTGATATCCTAAAACTTATGGTGCCTATTTATGAGCGCCTCAATAATGGAGAAAAACCACACGTAGCAGCTTGCCACGCAGGTTTAGAATGCGGGATTCTTGGACAGAATTATCCAGAAATGGATATGATTAGTTTTGGACCTAATATTAAAGGCGCGCATTCACCAGACGAGCGAGCTCAAATTTCTTCAGCTCAAAAATATTGGGATTTTGTTTTAGAAATTTTGAAGAATATTCCAGTAAAGAGTTAGGAGAGAAGATCTGATTTAACTTCTAGACTTCAGGATAACTCCAAGTTTAAACCTTTTTTAAAATTGAAAAAAAAAGCAGTTATATAATTTTATACAACTGCTTTTTTTTCAAACTCTATAACGAGTTCAAACCAAAATCTTATTTCTGAATATCTACCATTTCAATAATAAATGCTAAATCTGTATTTGGTTGTACCATTGGTGGGCGACCACTTTCGCCGTACGCCAAATGCGATGGAAAATAAAAGAATGCCTTGTCACCAACACGTAGAGTTGCAAGTGCTTCTTTAAAACCAGCAAACAAAGCCGCATCTGGACTCACTTTCATTGGTGTAGGCGCATACATATTACGCTGTGTTTTCTGAGGATTGAGCATACCGTACTTTTCTTCAACCTCTTTTACATTACTGTCTAAAAGTTTTCCATCTGTAAAATAGCCTTGATAATTGATTAAAGCCATTTGTCCAGTTTTTGGTTTTGCACCATTGCCTTTATTGAGGTAGTGTACCTTTAAACCAGATGGTAATTGCTTTGCTTTTGCAGTATAATTGTCAATTGTTGTTTTAAACTCTGCAGTGGCAGCTGCTGTTTTTTCGTCTTTAATGCGTTGCTCCTCTTCAGCTTTTTTACGCGCTTCTTCTTCTGCTGCTGCAACACGTTCCTTAATCTTTGGTAATTCTTCTGTAAAAACTTTAGGGGCATCAAACTTTTTAGCTTCAGAACCAATACGGATAATATTTACTTCTTTAAGTACAACATCTTCTACAGGTTTGTTGGCAGCCCCAACTTTTACGTTAGAGATGGAGTCTTGTACGTTTAATCCTAATACTAATTCACCGAATACTGCATGACATCCACCACCTGGGAAACGGCCACATTTTTTTAGGGTTCCGTCTGCTTGGTATGCATCCAAGAACTGTGTTGCTTTTTCAGTAATAAAAAATTGAGAACCGTTTGTATTAGGTCCAGAATTTGCCATAGACAAAATTCCTGATTTGCTATGCTTTAGTTCGTTACTAAATTCGTCTTCAAACTTATAACCTGGGTCACCAGAACCAGTTGCAGTTGGGTCACCACCTTGAATCATAAAACCATCCATAACACGGTGAAAGGTTGTACCGTTGTAATATTTTTTGTCTTTATACTCTTCTTTGACCAATGGGTGTTTCCCTTCAGCAAGGGCTACAAAATTAGCGACAGTTACCGGTACTTTATCATAATATAATTTAGCAACCATAGTATCCATGTTAGTTACAAATTCGGCATATAATCCATCTTCTAGGTCGTAACGAGGTTTCTTACAACTAGTTGTAGCTAATAATGCTATGGCGAGTAGTGGAATAAAAATTTTCTTAATCATTGTTTTGGGTTATTGTTTTTAAATTTACGTTGCAAATTAGCGGCACATTAGTGCCAATTTTGTTATTGTCTCCGTAATAGCCAAAGGCTTTTTGAGATGGAAATATAAAAGTAATATCTTCGGAAGCTTTCATGAGTTTTAAACCTTCTCTTAAGCCAGAAAATAATTCTTCTTTATCCATAGTATAAAACTGAGTACCAATTTCATCTTCAGAATAAATCTCTATCCCATTGAGGTCTGAAACGGTATAAGTATATTCTACACGGTCACCAAATTGTGGTGTAACCATATCGTTTTGTGCTCTAGAATTATAGTGATACCAAAAGCCGTTCTCTGAACTCATAAAATCTTTATCAGAAAAACTGGCTATGACTTTTTGTATTTCTTTACGTTCTTTTTTATTAAGTGCTTTGTTACGCTCTACCGATTCTTCAATAAAAGAACCCGATTTTACAACGACAGGAGGACGTGCTTCGGGAGACTTACAGCTTACTGTAAAAATTACCAATATAAAAATTAAAGGTAGGTGACGCATTATGACAGTAGGGTTTTATATTCAGGCAATATAGCAATAAATTTTTCAACAGTTTCTTTTAAGGACATTTCACTTCGTCCGCCAGCAGCATTGGTATGTCCACCACCATTAAAGTGTGCTCTTGAAAATTCGTTTACCGAAAAGTCGCCTTTACTTCGTAGTGAAATTTTAATAATACCTTCATGTATGTTTTCTATGAAAATAGCAGCTAAAACAACATTTTCTATGGATAATGCGTAATTAACCACACCTTCTGTATCTCCTTTTTTAAAGTTGAATTCATCCAATTCTTTTTGAGAAAGCGTTATATAAGCCGTGTTTAGTTCGGGTAAAACCTTTAAATTCTGAAGTGCTTTTCCCAACAGTTGCAGTCTATGATAACTATTAGTGTCATAAACTTGGTTGTGGATTTCCGTATTATCGGCGCCTTTATCAATCAAATCTGCAATAATATGATGTGTACGGCTTGTTGTAGATCTAAACCTGAAAGAACCTGTATCTGTCATAATTCCAACATAAATGCAAGTAGCAATGTCTGGAGTGATTTTGTCAGTATCGTCAAGCATTTCAATAAAGTTGAACACCATCTCACAGGTTGAAGACATACTCACGTCAGAATACATATATTTTGCATAATCATCTGGTGCTTGATGGTGGTCTATCATAATTTTTGTAGCTATTGAGGCTTCTAAGACTTCTGCCATATCATTACCTGTACGGTTTAAGGCATTAAAGTCTAATGTAAAAATAATGTCTGCTTCTGCAATAAGCTTTTTAGAATCAGTTCTTTGCGATTCAAATTTTAAGATTGAATCTTCTCCAGGAATCCATTTCAAGAAATCAGGATAATCATTAGGCGCAATAACCCTAGCCTCATGATTATTGAGTTTTAGGTAATGCATTAAGCCTAGAGTTGAACCAATAGCATCGCCATCTGGGTTTCTATGCGGAACGATTATAATCCTTTTTGGCACGCTTAATAGCGTTTTTACAGCCGAAATATCTTCTTTTTTCATAACGGACCAATATACAATTTAATAATAAATCCTTGAAAGGCTTTAGGCATATTTTAGATTATCTTTGACTGTAAATTATTTAATCATGAAGTTTATATCTAAAGCTATTTTTCTCGCTTTTTTGGTGTTCTATAACTGCGGAACAAAAAAAGAAAATTCAAGACTAAATTCAACAGAAACAGATTATACAATAGCCTTTGGGTCTTGTAACAAGCAAGATGTCAAAAATGAATTATGGGATGATATTTTGAAACAGAATCCTGATTTATGGATATGGGGCGGCGATAATATATACGCAGATACAGATGATATGACTGTTTTAAAAGCCGAATACACCAAGCAACTTAATATCCCAGCATATAAAAAACTAGTGGAAACAACTAAAATTCTAGGTACTTGGGATGATCATGACTATGGCTTAAATGATGGTGGTTTAGAATTTAAAATGAAGAAGGAAAGTCAGCAACAGTTCCTTGATTTTATGGGTGTTGCTCAAAATGATAAAAGAAGAAATAGAGAAGGTGTTTATCACGCTGAGGAAATAAAAATTGCAGAAGGAACTATAAAAGTTATAGTCTTAGATACACGTTATTTTAGATCAGCATTAGTAAAAGATACCGAGAGTAGAAAACGATACAAACCTACAACAGATAATACGTCTACAGTTCTTGGCGAGACCCAATGGCAATGGCTAGAAGATGAGCTTAATAACTCTAAAGGAGATTTTAATATTATCGTTGGTAGTATCCAATTTTTGTCAATGGAGCATGGCTTCGAAACTTGGGGCAACTTTCCTCATGAAGTCGAAAGATTAAAAAATATAATTTCAGATTCTAATGCAAAAGGTGTATTGCTATTGTCTGGTGATAGACATATTTCAGAATTTTCTAAAATTAATGTTGATGGTTTAGATTATCCTTTAATAGATTTTACATCGAGTGGATTGACACACTCTTATTCAAGCTTTACGAGTGAATCGAATAAAAATAGAGTTGGAGAGGTGGTTTCTGTAAAGAGCTATGGTCTTTTAAAATTTAACTTTAAAGACCACAAAATAATTATGGAAATGTATGCTAATGACAATGAGAAAATAAACCAACTGATACAAGAGTATTGATGCTTGTGTATTTTATAAAATAGCGTATTTTTGCACGCGAATTCGCCAAGGGTTTTGGTGAAGCTAAAAAAGAAAAACATGGCAACTAACAGAACATTTACAATGTTAAAGCCAGATGCTGTTGAAAAAGGACACATTGGCGCAATATTAGAAAAAATCAACGCTTCGGGTTTTAGAATCGTAGCAATGAAATTAACGCAAATGACTAAGGCTGATGCTCAGGAATTTTACGCAATTCATAGTGAGCGCCCATTCTTTGGAGAATTAGTAGAGTATATGACTCGTGGACCAATCGTAGCAGCTATCTTAGAAAAAGATAATGCTGTTGAAGATTTTAGAGCATTAATTGGTGCTACTAACCCTGCTGATGCAGCAGAAGGAACTATCCGTAAGATGTTTGCAGATTCTATTAGTGAAAACGCAGTTCATGGAAGTGATAGTGATGATAATGCAGCTATTGAAGGTGCTTTCCATTTCTCAGGTAGAGATATGTTCTAAGCTATTTAGAGTTTATAATATTAAAAAAGAGGTCGTCTAAAAAGTAATTTTTAGGCGATTTTCTTTTTTAGAGCTATTCGATTTTTAATAGCGTTCATATTTTAAGTTAAGATTATAAAGAGCAAGTTTCAAGTTAACTTTACATGGTTAGACGGAACTTTTTAAGGTTATGAGCCATTGCAATAAGCCCTATTTTTACATTTACTTTATCAATTCCTCTTAGCATAAAGCGTTTAAAGTTCATATTTTGCTTGATGTTACCAAAAATAGAAGACATTTCTATTTAAATTATAAAACTATTAACGAATTTGAATTAAACATCTATAATAAAAAGTTAGCGGCATAATCTCTTATCTAATTGTCCAGTTTCTTCTTGCAAGTTCACGATGTATATTATATAAAACACCCTAGCCCATTTCTGAATTTAAATATTATTCTGAAAACTCTGAGTACAGTATTATACTACCGAGGACAATAGTCTAACTAAAAAAAACTAAAGCACTTGCTGTTTTTTAAAGAAACTAATAATGTAGATATATCTTGTTAAAAGCGCAACAAGAAGCGGAAGTAGAGCAAATGCAAATATCTGAACACCAATAATCCAGTGCATGGTCATTAAGCAAAGCATAATAACAGTGAATTTGAGATAGCTTCTAAACCAGTTTTTCACACTGTTTTTATACACTTGAACTAGAGCTAGAAGGTTCAGCGGAAATGCCCAAAGCAGATTATAATTATAACCTGTTGCTATATGGTTAGTACCAAACCACAAAAACAAAAGTAATACACCTGTTATGCCAGTAACACCAAATATGATAAAGTCTAGCCATTTGGTTCTCTTATGCGATTTATAATCTCTATAAGTTATGGATAGAATCATAGCCGATAGTAGACCAATAATCACTATTGGACTTGTTATAAAAACATTTGAAGTATAGCTTTTGTTTTCTCTAGACTTATATATGGTATTTGTACTACTTACAAGTGGTTGTGTATTATTGATTTTAGCGGTTTCAAAATTCTTATAAATGTATTTTGGTAAAAACATTTTTTCCTCAATAGTTATAGTTCTATCTATCAAGGAGCCAAGAGCGATATCTATACCTAAACTTCCCCATGTATTTCGCCCTACTTGCTCATGAATAAGGTTTCTGAAAGTTGTTTCTTCATTACTAGTAGTTGTATAGCTAATGGATTGATTAACTATAATATTAGTAACATCTCTAATCTTTGTAGCACAATTATCATAAAAAAAGTCGTAAAGGTAACGCCTATTTTTAGGCTTATAGTTGTTAATTAGATAGTTATAAAGCTTTTGTTTTTGGGCCGAATTAAGATTTAGTTTTTGCTGCTCTATCGTTCTGTCATAATAACTGTATGTCTGTAATGTTTCTGAAAAGTTTTTTTTTGTAATTAGATAGTTTAATTTTCCTTGTGCAAATTTGAGTATAAAATTAGGCGCTTCAAAATCATAACCACCATAGCCGTAAACGACATCTAGTCCTAAATTTCTATCTTTAATTCTGAAGGCATTATGTCCAAAAGCATCATTAAGGTTTGTACTTGGACTAAAGGTTAGCACCGATACTTCAGCTTGTGGAGAAAGTTGTAATTCTTGTGAGGGACTTATATAAAAAAGAAAAAAAGTAATTAGTAACGATAACTTAAGTTTCATATGTGTCTTTGGAATATTCTATCTAAAAATACTGAAATCTAACTTCACCGAAAAAACATTGGAATATAATGCTGCACTTTGGTCACCAATATCTGTAAATGCATAGTCGATTTCAATACCTTTGTATTTAAATCCTACTCCAAAATTTGGCTGAAAGGTTAAATTTTCAGAATTATCAATTTGTAATTCATTTTGAAAGTTACCAACTCCGGCTCTTAAAAACACTAAGTCTGTATATCCAAATTGAAAGCCTAATGCAGGAGCTATGCTGGCAAATGATGTTGAAATTATATCGTTTGTTTCTGCAAATCGCGCATTGAGATTAAAAGCGGCTAGCAGCGTATAATCATAATGAAAAACCCATTCTTTGGATACCCCGAGTTCTAGTTTAGGTAGCGTTAATTCTGATTTTTCGGGTAAGGTTTGATTTTGCCCATCAATTGCACCACTAATTTTTTCAAATTCATCTTCATCAATCGCCCAAGAGTTGTAAGTTGTAGTTATATCTCTTGCCATGAAACCAAATTTCCAATCGTTATCACCTTCAAACTGAATACCTAGATCGAATCCAAAACCCCATGAGGATGAAAAATCACCAATAACACGACGTATAATTTTGGCATTAATACCATAATTTAAACCATCTATAGGGAGTTCTCTTGCATAGGATAGTGTGATGCCATAGTCTGCGGTAGAAAAGGTGTTTATTCTATCAAAGTTGATATTTCCTTGGTCGTCGATGAGTTGTGTGGTGTCTAAAATATCATCCACACCAAAACGAATCACAGAAATACCTAGTGCACTTTTGTCATCTAATGGCATTGCATATGCAATGTAATTGTAGTTGGCAATATTGGCAAAGTAGCTAGAGTGCATAAGTGCAAGTTCATTATCCTCAAGATTAACCAAACCTGCAGGATTCCAATAGCCAGAATTGACATTGTTTGTATGTGAAGTTATAGCATTGCTCATGCCCAACGCAGCAGCATCTACACCAATATTCATAAACTCATTAGAGTACTTTCTTGATGTTTGCCCAAACGTTGAAAACGCTAAAAACGTTAAAAGAATTACAAAGTAATTTTTCAAGAACAATTTTTTTACAAAGATGCACAATATTTTACTTCTATTAAACTATAAAAGTGTAGAGTTATTGTACACTTTGGAGGTAGAACTCAAATACTTTTATATTTTTACAGAAACTAACCAAGCTAGATGAAACGACATATACCAAACCTTGTTACTGGATTAAATTTACTTTCAGGCTGTGTTGCTATTTTATTCGCAGTACAGGGGCATTATGTTGGTGCCGCTTTATTTGTAGGTATTGGTGTTTTTTTTGACTTTTTTGATGGACTTTTAGCACGAAAGCTCAATGTGCAAAGTAATTTAGGGATTCAGCTAGATTCTTTAGCCGATTTAGTAACAAGCGGTGTTGTGCCAGGTTTAGTAATGTATGGTTTGATTAGTAAAGCTCTAGGGAATCAAGGTATTTTTGTTATTGACGAAGGATGGAACGCCACTGTTAATTGGGTAGGTGTTAAAATTATTCCTATAGCTTTAGTTGGATTTTTAATTACTTTATCCTCTGCTTATCGCTTGGCAAAGTTTAATCTAGATGAAGACCAGCAAAGTTATTTTAAAGGGCTTCCAACACCCGCTAATACATTACTTATACTTTCGATTCCGTTAATATTACACTTTCAATTTTCGATAACGGTTTCAAACTTGTTTAGCAATGTTTGGTTTTTAATTGGTGTTACTTTCTTGAGTAGTTATTTGCTTAATTCTGATATTAAATTATTCGCTTTAAAGTTTAAATCTTGGAGTTTTAAATCCAATATAACGCGTTATCTATTTTTGCTGGCTAGTGTTGTTTTGTTGATTGTATTTCATTTTATCGCTATTCCTATTATTATCATTCTATATATTTTAGTTTCAATATTTACCCAAAAACAAATCTCATAAAGACTTATGGCCGAAGTTATATTTACACTACTCATGCTTGTTATGTTACAAGCTGTATTAGGATTCGATAATTTGCTTTATATTTCTCTAGAGTCTAAAAAAGCGCCCGAAAAAGATAGAAAACGCGTTAGAAAAATAGGAATTCTTATTGCTATAGGCTTACGTATTGTTTTGCTGTTTTTGCTTGTGTCTTTAATCGGCTATTTTCAGAATCCATTTTCCTTTTTAACTGGAAAAATTGAAGATGTTCTAGAGTTTGCATTCAACGGTCACAGTTTAATTGTTTTAGCTGGTGGTGGATTTATTATTTACACAGCCATTAAGGAAATCTGGCATATGATATCTCTAAATGACTTAACAGTAAATGTTGAAGACCAATCTAAAGGTACAAAATCTTCAAATGCTGTTGTAACAAGCATAGTCATTATGAATTTGGTGTTCTCGTTTGACTCTATTTTAGCAGCGATTGGACTTACCAATGAAATTGAAAACTCAACAGTTGCATTTGTAGTCATGGCTATAGCTATTGTTGTTAGTGGTTTACTCATGCTTTTTTTAGCAGACCGTATTTCAGAATTCTTAGCAAAAAACAGAATGTACGAAGTGCTAGGCTTATTTATCCTTTTTATTGTAGGTATTATGCTGGTTACAGAAGGCGGACATTTAGCACATCTCAAAATCTTTGGTAATGAAATTGTACCAATGAGTAAAACGACGTTCTATTTTGTTATTTTAGTTTTAGTTGTTGTAGATATCGTACAAGGTCGTTATCAGAAGAAACTTCTAAAAGAAAACTTAAAAAAATAATAGAATTTAGAAGAGCAAAAATTTACCTTTAAAACTCCAACTTCTTTTTACGAAGTTCAAAGTTTTGACCTAAGTATACTTTGCGTACCATTTCGTCTTCAGCCAGTTCTTCTGGTCTTCCAGCTTTAAGTATACCACCTTCGAACATAAGATAAGTGCGGTCTGTAATTGCTAGTGTTTCTTGTACGTTATGGTCTGTAATTAGAATACCAATATTCTTTTTGGTAAGCTTGGCAATAATACGCTGAATATCTTCAACAGCTACAGGGTCAACGCCAGCAAAAGGCTCATCAAGTAAAATAAAATTTGGGTCAGTGGCTAAAGCGCGAGCTATCTCTGTACGACGACGCTCACCACCAGAGAGTAAATCACCACGATTTTTACGGATGTGCCCAAGACCAAATTCTTCAATGAGCGATTCCATTTTATCGTTTTGCTCTTTTTTACTTAGTTTAGTCATTTGTAGAACACTCAGAATATTATCTTCTATGCTTAGTTTCCTAAAAACTGAAGCTTCTTGAGCCAAATATCCGATTCCGTTTTGAGCACGTTTATACATTGGATATTTGGTAATGTTTTTGTCGTCGAGATATATGGTTCCGCCATTTGGTTTAATAATACCTACAATCATGTAAAATGATGTGGTTTTACCGGCACCATTTGGGCCAAGTAAGCCAACTATTTCTCCTTGATTTACTTCAAGAGAAACATCTTTTACCACTTTACGTCCACTGTAGGACTTCATTAGATTTTCAGCGTGTAATTTCATATAGTATTATCTAGACCTTAGAACGGTAAAAATACAATTTTCGTACGCAACTTATTCGTTTTGGTTTTCAAGAGCTTCCCAATATTCATGAGCACGCCTTAGGTGAGGTATAACAATAGTGCCGCCGATTAAAGTGGCAATGCCTAAAGTTTCGCTGACTTCAGCTTTAGTAACACCTTCTTTATAGCATGTTTCTAAGTGATAGCGTACACAATCGTCACAACGTAGTATAGTAGAGGCTACTAGACCTAAAAGTTCTTTAGTTTTTACATCCAAAGCACCTGGCGCAAAAGCGTTTGTGTCTAAATTAAATATACGTTTAACAATCTTGTTATTATCGGCTAATATCTTATCGTTCATCTTAGAACGATAGTCGTTAAATTCTTTTACTATGTCTGACATGGGTTTGTTTATGCTTTTGCTTTCGCTTTTTGTTCTTTTTTCTTCTGATTCCTTACAACGATGCGCGAAATAAATATACTTACTTGATATAATATTAAAATTGGTACGGCCACAATCACTTGACTTGCAATATCTGGTGGAGTTATTACTGCTGAAATAATTAATACTATGACTAAGGCAAATTTTCTATATTTCTTTAAAATCTGAGGTGTAACTAAACCAACTTTAGTCAAGAAATAAACGATAATTGGTAATTCAAATACTAAACCTGCAGCTAATGAAGAAGATTTTACAACAGCTATTACAGAGTTTAAATCAAAATCATTAACTACTAAGTTACTTATACTATAATTTGCTAAAAAGTTAAATGATAGAGGTGTGATGACATAATATCCAAATAAAACACCTGTAAAGAATAGAAGAGAAGCAATAATAATAAATCCTCTTGAGTTTTTACGTTCCTTTTCTTTTAAACCAGGGCTAATAAATCTCCAGAGTTGATATAAAACGTATGGAAATGCAATAATAAAACCTGCGTATATTGAGGTCCAGATATGTGTAGAAAACTGCCCTGCAACTAGACGATTTTGCAAATCGAAAGGAAACCTATCTGCACAAAATGTAGTATTAGTAATTCCAATAAGTTGTGACATTTCACATAGCCACTGATAGGTAGGGAAAGTCATTTCAGTTGGCCCAAAAATGATAATGCCAAATAAAATCTTAGGAAAACAGAACGCTACTATTCCTGCTATTAATATAGCAATTGTACTCCTTATTAAATGCCATCTTAAATCTTCAAGATGGTCTAGAAATGACATTTCGTCTACATTTTTATTTGCCATTATAAAATGCCTTCTTTTATTAAATCATGTAAATGTACCACTCCAGCATATTTACCTTCATTTTCAACTAAAAGTTGAGAAATTCCAAATTCTTCCATGGCTTCTTTAGCATCAACGGCCATCGCATCTTCAGCAATGCGTTTAGGATGGCGACCCATAATATCCTTCGCCGTAAGATTAGATATATCATCACTCTTACTTAGCATTCGTCTTAAATCACCATCAGTTATAATTCCAACGATTTTAGAGTTTTCGGTAACTGCGGTTACGCCCAGCATCTTTTCAGAAATCTCAATAATTACTTCTTTCAACGTGGCATCTAGGGTTACTTCAGGTTTTTGATTTACAGATGATAAATCATTAACTCTGAGATATAAGCGTTTCCCTAATGCGCCGCCAGGATGGTACTTGGCAAAATCTTTACTCGAAAACCCTCGAAGTTTCAAAAGTGAAACTGCTAATGCATCGCCCATTACCAATTGTGCGGTTGTACTTGTGGTTGGTGCGAGATTATTTGGGCAAGCTTCTTGCTCTACGTATGCATTCAGAATATAATCTGCATTTTGTCCTAAAAAAGAATCTTTATTACCTGTAATGGCAATCATTTTGTTTTTGGCATTCTTAATAAGTGGTACTAAAACTTTAATTTCTGGCGTGTTTCCACTCTTGGATATACAAATTACGACGTCGTCTTCAAGAATTAATCCCAAATCACCATGAATAGCATCTGCCGCATGCATAAAAATTGCAGGTGTTCCTGTAGAATTTAAAGTCGCTACAATCTTGTTGGCTATGATGGCACTTTTTCCAATTCCGGTAATAATCACACGCCCTTTGGAGTTGTAAATCAGTTCAATGGCTAGAGCAAAGTCATCGGTTAATAAGTTAACAAGATTAGCAATGGCTTTACTTTCCATCGTGATTGTTGACTTTGCAATGTCGAGAATATTGGCTTTTGTGTTCAAAACAGAAACGTACTTTTATAAATGGTTTATTTATTAAGATTTTTATTATCTTTAAACTTCACGCAAAGGTAAATTAAAATTAGGAATAGGTATTAATGAGAGTTGCACAAATTGACTTGCACGCAGAACTAAAAAAATACTTCGGATTTTCAGAATTCAAAGGGCTGCAAGAAGACGTTATAGAAAATGTAGTTGCGGGTAATAATACGTTTGTCATTATGCCAACTGGTGGAGGCAAATCGCTTTGCTACCAGTTGCCAGCATTGATAAAAGAAGGTACGGCTATAGTGGTATCGCCTTTAATTGCTTTGATGAAAAATCAAGTTGATTCTATCAGAAGTGTCTCTGATAATGATGGCGTTGCACATGTTTTAAATTCTTCATTAAACAAAACTGAAGTCAAACGCGTCAAAGAAGATATCCGGAATGGAATTACAAAACTGCTTTATGTCGCTCCAGAATCGTTGACTAAAGAAGAGAATGTTGAGTTTTTAAGGTCCGTCACCATATCCTTTATGGCTGTCGATGAAGCTCATTGTATAAGTGAGTGGGGTCATGATTTTAGGCCAGAATACAGAAATTTAAGACACATTATAAAACGCATTGGTGATAATATTCCAATAGTTGGTCTTACGGCGACTGCTACAGAAAAGGTGCAAGAAGATATTCTGAAGAGTTTAGGAATTCCTAGTGCAGTAAAATTTAAAGCTTCTTTTAATAGACCTAACTTATATTACGAAATACGTCCTAAAACCAAAAATGTTGATGCAGATATTATCCGCTTTGTAAAACAGAACGAAGGAAAATCTGGGATTATATATTGCCTAAGTCGTAAGCGTGTTGAAGAACTAGCCCAAGTACTTCAGGTTAATGGCATAAAAGCCGTTCCATATCATGCAGGATTAGATGCTAAGACTCGTGTAAAACATCAAGATATGTTTTTGATGGAAGATACTGATGTTGTTGTGGCAACTATAGCTTTTGGTATGGGAATCGATAAGCCAGATGTACGTTTCGTAGTACACCACGATATCCCAAAAAGTATAGAGAGTTACTACCAAGAAACTGGTCGTGCTGGTCGGGATGGAGGAGAAGGCCACTGTTTAGCCTATTATGCTTATAAAGATATCGAAAAGCTCGAAAAATTTATGTCAGGTAAACCTGTCGCCGAGCAAGAAATTGGGCATGCATTGTTGCAAGAAGTCGTAGCATTTTGTGAGACGTCTGTATCTAGACGAAAATTCATTTTACACTATTTTGGTGAAGAGTTTGATAACGACACTGGTGGAGGTGGAGATATGGATGATAATGTGCGTCACCCAAAACCACAAAAAGAGGCAAAAGATGATGTTAAAATCGTTTTGGATATCTTACAGAAAACCAATCAAAAGTATAAGGCAAAGGATTTAGTACAAGTCATTGTTGGAAAATCTAATGCTTTGATTTCTTCTCACAAGACAGACCAACAAACATTTTTTGGAGCAGGTAAAGCTAAAGATGCGCGTCACTGGATGGCATTGATAAGACAGATTTTGGTTGCAAAGCTTTTAAAAAAAGATATCGAAACTTATGGTGTTTTACGAATTACCGAGGCTGGAGAAGATTTTATAAAGACTCCTACATCATTTATGATGGCCGAAGACCATGTGTTTGATGAAGCTACCGACAACAGTATCATTACCAACGCTAAATCTGGCGGTGGAGGTGTTGCAGACGATAAGCTTATGAAAATGCTTAAGGATTTACGAAAATCTAATGCAAAACATCTGGGAGTGCCACCATTTGTGATTTTTCAAGACCCATCCTTAGAGGATATGGCTCTTAAATATCCAATAAGTATCGAAGAATTATCTAATGTTCATGGTGTCGGCGAAAGTAAGGCGAAAAAATATGGTCCTGATTTTGTTGCACTCATCAAGGATTATGTAGATGAAAATGATATAGTACGACCAGATGATATGGTTGTAAAATCTACGGGAAGCAATTCGGCGAACAAACTTTATATTATTCAAAATGTGGATAGAAAACTGCCGCTATCTGATATTGCTTCTTCAAAAGGTATGGAACTTCCTGATTTGATAAAAGAAATGGAAGCTATTGTCTATTCAGGTACCAAATTAAATATTAGTTATTGGGTAGATGAGATTTTAGATGAAGATCAACAGGAAGAAATCCACGAGTACTTCATGGAATCCGAAACCGATAAAATAGACGTTGCCATTGACGAATTTGATGGTGATTATGATGACGAGGAATTACGTCTGTATCGTATTAAGTTTATTAGTGAGGTGGCAAATTAATTTTACTATGGAGTTCTCAGTTAATAGTTAGAAGTATTCAGTTTCAGTAGAAAGTAAGTTTTAGTTTTAAAAAAGAAAAGGTCTGAGATTAGATATCGCAGAGCCATCCATAGAATTAATAGCTA
The DNA here is from genome assembly GCF_013042245.1 of Winogradskyella sp. Lineage (GTDB taxonomy): Bacteria > Bacteroidota > Bacteroidia > Flavobacteriales > Flavobacteriaceae > Winogradskyella. The sequence continues at coordinate 25,291 of NZ_JABDQL010000024.1, read as the reverse complement.
AATTGAATCACTTTTTTATCAATTGTTTAGTTACTGATCATACTCCAATAATTAGGATAGTAAGTTAAGTTCAAAAAAAGAGCCTTAAATTTACTGATATAACACGAAGAAAATTCACCTCAAGATCTAAAACGAAAGTCGTTTTAGAAGCTCTAAAAGAACGCCAAATACTAAAGAAATATCACAACACTTTGAGATAAGTGTACAACAGGTTAACTTATATATTGGTCTGTATCTAATACAATGGAAACAGGCTGGTTGGTGTACTCTAACACTACAAGAAGCTATAAATCAATATGGCACACGAGAAATTATCAATACCGATCAAGGAAGTCAATACACCTCTGAAGTGTTTACCAAAACAGTATTGTCTAACATAAAGCTGAGTATGGATGGCAAGGTAAGAGCTATTGATAATGTGTTTATAGAAAGACTTTGGCGCAGGGTCAAGTATGAAAGTATCTATCTTAATCCACCTAATACTGGATTAGATTTATACCATCAAATCAACAACTACTTTTCATTCTATTAAACTCGCATTAATATAACTTTAATTTTACGCAGCATATTTAATACTTTCATGCTGAAAAGTTGTACTTCATTATTAGATTTATACTTTGCATAAATTTGTCCATCTTGTCGCTTTGTAATACCAACTTCTGGCTTTACTGAGGTATAAAATTCAGGTAGTTCTAATGTGTAGAAGGATTGTCCGTCATAACGCTGAATAATTGTTTTATAATAAGTGTGTTGTTTACATTTAAATTTGTGCCAGCAATCCAGAGCCACCGTAAGTCATCAAAAAAATTTAGCTTACTTCGTAAACATCAAAGCCATCTATGATATCTAGGCTTTTAAAATTGTAAGTATGATTGTTTAAAGTTTTCTGAGCGTTTATGCTTTCACTATTTATAAAAGCTATCAAAAAGGCAAAAGTATAAATAGAAATCGTTTCATTAATTTAGAATAAAGCTAAAATTTAGTTTTATAAATTTAACCAAATAGTTTGTATTGATTTAGTTGGCTATTCGTACATGTTCACTCTTCTTCCTCATCACCAACACCATCATGCTTCGTAAACAAAATATCTTGTTTTTTAGTTTTTAATTGAATACTGGTGATTCTACTGTTTTTAAGTATTTCGATATCAGATTCTTCAATTTGAAAGTCAATTTTTGTGATATGCCTAGAAGGAATATTTGAAGGATCAGACTCAAACTCTGGCGTATCAGATTTTATTTCTAATTCAGTATCAACTCCTTTCATAATTAGAGTTGCACCATCTATAGTTTTTACTTTTAATTTCCCTACAACAACCGTTTGAAAAAAGTAATAACCGCCGAGTTCATTTAAACCTGCATAGAGTACATTTTCTTCAGAAATCCCAAACGGTGTATTTTCAACATCTTTTATAATAGTTTCAATACTGTCTAAGGCATTGATTTTTTTCTTTTTGAAAAATGAAAATCCCATGAATATTAGTTTTTAGCAAAACTAATATTATTTTCCACTTTAGAGAACAGATAAACTTTACACGTTCAACTTTTTACTTGTAACTTAAAGCATTATCTTTGCAGCCTTAAATAAAATACAGAACAATGCAAGACGGATTATACGCAAAATTTAATACAACAAAAGGTGAGATTTTAGTGAACCTAGAATTCAAAAAAACACCAGGAACTGTTGGTAATTTCGTGGCTTTGGCCGAAGGAAATTTAGAAAATTCCGCTAAACCTCAAGGAAAACCTTATTACGACGGATTAAAATTCCATAGAGTAATTCCTGATTTTATGATTCAAGGTGGTTGTCCACAAGGTACAGGAACAGGAAACCCAGGTTATAAATTTGATGACGAAATTCATCCAGAATTAAAACATGATAAGCCAGGAATTTTGTCAATGGCAAATGCAGGTCCTGGAACAAACGGAAGTCAGTTTTTTATAACTCATATTGCTACAGATTGGTTAGATGGTAAGCACACTGTTTTTGGTCATGTAGTAGAAGGACAAGATATTGTTGATGCTGTTGCTCAAGGAGATGTTATTGAAAGTTTAGAAATTGTAAGAATAGGTGATGCTTCTGAAAAATTTAACGCTGTAGAAGCTTTTAGAACTTTTGAAGGTGCTAGAGAAGAACGTATAGCAGCTGAGCGCGAAGCTAAAAGAACTGAGTTAGATAAATTAGCAGCAGGTTTTGAAGAAACAGCTTCAGGTTTGCGTTACCAAATCCTTCAAAAAGGAGATGGACAAAAAGCAGAAAAAGGAAATATGGTTTCTGTACACTATAAGGGGCAATTAGCAGACGGAACTGTCTTTGATTCGTCATATAAGAGAAATGCGCCTTTAGACTTTCAGGTTGGTGTAGGACAAGTTATTGCTGGTTGGGACGAAGGTATCTGTTTATTGAATGTAGGCGATAAAGCACGTTTGGTAATACCTAGTGATTTAGGTTACGGAAGTGCTGGTGCCGGTGGTGTCATTCCACCAGATGCAACATTAGTTTTTGATGTTGAATTGATGGATATTAAATAAAATATTATCACAGATAAATTAAATCGTTCTAGCCTCACTAGAACGATTTTTTTTTATACTTTATCCTAGATTTAGTCAATAAAGCTTAAATTTTAGATACTTTGTATCATGTTGTAATCCATTAATTATATGATAAGTGTAAAGGATTCTATTTTTTATAAATACGTATTGAAAGAATTTACCTACGACTTTGCTACAGTTTTTGTTTTTGATGGTATTGTGATATCTGAAATAAATAGTGGTGTTTCATTTTCCTGAGAAAATCATGTAAAAATTGTTGTCAGTGATGTTACTAATTTTCTTGAAACAGATGGTGATGATTTAATCTATATCTCAAATAGGAGTAATTCTTATGACGTGAAACCTAATGAATGGCTCACATTTTTTACTAATAGTTATAAGCTTCAGGGTTATGGAGTTGTAGCCTATACCGATGGAAGTATTCTTAACACAGTCATTGAAAGTCTGTTTTTTAATAAAAAAATTCAACGATTCAATAGCCTCGAAGCTGCCGTGTAATGGGCAAGAGAAAAATTTTTACCGAATTGTAAATTATTTGGTTATACTTTTCAAGTAACAAATTGGATTAAAAATCGTCTCACTTTTAGTGAGCTTTTTCTAACAACCAATCAATTTTTAACTTTGAATATGAAAACTAAATTTTTAGCAAAACTTTTATTTCTCTTTATTTTAATCACAGCATGTTCATCGTCTATAAACTACTCTGATGATTTTAAAGCGAAAACATCTGGTAAATATTTGTTTAATGCCGATGATATTATTACAATTTCTTACGATGATAACGATTTATATTTAAATTGGCGAGGAGTGAAAATAAAGCCTGTAGTAACAGATACTAATGAATTTTTTGTTCCTGATTTGTATCAAAAGTTGCATTTTGTACAACACCCAGATACAAAATCAAGATACCTCTCTGTAATCTCAGAAACAAATCCAGATAGCTTGAGTTACGATTACCTTAAGGTTGCCAATAACTATAAAACACCAAGTGAGCATTTAGCCGATAAAAATTTTGATAAGGCATTAGAAGGCTTTTTAGCTATAAAAGAAAAAGATTCTGTCAGTGATTTTATAAATCAATATAAGTTTAACCGATTAGGCTATAAATATTTCAGAGAAAAAAATTATGATGATGCTATTGGTGTTTTTATAATGAATACAAAGTTGCACCCAAACAGCCCTAATGTTTACGATAGTTTGGGGCAAGCTTATTTGGTGTCTGGTGATAGTTTAAGAGCTTACAAAAACTATAAGAAGGCCTACGAGCTAAATAGAGGTAATAAAAGAGCTAAAAAGTACATTGATGCTTACGAGAGTAGCTTAGATTAACTTATAGTTTTTTTAAGTATATAAAAGCTTTCATTGAGAATATCATCCGCATCTAATTTGGGTTTATGATTGTATAATTTTGAACACGAAAAGTAATCCTCTTTGTTAATGAGTCTGTAAGATTCTAAACTCTCATAAAAACTATTAGGAACAATTTGGCAACCGTCTGCACTTGCATCTTTGAGACCACGATTGGTGTATTCTATTAAACGTGAAAAGGCACTAGTTTCTCTAGCATCTTCGGTATAAGACACACTTCCAATGTAGTCATTTGTGTTTTGGAGCTTATCAAATAAGCTAAATATTAAGATAGTTTCAGATTTATTTAAGAAAAATAATACACCTTCAATTAGTATAAAGCAAGACCTATTATCTACTATTTGTTTTAGATTAGTAAGCAGTTTATCAAGATAGTCCTGACTAAAATCTACACCTACATAAGTGAGATCTCTTTTTGGCAATTTATTTTGTGAAATCAATTTTGTTATAACCTCTTTTTTATACTCTACCACTTCAGGTTTATCTATTTCTATGTGACTTATATCACTGTCTAGTAAAAAAGGATACATACTAAAACCTGCTCCAAAGTTGATTAAAATTTCTATCTCATTATTTTTTACTAAATTTTTGATCGTCTCTAAAAAATACCTGTTTCGTATACAATGTGTTTCAATTTCTTCTTTAGAAACATAGTTTATATAACCCTTTAGAATTTTTTCTGCGTTCTCGTTATTCCAAAGTTTTGCATAATAATCTCCACTAAGCTCTTCATCCAATCTTCTAAATGCACAAGTGACAAATGCGGTATCACTTACTCTTATGTTTTTTGAGTTGCTCACTAATCAGTATTTTTACATAAATACTTAAAAATAAGTAATTAAAAATTTATTTGGTTCTAAAAAGTTACAATTCATCCTATATAAACTACAATTGAGTAAAAATTGATTTATGAAACAAGAAAGCCTTCCGATATTTGAAAAAAATAAAAGCGTAATCGTTATGTCAACTATCGTAAAAATTTTAATTCTACTAATTGTAAATTCCACATTCGGAAATGCGCAAGACTTAAAATTTCAGAATATCACCGTAAATATTAGCGGACTAGAAAGTAATAAGGGACGACTTTTAGTAGGTTTGTACAATACTGAAGAAAACTTTTTGGATAAACGTTTTAAATCTGAAATTGTTGAAATTTCAGAGAAAACAGGAAAGGTTGTCTTTAATAATATTCCAGAAGGGACCTATGCCGTTTCTTTTATTCATGACGAAAATAGTAATGGAAAAATGGATACTAATTTTCTAGGAATTCCTAAGGAAGATTATGGTTGTTCAAACAATGCAAGGGGTGCCATGGGACCACCAAAATGGAAAGATGCAAAGTTTGAATTAAAGGGTAAAGACGAAGTCGTACATATAACATTATAAATTATCAATCAATCAATCAAAATCATCGTCATGAAACATCTAATTACTTTAACTTTAGTTTTAGCCTTTGGAATGCTAAACACCCAATCTAATTTTAATAAAGGCATGGATAAAGCCTTTGAATTATGGAATGCCAATAAAATTAACGAGGCCGAAAATTTATTTGAACGTATAGCTAATGCTGAAAAAGATAATTGGTTACCTCATTATTACATCGTGCAAATTAACAGTATTAAGAGTTGGAATGAGAAAGACGAAACTGTTTTAAAAGCACAGTTAGACAAGGCACAATCACATCTAGATACGGCAATGTCACTAAGTGAAGATAATCCTGAATTATTAGTGATGCAAGGTCAAATTTACACCAATTGGGTGGCTTTTGACGGACGAACCTATGGTATGAAATACGCTGCAAAAGTTTCGGAACTTTACAATAAAGCCTATGAATTAGCTCCAAAAAACCCAAGAGTTGTGATGTGTAAGGCCGACTGGGCGATGGGTTCAGCACGTTATTTTGGACAAGACCCAACACCATACTGCAAAGAGTTGGAGAGTTCATTAGAGTTATTTGAAACTTTTGAAGTAGAAAGTAAATACCACCCTAATTGGGGAGAAATGCGAGCCAAAGAAGCTTTAAAGCAGTGTAAAGCTTAATTAATAAAAAAGTATGTTTAATATAAAGTCATTTAAGAGTATAGTTGTTACATTTCTTATAGGTTGCCTAATATTTATCATTGGCGAGTTACTATCGAGAGATATGTTTACTTACAATAACGCTAGGGAATTTTTAATTGAGTTCTGGTTCTACCAACTTTACACGTTTTGTATTAGTTATGTGAATTCGCTCTATTTCAATTTTGTATTAAAACAGAAATTTGACAAATATGAAATCGTTAAACGAGTTTTATATGGAATAATTGGCGCAGTAATAATTACGCTTTTAACAATATTTCTGTTAAGAGTAGGTATTACAGTTTTATTTTATGGTGAAACCTTTCAAAGATTTATAGAGTTAGATAGCTGGCAAGGTTACTCCTTTGCGCTGTGGATTACGCTTACCATAATTTTAGGATTTTATGTTATCTATTTTTATAATCGTTATCAAAAAACGAAAATAAAAGAGCAGAAAGTTATTGCTGGTGCAGCAAGTGCAAAGTTTGATGCCTTAAAAAATCAGTTAGACCCCCATTTTTTATTTAATAGTCTAAATGTCTTAACAAGTTTAATAGAGGAAAATCCAAAAAGTGCACAAAAATTCACCACTTCTTTGTCAAAAGTATATCGCTATGTTTTAGAACAAAAGAGTAAAGATTTAGTTACTGTTGATGAGGAGTTGAAGTTTGCAAAAACTTATATGACCTTATTAAAAATGCGTTTTGAAGATAGTATTATTTTTGAAATACCAGAAAAAGCATCAAACCCAGAGAGTCGTGTAGTACCATTATCGCTTCAGTTACTTCTAGAAAATGCTGTAAAGCATAACATGGTCACTTCAACCAAACCATTAAGAATCAAAATATATGAAGATGCGGGTTACCTTGTTGTTTTGAATAATCTACAGCCAAAGCAAATTGTAAAAAAGAGTAGCGGTGTTGGTCTTGAGAATATTAAGCAGCGTTATAAGTTGCTGTCAAATAAAAAAGTTATCATCAATCAAAGAGCGGAGGATTTTGCAGTAGCAATACCGATGCTTACAAAACAAGTATCAATCATGAGAACATCACAATTACCTCAAAATAAGTTAGACGAAAGCTATCTGAATGCTCGTAAACGTATGGAAGAACTCAAGGCATTTTATGGTAGTCTTGCATCATACTTTGTTATTATTCCTTTTTTAATATTTATTTGGTACACGTATTCAAGATATACAATCCAGTGGTTTTGGTTTCCAATGATAGGTTGGGGTTTAAGTTTGTGTTTTCAGGCTTACCGGGTGTTTTATCATAATGCAACATTAGGCGTTAATTGGGAACAGCGTAAAATTAAAGAGTTTATGCGCAAGGAGGAAGAACAAAATCGATATAAATAAATCAATCAATCAATCAATCAATCAATCAATAAAATCAAAATATTATGAAACGTCAAGAATCATTTTCAAAGTTTGACCGCGCTAAGCGAAAAGTAGAAAAGCTAAAAGGGTTTTACACACATTTGGGTATCTTTTTAGTCATCAATATATTGATAACGGGATTTAAGGTTTCAAATAAACTAGACAGTTGGGACGCTTTTATAACCAAAATGAGAAGTCTTGACGTGCTAAGTTCATGGACAGTTTGGGGCATTATTTTACTAATACATGCGCTTACTGTATTTGTATTTCCAAATATAATGGGATATGATTGGGAAGAACGCAAGATAAAGCAATTAATGGAAGAAGAATTAAATTCAAAAGACTAACAATTTATTATACTGTAATAACATTCAATTGAGTGAGTTAGCAGTAGGTAATTAAAATTTTAAAATATGGAAAAGTATACTATAGAACCTTATAAAGACGAAGAAAATCGAAGAGATTTTAGAAAAGAAGATGCTTATATACGTGCAAAGAAACGGGTAGAAGCTATGGTTGGATTCTACTGGCATTTGGCAGTGTATATCGTAGTTAATTTGTTTTTAATATTACTTATAGGATTAAATTCAAATAGTGGATTTTCGGGCTTTGGACCTTATGCTACAGCATTCTTTTGGGGCATTGGTTTATTATTTCACTTTATAGGCGTATTTGGTTTTAGTTTTGTTTTGGGAAAAAACTGGGAACAAAAGAAAATAGAAGAATTTATGGAAAAGGAACGTCAGGAACAGAATAAATTTTAAAAGCTATGAATGATAAAGACAACAAAGCACTTTTATATTTAGAAGCACAAAGAAAAGTGTCTAGACTAAGGTGGTTTTACGTGCATTTAGCTGGCTATTTAGTTATACTCGGACTGATTATTTGGAATCTCTTAATAATCGAAGACACAGCGTACACAAATTTTATTTTGGTCATAAACTATTCTACTATTTTTATTTGGGGTTTTTTCATAGTATTTCATGCGCTAAGAATTTTTAAAGGTCACATCTTTTTTAGTGAAAAATGGGAAGAAAAAAAGATGAAAGAGTTTATGGGCGATAATCATATAAACTGGGAATAATACCTAAATAAACAGCATTATAAAATATACTTATGAACGTAATAATCATTGAAGACGAAAAACCATCAGCACGACGCCTACAACGAATGTTAAACGCTATAGACGTTCACGTTGAGATCATGTTACATTCTGTTGAAGAGGCTTTACATTGGTTTCAGAAAAATACCCATCCGGAATTGATTTTTTTGGATATTCAACTTAGCGACGGTTTGTCTTTTGAAATTTTTGATGCTGTAGAAATTAAATCTGCTGTTATCTTTACTACTGCTTATGATGAGTACGCACTTCAGGCTTTTAAGCTAAATAGTGTTGACTATTTATTAAAACCAATTGATGAAGATGATTTAAAAACCGCGGTAGATAAGTTTAAAAATAGAGCACCTCAGACACAAGTGGTGACTTTAGACTTTAACGATATTAAAAATCTTTTGGTAAATCCTATTGAACGTGAGTATAAAAAGCGTTTTTCGGTAAAAGTTGGTCAACATTTAAAGTTAATCAATATCGAAGATATCGAATGTATTTATAGCGAAAATAAAGGCACTTATGCTTACACAAAAGAAGGTAGAAACTACTTGTTAGATTCTACTTTAGACCAGCTAGAAAATGAATTAGAACCACATATATTCTTCAGGATTAGCCGTAAATTTTATGTGAATATTAATGCTATAAACGATATGGTGAGTTATACAAACTCAAGGTTACAGATAAAGTTGAATACCTTTAAAAATCAGGATATTATCGTGGCACGTGAGCGTGTGAGAGATTTTAAAAACTGGTTAGAATAAATCTAAAATATCATCGATACCATCACCAAGAATATCACCAAATCCATCAAATATTCCAAAAAAAACTCGCATCAAAAAATAAGTCTAGAATAAGTAAATCGGTCAAATCAGATTCCCAAGATGGTTTAGATTTCTTTTTTGCCTCTTTTTGCCAATCTTTGTAATTCTGTTCTTCTTTTTGGGTAATAACTATTGGTTTTTTTGAAAAGTTTTTTCTAAAATGATATCATAATCTTTACGTTTCTTATCATCAGAGCGTACATTAAATGCTTCTATTAGCATGTTTAATTTTTCTCAAGCCTCAGGAGATTTATTTTTTTCTGGATGGTAGAATGCTATTTCCTTTCTGAAGACTTTTTTTTTTGGTTTCTAAATTAGCATCTTTAGATACACCAAGAATAGAGTAGTAGTCTGTTATCATTTTAAAAGAAGGATTTACTTGTAAGTCAAAAATTCCTTTAAAATGTTACAAATTAGTGGTCATCAATACGGTTTTCATCAAAAGCAGAAGGTAAAAATTTGGGGATAAACTTTACAAAAAGAGGTAGTAATAGCATGCCACCGGGAAGCATAAAAATAGCTAAACTCGGAATGGACTTAAATATGTCTAAAAGCTGATTCTGTATTTTTTTATGTTCCTCTTCTGTAAGATTTCTTGTAGTTGATTGTGTTAAAAGCAACATGGCTTCCTTGCTCTGAGATAACTCTTTATGTAATCTTTTGCTGTTTCGTTTTATAAGTCTTATAACAATGCTGCTACTGTTGTCATAGAAACTTTGGGCTAAATTCTTAGCACTCAAAAAAGCTATTTTATCTTTATTTAACTCATAAAATTTATTGATATCGTTTACCGATTGTATTAAAGTCTCTGTGTCTATTTGCAAATCTTGTCTTAATTGATTGAGGTATATGTATTCTTCTTTATCAATTTGTTTATCACTCCAAGACGCCATGCAAACGGTGTCAATTACATAGAGTTTTTCTAATGGCTCTTTTATGGTTTTTGCAACGTCTTTATTGTCATTATGTATTATGTTTTTATGACCTAAAGAAGCCTCAAATAATTTTATAAGATTATGGTCGTACTCTGTTTTATTGGTTTTAGAGTCTAAAACTGTAAAAACAATATTTTCTAATACAGATTCAAAATTTGTAATATAGGTTTTGGTATCTTCATTTTGTTTTAAAAAGTGATGATACCCAATGATATCTATAAAAAGGAAAGCATTAATTAAAAAGTAATTAAAATTTTTAGTGATAATATTATCATCAATATGAATACGTTTATGAATAATCTTTTCTAATAGTCTGTCTCCACTTGGGTCACCAAATAATTCTGAAAGAAACGAGCGTTTATGCTCATCTGTAATTTTATAAAATGCAATTACTGAATCTATAAAATCTAAAGTAGAGCTATCTGAGTTATAGATATAATAAAACGCAGTTATTAGATTGACTTTACACCGTTCTTCCTCATTAAAGTCTTTATTCTTTATCAATTCGTAAAGGCAAGAAACGTTACTCCCATATATAAAACCACTTTCCTTGAGCCTTCTGTAAAAATCTTTAAGGTTGAGATTTAGTAGAGCACTTTGAGGAAGTACAGTCAGTAATTTTTTTATCCAACCTGTAGCTGAAGGATTCATAGATATAATTTAAAGGCTAAACCTTAATTTTAATTTCTAAAATACAAAAGCCATCATTATTATGACGGCTTTTGTAATATTATTTTTTTTCTAATTACTCTATAATCCCAGCACAACTTACACGAGCACCAGCGGCACCACTAGGTTGTGATGTAAAATCGTCTGTACCTTGATGCACAATTATAGCTTTTCCTAAGATATCTTTATTTTTATCTCCACAGCCAATACACCATTCGTCTGTAGAAAATTCAACTTTACCAACACCATCAGCAGCAACATCAAAATTTCCTATATCGCCTTTATGATAACCTGTTTCATCTCCCCATTTTCCGTGAGGTTCATTAGTTGGGTTCCAATGACCTCCGGCGGATTTACCGTCTGCCGAAGAACAATCTGCGGTTTGGTGAATATGTATGGCATGTTTACCTTCTGTAAGACCGGTCATATTAGCTACCATACTTACTTTTCCGTCAGCCTGAGAAAAGGTTACAGTACCTTTAACTGTACTTTCGCTTTTGGGAGATAGTGTAATGGTCATATCCATTTTCTTTTCAGTGCCTTCAACAACTTCTTCAATTTCAATATCTTCTATAACTTCTTCAGTTTTTTTATTGTCTTTACATCCAACTATAAACACTAAGGAAAATAGAAATGTAATTAATTTAAAATTCTTCATCATTCTGTTTTTTGGTTTGAAGTAAAGTTAAGTAGATTGTCTGGGCTTTGCAAATGCTTTAGTATAGCTTTAAACAATTTTAATATACCTATATGACAAATGTCATATTATATAATAAGACATACTAGTAATTTTGAGTATCAATTCATAGGTATGTGTAAATCACTAGTTAATAAATATAACGTAGCGGGGCCAAGGTATACGAGTTACCCAACGGTTCCATATTGGAATTTAGATACGTTTTCTCTCGACAGTTGGAAATCGTCTTTAAGGCAATCTTTCGCTGAAAGTAATTACAGCGAAGGTCTAAGTATATACATACACTTACCTTTTTGTGAGAGCCTTTGCACGTTTTGTGGTTGCCATAAGCGCATTACAAAGCGTCATGACCTTGAGTTACCTTATATAAAAGCCCTTTTAAAAGAGTGGAGTTTATACAGAAAAGTTTTAGGGGCTAAACCAAAAATTAAAGAATTACATATAGGTGGTGGTACGCCAACATTTTTTTCTGAAGCGAATTTAAAATTTCTTATCGAGGAGTTACTGATTACTTCCGATTTAGCCGATGATTATGAATTTAGTTTTGAAGGTCATCCAAATAATACAACCGAAGCACATTTACAAGCTTTATACAATTTAGGGTTTAAACGTGTTAGTTTTGGTGTCCAGGATTATAATATTAAAGTACAAAAGGCAATTAATCGTATTCAACCTTTTAAAAATGTAAAAAAGGTTACAGAGTTAGCTAGAAAAATTGGGTATACCTCTGTTGGTCACGATATTATTTTCGGATTACCATTTCAAACTAAAGAAGATGTTATTCAAACTATAAAACATACAGAAGCATTGCTTCCAGACCGTATAGCTTTTTACAGTTACGCACATGTGCCGTGGATAAAAGGAAACGGTCAGCGTGGTTTTAGGGATGAAGATTTACCATCCGGTACATCTAAGCGTCAGCAGTATCAAACAGGGAAGAAGTTGCTAGAAATAATTGGTTACAAGGAAATTGGCATGGACCATTTTGCGTTGACTACAGACACCTTGTACACCTCGATGGAAAATAATACACTTCATCGAAATTTTATGGGTTACACTGCTTCAAAAACACAAGCTATGATTGGTCTAGGCGTGTCATCAATAAGTGATAGTTGGTATGGTTTTGCTCAAAATGTAAAATCTTTAGAGGAGTATTATCACCTGCTGAATGAAAATATAATTCCAATATATAGAGGTCATATTCTTAATACCGAAGATTTAAAAATAAGAAAACATGTTTTGAATTTGATGTGTCATTTTCAAACCACTTGGAAAGACGCCAATCAGCGTTTTGATGAGTTGCCAGAAGTACTTATAAAACTTAAAGAATTTGAAAAAGATGGTTTGCTAACTTTTGAAACAAATGGGTTGAAAGTTACTGACGCAGGAAAACCATTTATAAGAAATATATGTATGGCTTTTGATTTGCTTTTGCAGAGAAAGCAGCCGGACAGACAGTTGTTTTCAATGACTGTATAATTTAGTTAGTAACCTTAAAACTATTAGTTATGAAAAAAATACTAGTACCCATAGATTTTTCGGAGCATTCAGAATATGCTCTTGAAACTGCTGCAGCTATAGCAAAAAAACATGGCTCAGAAATTTTTGTTTTGCACATGTTAGAGTTGTCTAATGCAATTTATACTGCAAGTTCAGACTCCTTGGGTGAAGAAGCTGTTTTTTATTTGAAGCTTGCCGAAAAGAAGATGGACACATTTTTGGACAGAAACTTTTTAGAGGGAGTAGAAGTAACACCAATAGTAAAACACTTTAAAGTATTTAAGGATATCAATAATGTTATTGATGCTCATGATATAAACCTTATTGTTATGGGTTCTCATGGCGCTAGCGGTGTTAAGGAAGTTGTGATAGGCTCTAACGCAGAAAAAGTTGTACGTTATGCAGAAGTACCAGTACTCATTGTTAAGCACAATCCAATTTTAGTAGAATTTGAAACTGCAATTTTTGCAAGTGATTTTTCTGAGGATGGTATTCAGTCTTATTTAAGAGCAAAAAGCACTTTTAAAAAGTTAGACTCTAATATGCATATTATATACGTAAACACACCTGACAACGGCTTTAAAAGCAGTACTGAGATAGATGTATTAATTACTAAGTTTTTAAAGAAGGCAGACGGTAATTTGGACAATTACTTAAACGTACATGTCGTGTCTGACTATTCTGTCGAAAGAGGTATTTTGAATTTCGCTAATAATATTGGAGCAGATTTAGTTGCCGTTGCAACGCACGGTCGTAGAGGATTATCACATTTCTTTGAAGGTAGTATATCTGAGGATATCGCAAATCATTCTACATTACCAGTAATGACATTTAAAATATAATACTTGATTCTTTTTTAAGGTTAGGTTAGTATTTTTTAGACTCAAGTAATTAACACCAACGCCTCATCAGCGTTGGTGTTTTTATTTTGAAAGTTGAATGCGTTCTTCTAGACTTAGTCTTAAGTCTTTTAAGACTTTATCTTTTGTTGGTCTTATAGTGTACATGTATACTAGAATACACCAGCCGATAATTAAAAATGATACTTGTTCACTTATTAAGGTAATAATGAAGCATAAAATAGCAGGTCCTTCAATCAATGCATATCTAATTATAGAAGCTGTTTGATAATGTGTTAGCTTCTGATTTAAAGGCAAGTCTAGTTTTATTTGTGACAATTGTTTTCTAAAATATATGTTCCAGAATAAATTATGGTAATTGCTAAAAATGGTAAAGCATTATAAATGATTGATACGTCATCAATATTAAATATCGAATAGTTTTCTATAATTAAAACTTTTAATGACAATTTATATTGCCAGAAGCCATTTCTATATAAGGTTCCGGAGAAATATAAGGAATGCCCAGACCTAAACCTCTGAGAATAAATAAAGCACCTATAATAATTACAAAAACAGGAATTGCTTTTTGTATGCGTTGTTTTACAGAGCTGTTTAAAAACTTTCCTACGTATATAGCAGAGGTCATTAATGGAATCGTTCCCAAGCCAAACAATAGCATGTAGATGCTTCCATTGACTAAACTCCCAGTAGCTGTAGCTCCAAATACAGCCATATAGACTAAGCCACAAGGTAAAAAGCCATTAAGAAACCCGATGGTTAAAAACGCATCTGCTGTTTTCTTTTTTAATGCGGCACCTAACGAAGACTTAACTTTAGATATAAGTCTATGTAATGGTCTGGATAGGTTATATTTTCCAATAGTTTTATAAGGTATCAATACTAAAACAATCATCACCACACCAATAATTATTGAAAGTTGTTGTTGCATTCCAAAAATGTAAATGCTTTTACCAACAATGCCAAAAACTAAACCAATTATACTATAAGCGAGTAACCGACCAATGTGGTAAATACTTATTTGTGATACTTTTTTGAAAGAGTTAGATTGGTCTACAGGTAACATAAAGGCTATGGGTCCACACATACCGACGCAGTGTAAACTCCCTAAAAGACCTAGTGCAAATGCTGTTGCTAACATATTTAGTAATTAAATCCCTTTTTATACATAAACTTGTCTGTTTTATAAGACCAATCTACTTTAATGTTCCAGCGACCATCTAACAAGCGATTGTCAGGTATGAGCAAGTTGTGATTAGACAATGAGATTGTAATCTCAAAATCTAGTTGCTTATTAGATGGTCTATATAGGAACACTTTTCCTTTTATATCATTAATATTTAAATCTTCTGGGAAAGACAATAGAACGCCTTGGTCAGTTTTTGACCAACTAATATTTTCAGAAAGTTTTTTTGAATTTTTAACCTTATTGATGTCTTCCTGATACTTTAATTCTTGTTGGTAATAATCTTCGGTTACCAAATCATGGTCAAACTTTTTATTTGTACTCATACTAATTACAAAGTACATTATGAAAGATATAAAACCTGCAAATGCAATAACTATTGCTGTTCCCCAATTTATTTTCATCACTTTTATTTTAATTATAGCTTCGTGGTCCTAAGAAGCCAATACTTGTGGTTTCTATAAGGGTGTCGTCGCTATAAACGTCTATTGTAAAATTATTTTTATCACCAGATAAATCACTTCTGTTTAACTCAATAAATAGCGTACCTTCTGCGATGTCTTGAGCCTTTAATGTTAAATTATCTGCGTTGGAAACAAGATTAATTTTTCCTTCTACGTTTCTAATCTTAAAACTTATGTTCTTTATATCTTCAGAGGTTTTATTAACCAATTTATAGGTGTATACATTACTAATAATATTTTCACCTTTTTGCTCATAAAGCTGTCCTGGTAATCTTAAGATATTTGCTTCCACATCATTTCTTAAAGCAAGCATACCCATTAAAACGCCAGTTAATATTGTTAGTACGGCAATATATCCTTTAAGTCGTGCAGTAAGTTTAAACTTAGTTTTGTTTTCTATATTTTCTTCACTTGCATAACGAATTAAACCTTTTGGGAGGTTTATTTTTTCCATTATAGTATCGCATTCATCTATACAAGCTGTGCAGTTTACACATTCTAACTGTGTACCGTTTCTAATATCGATTCCAGTTGGGCAAACATGTACACACTGAAGACAATCAATACAATCGCCATGACCTAGTCCTTCTCTATCTTCATTTTTACGAAAAGACTTTCTCCCATTTTCACCTTCACCACGCTTATGGTCATATGCTACTACAATAGATTTTGTATCTAAAAGAACACCTTGTAAGCGTCCATAAGGACATGCAATAATACATACTTGTTCTCTAAACCATGCAAAAACAAAGTAGAATACACCTGTGAAAATGAGTAACGGTATTAACGTACCTAAATGTTCAAAAGGACCTTCTACGACATATTTTATGAGTTTATCTCCACTTATTAAATAGGCTAAAAAGACATTAGCAATTAAAAATGAAATAATTAAAAATATAAACCACTTTGTAACTCTTTTGCGGATTTTTTCCTTGTTCCATTTCTGCCTAGCTAACTTTCGTTGTTTGTTTCTATCACCATCGATCCAAAATTCTATGCGTCTAAAGACCATTTCCATAAAAATGGTTTGTGGACATATCCAACCACAAAAAATACGACCAAAACCAACCGTAAAGAGTGTAATAAAAACAACTAAGATAATCATTGATATTACAAACAAATGAAAGTCTTGCGGCCAAAATGGAAACCCGAAAATATTGAAACGACGTTCTAAAACATTGAACATTAAAAACTGGTTACCATTGATTTTCACAAATGGTGCAGCAAATAAAAAAGCTAATAAAAAATAACTTACTAGTTTGCGTTTTTCCCAAAAAGGACCAGAAGGTTTTTTGGGGAATATCCAATTACGCTTACCATCTTCATTAATGGTAGCAATAGAATCTCTAAAAACTTCGTTAGATGGTGTCTCCATTTTATTAGTACTGTCTGCGGTTCAGATTGATAGTTTGTCTATCGTTTCTTTTAGTTTTCAGCAATTTCAACAGTTTCTGTTTCTTCTTTTGCAGGCACTTCTTCTGCGTCTGAATCAGCTTCAGGAGCAGTTTTATCTACCCAAATATCACCTTCAGCAGCTTTTGGTTCAGCTGGTGTAGTTCCTTGAAATTGTAAAAGATAACTTGCTACTTGAGCCATTTCGGCAGGTTTTAAACCTTCTTTTTTCCAGGAAACCATTCCTTTACCAGAACGCCCACCTTCAGATATGGTTTTAAATACATTTTTAATACCACCGCCAAGAATCCAATATTCATCGGTTAAGTTAGGACCAATACCACCACCACCGTCAGCCTTGTGACAAACAGCACATTTTTCAGTAAAAATATTTTCACCAGCTTTTAAGTCGGCTATATCCGTTAAAAGTTCTACGGTATTAAAATCAACTAAATCTTTTGCATTCTTTTTATATTCTTCAATAGCGCGTTGTGCTTCAGCATATTCAATTTCGTACTCTACAAATTGGTCATCTGCATCAAGGATGTGATAACGTATCATGTAAACAACTCCAAATATTATTGTAATATAGAAACTATATACCCACCAAGGTGGAAGATTGTTGTCTAGTTCCTTTATACCGTCATAGTTATGGTCAAGGATAACTTCGCCTTCTTCTTCAATTTGTTTTGTACCAGCAAGTGTTTTGTAGGTGTCTTTAATCCATTGTACTAGTTTTGAAGGTTCTGCTTGCTTAGCATCATATCTTGCTTTAGCTTCTTCATCTAAACTTTGATACAAAACATTCTCCATAGCACCAACAATACCTTCTACCGCAAGAAGAATGACCAATACAAGTAATAGGAACACTAATACTACTGGTTTTTCTATAAAAGCTGGTTGGTCACCAGATTCTACAAAATATTCTACCAAACCAGCGATAATGAAAAAGATAGCTGGTACTCTAATGTATGATGGGATTAATTTTCTCATGATAATGTGTCGTTTTGGTTATCTAATGGTAAATTACTCACCTTCGAGATATAGTCTTTCTTTGCTGTAAATACCCAGTAAAAAAGTGTTACAAAAAAGATGAAAAAAATAAGTAATGATATTAGTGGATATATCTCTATACCCGTAATACTTTCCATATGTCCTTTTATAAATTTTAACATAGCTAATTAGTTTTGAGCGGTTTCTTCAATAATTTCTTTAACTTTTATATCTGTACCTAAGCGTTGTAGATAAGCTATGATAGCAACGATTTCACGATTCTTCATTTCTACAAAATCTTTGCCTGTAGCATCCTTGTCTGCTTCATAACTTTTTACAAAGTCAGGATCATCATAGAGGTTTTTCTCTATTTGAGCACCTTGCTCCAGCATTGATTGTTGAGCACTGGTAATATCTTCTTTAGAATAAGGAACACCCAAAGTGACCATGGCTTCCATTTTCTTTTCAGTCATGGACTTATCTAATTCATTCTTAATTAACCATTGGTAACGTGGCATAATAGACTTTTCGTTCATAGCTTGTGGGTCATACAAGTGACTTAGGTGCCAGCTATCTGTGTATTTTCCACCGACTCTATGTAAATCTGGTCCCGTACGTTTACTTCCCCATAAGAAAGGGTGGTCGTAAACATATTCTCCAGCCTTAGAGTATTCGCCATAACGTTCTACTTCACTTCTAAAAGGTCTTACCATTTGCGAGTGACAACCTACACAACCTTCACGGATATAAATATCTCTACCTTCTAATTCTAGAGGTGTATAAGGTTTTACGCTGCTAATTGTTGGGATGTTAGATTCAACAACTAAGGTTGGAATTATCTGTACAATTCCACCAATTAAAATAGCCACTGTTGCATATATAGTTAATAATACAGGCTTACGCTCTAGCCAAGTATGCCATCCTTCGCCTGCAACTCTTCTTTTAGATACCCGTTGTAATGCTGGTGCTTCAGCTAACTCATCAGTAACTTTTTCATCTGAACGTCTTACCGTTACTATTACGTTATAAACTAGGATTAACATACCTGTTATGTAAAGTGTACCACCAATAGCACGCATCCAGTACATTGGCATGATTTCAGTCACGGTTTCAAGAAAGTTACCGTAAACGATTGTTCCGTCAGGGTTAAATTGCTTCCACATACTCGCTTGAGTAAATCCTGCGACGTACATTGGTAATGCATATAAGATGATACCTAGCGTACCTATCCAGAAATGTAAATTGGCTAAACCAATAGAGTGTAATTTTGTTTTAAATAATCGAGGTATTAACCAATAGATCATACCAAAAGCTAGGAAACCATTCCATGCTAATGCACCGACGTGCACATGGGCAATAATCCAATCTGTAAAGTGGGCAATAGCGTTTACATTTTTAAGTGAAAGCATTGGGCCTTCAAACGTAGCCATACCATAACCAGTAATAGCTACCACCATAAATTTAAGAACAGGGTCTGTACGAACCTTATCCCAAGCACCACGTAAGGTTAACAGTCCGTTTATCATACCACCCCAAGATGGCGCAATAAGCATTACTGAGAATGCAACACCTAAGTGCTGTGCCCATTCTGGTAAAGCGGTGTATAATAAGTGGTGAGGTCCTGCCCAGATGTATATAAATATTAAAGACCAAAAGTGTACTATGGATAGTCTATAAGAATATACAGGTCTGTTTGCAGCTTTAGGTACAAAGTAATACATCAAACCTAAGAACGGTGTTGTCAAGAAGAATGCTACTGCATTATGACCGTACCACCATTGTACTAAGGCATCTTGAACACCAGCATAAACAGAATAACTTTTCATTCCTGTCAAGCTAACAGGTAATTCTAAACTATTAAAAATATGAAGTACAGCTACGGTAACAAAAGTTGCTAAGTAAAACCAAATAGCTACATAAAGGTGACGTTGTCGACGTTTTAGTATGGTTCCTATAAGGTTAATACCAAATGCGACCCAAATAAGTGCAATAGCAATATCAAAAGGCCATTCTAACTCGGCATATTCTTTTGAAGTGGTGTAACCTAATGGTAATGTAATTGCTGCACCAACAATGAGTAATTGCCAAGCCCAGAAATTAAAATTACTTAAAAAGTCGCTAAACATTCTTGCCTTGAGCAAGCGTTGTGTAGAGTAGTAGACTCCTGCAAAAATGGCATTACCCACAAAAGCAAAGATTACAGCGTTGGTATGTAATGGGCGTAAACGCCCAAAACTCAGCCATGAGATACCGTCAGTCATATTTGGGAATAAAAACATAAATGCCAGTATAAGCCCTACCAGCATTCCAACAACTCCCCAAAGTATTGTAGCATAGAGGAATTTTTTAACGACTTTGTTATCGTAATAAAATTGTTGAATTTCCATAGTTAGTGTAATTGATTTATTTAGTGTTTGTTTTTTTAGGTTTTACCAATTCATCTTCAAAAAGCATACGAACAGATGGTGTATAACTATCATCGTATTGTCCAGATTTTACAGCAAAAACAAATACTGCAAAAAAGACAATAGCCACTATAATACTAACAGCCAATAAAATATATATAACGCTCATACCTATTTGAAGTTATAGCTCAAAAATACAGTTGAACCATTTTTAAAAACATGATATTTGTCATGTAGAACAAGTTTTTTTATTTCAATCGTTTACCTAAAATATTTGTAGCAACAGTTGTAAAAACAACAATACTTATTGAACTTAAAGGCATTAAAATAGCAGCTATGACAGGTGCTAATTGACCTGTAACAGCAAAATAAAGTCCTATAATGTTATAGAAGAATGATAGCACAAAGCTCCATTTAATAATCGTAATAGCTGATTTTGAAGCACGTATATATTTGAATAATTCTTCAAATTTTGAAGCATCTAAAATACCGTCACAAGCAGGCGAAAAGACATTGACATCTTCCGAAATGACTAAACCAACATCACTCTGAGCCAATGCTCCTGCATCATTTAATCCATCACCCACCATTAAGACTTTTGCACCTTCATTTTGATGAAATTTTATATAGTCTAGTTTGTCTTCTGGTTTCTGATTAAAAATTAATTTCGTTTTTGCGGGTAATAGTTTTTTTAGGTTTTCAAATTCTCCTTCATTATCACCAGACAGTATGACTAAATCGTAATGCTTTTTGAATTTATTAAATAGTTTTGAAACACCTTTTCTATAACTGTTGTAAAATGTGAATTTGCCTTTGTAAATATTGTTGCTACTTATATGTACTGCAGTATTTAATACTGATGCCGTTTCAGAATTGCCTACAAAATTTGCAGAGCCAATTTTGAGATTTATATTTTTGTGCTTAGCTTCAATACCTTTACCTGTGTGCTCTTCAAATTCGTCTAGACTTACTATATCATTCGTTTTTAGAATATCATATAACGTTCTGCTTAAAGGATGATTAGAGCCTCTTAAGGAGTTTTTTAAAACCAGAGCTTCATCTTCAGTAAGTATTTGACCATCATATTCCGCAGTGCTTTTTTGATTAGAGGTTATAGTTCCTGTTTTATCAAAAATAACAGTGTTTATTTGTGCTAACTGTTCTATAACGTTAGCATTTTTAATGTAAAATTTGAGCTTACCAAAAATTCGAAGAAGGTTGCCGAAAGTGAACGGTGCAGATAAAGCTATGGCGCAAGGACAAGCAATTATAAGTACTGCCGTAAATACATTCATGGCTTTGCTTGCATCATAGAATAGCCAATATGCTGTTGCCACAAAGGCTATAGTTAAAATGGCTATGGTAAAGTGTTTACTTATTCTATTAGTGATGTTGGTAAAACCATCTTCTTTATTTTTGTTAAAGACATCGTTACTCCATAATTGTGTGAGGTAACTTTGCTCAACAGATTTAAGCGCTTCAAGCTCAATAACACCAGCGGTTTGTTTTCCACCAGCAAACAATTTATCTCCAGATTGTTTAGTTACGGATTGCGATTCTCCAGTAACAAAACTGTAATCTATTTTTGCGCGCCCATTGATTAAAATACCATCCATAGGAATGAGTTCTTCATTCCTAATCAAGATTCTATCTCCCTTTTTTATATCATAAACTTGGATGCTTTCTTCGTCTCCACTTTTATTAATTTTTGTAACAGCAATAGGAAAGTATGATTTATAATCACGTTCAAAGGATAGAAAATCATAGGTTTTTTGTTGAAAATATTTTCCGACTAAAAGAAAAAATACCAGACCAGCCAAGCTATCAAAAAAACCAGAACCTAAATCCAAAGCTACTTCAATAGTACTTCTAATAAATAAGACTGAAACACCTAAGGCAATAGGTACATCTATATTTAGAATTTTAGCTCTAAGTCCTTTATAGGCTGAAATAAAATAGTCTTGAGCAGAGTAGAAGACTACAGGCAGTGCTAAGGCAAACATCAACCATCTAAACAGATGTTTGTATTGCTCTAACCAAAACTCATTAACCTCAAAGTATTCAGGAAAGGAGAGAAACATAATGTTTCCAAAGCCAAAACCAGCTACACCTAATTTATAAATTAAAGACCGATTAATCAATTTTTCAGAGGACTTAAAATCATCTAAACTTATGTAAGGTTCATAACCAATTTGACTTAATATAAGCACAACGGACTTCAAATCTGTTTCTTTAGATTTGTAGGTAACTCTTACCGTTTTTTTACCAAAATTAACTTGCGAATCTGTAATATTAGGATTGATTTTGTTGAGGTTTTCTAAAATCCAAATACACGAACTACAATGAATATGAGGTATGTAAAGTGTTGTAATCTCAACAGTATCACCTCTAAACTCCGTGAGCTTTTCGATAATGTTTTCTTGAGATAGAAAATCGTATTTACCTTCAACTTCTTTAGGAATGGCACCTGGTGAATTTTGTAAATCGTAATAGCAGGTTAAATCATTTTCGTTGAATATTTCGAAAACTGTTTTACAACCATTACAACAAAACAATTTGTTCTGAAAGTCTATTGGGTTTTTACCACAGTCATCACCACAATGAAAACAATTATTGTTTTCCATTAACTTGCTATTTTAATCATACCTGATGCAAATATTCTACATTATTGAGAAAAAAAACATGATAAAAATCATGTAATTTATTATATTTGATTAATCACTAAATCAATAGGTATGAGTAAATGTGAGTCATGTATAGTTAGGGAATTTAACTCTTTAAAATCTTTGACAAGAGACGAACTTATGAGAGTTTCTGCTTGTAAAACAGGGAAAATTTTTGATAAAGGTCGTGTCATTTTCGAAGAAGGTGATTCAGTTAACGGTGTATACTGTGTAAAAGACGGTGTCTGTAAATTGACAAAGCTTAGCGAAAATGGTAAAGACCAAGTTGTAAAATTGATTGTTAAAGGTGGACTTTTAGGTAAACGTTCTTTGGTTACCAATCAAGTTTCAAGTTTAACAGCTACAGCACTAACAGAAATGGAAATGTGTTTTATTCCTAAGGCTGAAATAATGAATGACTTAGAAAAGAACCCCAATTTCACTTTAGATGTTTTGCGACAAATGACAGAAGATTTAAAAGTGTCAGAGCATTCTATAGTAAATATGGCGCAAAAGTCTGTAAAGAAAAGAATGGCTGAGGCTTTGTTATATATTTATGACGACTTCGGAACCGATGATGAAGGGTATTTGACGATAATTCTATCTCGAGAAGATTATGCAAGTATTGTAGGTACTGCAACAGAATCGGCAATCCGCATACTCTCTCAGTTTAAGAAAGATGATTTTATAAGTACTTCAGGGAAACGTATTAAAATAGAAAATTTAAGTGGATTAAAATGGGTTGAGTAAGTATCGTAAATGTTACTTTTAGATATAAAAAAGCCGATAGTCAATAAACTATCGGCTTTTTTTTACATCTCGGTAATTTTAATTTGACTCAGCTTCAATTTTTTCTTCAACGGACTCCTGACCGTCTTTTGGTGTGGTTTCTTTTTTAAGGTATTTATCTAGAAATTTCACAATACGCTCATTAGCTTCAATTTGGTTTTCTTTCTTTACAAAACCGTGACCTTCGTCATCAAATAAAACATATTCTACAGGAACTCCATTTTTTCGAACACCTTCAACAATTTCATCAGACTCTACTTGTAATACTCTTGGGTCCTGCGAACCTTGTAATACAATAAGTGGCTTAGTCACTTTATCTGTATAAAATAAAGGAGAAATACGTTTTAATCGTACCGAATCTGCCGAAAATGGATTGCCTAGTTCTTTATATAAGGATTCTCTAAAGGATTCCCAATACGGAGGAATACTTCTTAAAGTTCGCATCCAGTTTGTCACACCAAAAAGGTTAACACCAACAGCAAACTCCTCAGGAGTATAAGTTAAAGCAGCCATGGTCATATAACCACCATAAGAACCACCTATAATTCCTATTTTTTCACCATCAATCTCTGGTTGTGTTGCTAACCAATTTTTTCCTTCAACGCAATATTGTAAATCTTTTTCACCATGATTTTTATCATCCATTTGGTAGAAGGTTTTGCCGTAACCGCTACTACCACGATTATTTACAGCCAAAACAGCATAGCCTTGATTTACCATATATTGAATTAATGAGCTAAATCCTTGTCGTGTTTGTCCTCCAGGTCCGCCATGTACCCAAACCATTGCAGGTACTCTGTTTTCTGCTGATGCTTGATGAGGTAGGTAATAAATAGCAGGTATAATTGTGCCATCAAAAGATTCAAAACGAATGACTTTTGCACTCACTAAATCTTCAGGATTAATAGCACTGTTTAGAACGTTACTAAGTTTGTATTGTTTTTTAGTTTCAAAATTATAGGTATATAAATCCGAAGGCGTATTTGAGCCACCAACATACATACGCATCCAGTTTTCGTCTGCGCTAAATGAAACGCTAGTAATACTTTTATCATCAAAATTTGGCAAATCAATAGGAGTCATCGTTTTTGTATCCATTACCTCTATAGCATTTTTGCCATCTTCATTTACAAAAACAATCATATACTTATTGTTTTTTGTAAAATAACTACTGCTTATATCCCATTTCTTTTCGAGAACTTTTTTACGTTCTTCAGTTTTAAAATTATAAGACATTAAAACGGAAAATTCCCCACCTTCATCTGTTGTGTAATAAAATAATGAATTATCTGCTGAAAAATCCTGAGATTCATTGGCACTTTGATTTTCATTAATTTTTATTCGCTTTCAGGTTTAATACCTCGAGGCTTGCCTCGTTAATTATTACTATTTTGTGACTCGATGTCACAGAATAGTAAATATATCCATAAAAGTCATAATGTTACAGTTT
>NZ_JABDQL010000022.1 GCF_013042245.1 Winogradskyella sp. | reverse complement strand
GGCTTATTGAAAAATCAGATATACAGAAAGCGAGTAAGGTGAGATCTACTAAAGGACTGAGTCTACATGTTTATGGACGATTAGCCGCAGCCTTTATAACACTAATATTTAACTCTTGATTCGCATTTATATTATAATTTGACCAGCATTGATAATTAAAAATTTACCTTCGCTTATCGACCGATATAGTTCATTAAAATGTAAATATATCTAACCGATAAGCGTAACTCCAAATCCCGATTTCCCTCAAATCCCTATATTTACTCCATTAACATAATTCATTTTGACATCCAACCAACGTCTCTATTTTATTGATTCTGTTCGTGCATTTGCTATTTTAATGATGCTGCAAGGGCATTTTATAGATAGTTTACTCTCGCCAGAGCATCGAGACCACTCTCATGTGGCTTACAAAATATGGTCTTATTTTAGAGGCATTACCGCACCAACATTTTTTACTATTTCTGGTTTAATTTTTACATATCTTTTACTAAAAGCTAAAGAAAAAGGTACTGTAAAATACCGTATGCGTAAAGGTCTTAATCGAGGAGTCATGCTTATTGGTATAGGTTATTTATTACGTATGTCTCTTTTAAGCTGGCTTACTGGTTATTTTGATACTTATTTTTTAGTAATTGATGTATTACAAATTATTGGTTTGTCATTAATAGGTATTGTCGGTCTTTATTATATCTGTCTTAAAAACGCAAGACTCTTTTCTATTTTAACTCTTGTTTTGGGCTGTTATATATTTGTATCAGAGCCACTTTATAGAAATCTGAGTTTAGAACATATACCTTTATTATTTTCTAATTATGTGTCTAAAGCTAATGGCTCGGTATTTACTATTATTCCATGGTTTGGCTACATGGCTTTTGGTGCTTACATCGCTACTGCTTTTTACAGGCATATAGAAAAACCCAACTTTAAACCTGTCACACTTTCGGTCTTTTTTATTGTTGGTTATTTCTTAATTGAATGGTCTTCCCACGCTTTGTTTTATTTAGGTAAATGGACGAATATTCAACTATTTTTGGATTCTGCCAACTACAACTATCTCTTTTCACGTTTGGGCAATGTATTTATCTATTTTGCCATATTTTATGGTTTGGAGCGTTATTTAAAACCGCCATTATTATTAAAGATTGGTCAGAAAACGTTATCTATTTATGTGATTCATTTTATTATCATTTATGGAAGTTTTACCGGCTTTGGTTTAAGTCAATTTATTGGTAAATCGTTAAGTCCTTGGCTAGCTGTTTTTGGTGCAGCCTTATTTCTAATCATAGTTTGTTTTATTTCATTCTATTATGTAAGGACTAACGCCTATATTTATGGAAAAATGAGACAATTATTTTATAAACTGAAAGCAAAGTTAAAGGCTTAACAACTGATGCAAATATGAAATACACTATTGTAATTTTTGTGCTATTTTTTATGATTCAATTTACTACCGCCCAAACCGAATACCTAGATTCACTTTATACGGTTAAGAAGACCACACACACCTATAAGAAATTTAATCGAAAAGACAGCTTAGAATTGGATTTCTATAGACCTATTGGAATAGAAAAAGAAATACCACTCCTACTCTATGTCCATGGTGGTGGATTTTCTGGTGGTCAACGCGATGATACAAATACTAAAGAATTTGCGTATGCTATGGCACAAAAAGGATATGCTGTAGCTTCAATATCATATCGTCTAATTAGGAAAAAACTTGGCTTTGGTTGCGATACCAAAACTAAAAATAAGATTGAGGCATTTGATACTGCTGCAGAAGACATAAGTTATGCCATAAAGTATATACTTAAAAATAAGTCAACTTTTAATGTAGATGAAAATAAAGTTATTATTTCAGGAACAAGTGCTGGTGCTGAAGCTGTTTTACATCTTACTTATGTTAACGACAACAAAATACTTCCTAAAAAATTCAAGCTAGCTGGTGTCATTGGTATGGCAGGTGCAATCATTTCACTTGACCAAATAGATGCTGAAAAAGCTATTCCAACGCAATTATTTCATGGGACAAATGATAATTTGGTACCCTATCATATTGCTGCACATCACTATTGCAATCCCAATGATAAGGGATATATGATTCTATATGGATCTTGAGCTATTGCAGACCGCCTAAAAGGTCTAGGCAAACCTTATTTTTTATTCTCTATAAATGGCGGAACACATAGTTGGTCTGGCATTCCAATGCGTAGATGTATCATTGAAGTGACAGACTTTATTTACTACGATGTGCTAAATAACTCTAAACGCCAAACCGAACGTACAATTGGTTTTTAATGATACTCGTCAAACCAATTAAAAGTATCGCTAATAATTCGGTTTTTTTCAGATATTACAAAGTTGTGATAAGCGCCAGCAATTGGCGACAGCTTTTTGGACTTTAGCCACACTAAATTCCAATGTGTAATAATAGGTAAATTTTCATGAGCTATGATATGAAGTTCTTTATCCTTTAATTCGTTTTTAAGACCTATCAATGGCATTATAGATAAGCCTAGACCAGCAATTAAAGCCTGTTTTAATGCCTCATTAGATGTCAATTCTATCTTTTTTTTCTGAGGAAAATTATTCTTTTTAATAAAATTTTCCATAGCATTTCGTGTTGCAGAACCTTGCTCACGATAAATTAACGGAAAAGATTCGAACAACATTTCTGGATTATACTCTGCGTCATGGTTGGCTTGGTGACCTCCAATAAGAAATAATCGGTTCTCCATCAATTCTTCAGTATTTAAATCTAAATGGTCTGGAAGTACCGAAACTAATGCAAAATCTACGTTGTTTTTTTCTAGACTTCTTATAACTCCATCTTTGTTAGTAACATCCATCTCTAAGTCAACACCTTTATTTTTGCGCATAAAATCCGTTAAGAAATAAGGCATAACATATTTTGCTGTAGAGACAATAGCTATTTTTAATCTACCTGCCAGTTGCCCTTTTTGGGAACGTGTTTTATAATTAATTAGTTCAATTTCATTAGTAATACGTTTTGCAACCTCTGCTATTTCATATCCAAAATCAGTGATGTAAAGTTGTCTCCCAAGAACCTCAGTAAGCGGAATGGAAAACTGATCTTGAAACTTCTTAAGCTGCATAGATACCGCAGGCTGACTGAGATACAACTCCTCAGAAGCACGCGTAATACTCTTAAGTTCTACAACTTTGAGAAAAATTTGGAGTTGGTGGAGCGTATAATTCATTAGTAATGCGAATCAAGAGTTAAATATTAGTGTTATAAAGGCTGCGGCTAATCGTCCATAAACATGTAGACTCAGTCCTTTAGTAGATCTCACCTTACTCGCTTTCTGTATATCTGATTTTTCAATAAG
>NZ_JABDQL010000031.1 GCF_013042245.1 Winogradskyella sp. | reverse complement strand
TTTGTTGTTTTCAAAGTACATAAAATATTGATTATCAATATAATATACAAAAATTAATTCATAAAAACAACTGAAAACCAATGATTTAACCCCAAATATTAAACTTTTTTAGATGCGTTTGCCCTGTGGTCGAAATAATTAACTAACCTAAAATCCAATAATTAAGCGTATCTTTGCACGCTTAAAATCAGCACCTATTATGGCGACTATTAAAAATATTGCAATTATTGCGCACGTTGACCACGGTAAAACAACCTTGGTAGACAAAATTATGTATCACTGTCAGTTATTTCGTGAAAACGAAAACACGGGTGATTTAATCTTAGATAATAACGATTTAGAACGCGAAAGAGGTATTACAATTACTTCAAAAAATGTGTCTGTAGTTTACAGAGATACTAAAATTAATATTATTGATACCCCTGGTCACGCCGATTTTGGAGGAGAAGTGGAGCGAGTTTTAAACATGGCTGATGGCGTCTTACTTTTAGTAGATGCTTTCGAAGGACCAATGCCGCAAACGCGTTTTGTATTGCAAAAAGCGATTGATTTAGGTCTTAAACCTTGTGTAGTTGTAAACAAAGTAGATAAGGAAAACTGTACACCAGACGAAGTACATGAAAAGGTATTTGATTTAATGTTTGAGCTAGGCGCAGAAGAGTGGCAATTAGATTTTCCAACGGTTTACGGTTCTGCGAAGAATAACTGGATGAGTGACGATTGGCAAAATGAAACAGAAAATATAGAGCCATTATTAGATATGGTAATCCAACATATTCCTGAGCCAAAAATTGAAGACGGTACCACACAAATGTTAATTACATCTTTGGATTTTTCTTCATTTACAGGACGAATTGCAATCGGGCGTTTGACAAGAGGAAACTTAAAAGTAGGACAACAAATTTCTCTTGTAAAAAGAGATGGTTCTATTGTAAAGTCTAAAATTAAAGAGCTACATACATTTGAAGGTCTTGGACGAAAAAAGGTAGAAGAAGTACAAACTGGAGACATTTGTGCGATTGTTGGTTTAGAAGGTTTTGAAATAGGAGATACGGTTGCAGATTTTGAAAATCCTGAAGGATTGAAGACTATTGCTATCGATGAGCCAACGATGAGTATGTTATTTACCATTAACGATTCGCCATTCTTTGGTAAAGATGGTAAGTTTGTAACTTCTCGTCATATTAAAGACAGATTAACTAAAGAACTTGAAAAGAACTTGGCATTGCGTGTAGAAGAAACTGATAGCGCTGATAAGTTTATGGTTTTTGGTCGTGGTGTATTACACTTATCTGTATTAATCGAAACGATGCGTCGTGAAGGTTATGAGTTACAGATTGGTCAGCCACAAGTAATTATCAAAGAAATTGATGGTGTAAAATGTGAACCTTTTGAGGAAATGACTATTGATTTACCAGAGCATGTTTCTGGTAAAGCTATAGAAATGGTAAGCATGCGTAAAGGCGAAATGCTAAGTATGGAAGCCAAAGGCGACCGTATGGTTTGTGAGTTTATAGTTCCTTCTCGTGGTATTATTGGTTTACGCAACCAGTTATTAACGGCTACTGCTGGTGAGGCTATTATGGCACACCGTTTTAAAGAGTACCAACCGTTAAAAGGTGGTATTCCAGAAAGACAAAATGGTTCGTTAGTGTCCATGGAAAACGGTCAAGCTATTCCTTATTCTATTGATAAATTACAAGATAGAGGTAAGTTTTTTGTTGATCCAGGTGAAGATATCTATGAAGGTCAAGTTATTGGAGAAAATTCTCGTGGTGATGATATGACGGTTAACGTCACAAAGACAAAGAAATTAAGTAACGTACGTTCTTCTGGAGCAGATGATAAGGCTAAGATTGTTCCGGCAATTAAGTTTAGCTTAGAGGAAGCTTTAGAATATATTCAGAAAGATGAATATGTAGAGGTAACACCAAACCACTTAAGACTACGTAAAATCTACTTGAAAGAAGTTGACCGTAAGCGAAACAAGATTCACTAGAGTTTTACTATGATTATATAGATAAAAGAGAAATACTTAAAGTGTTTCTCTTTTTTCGGTTTTAAGAATAAAGAATATGGAATTATTTGGAATAACAGGAACGGAATATGTTGGTTACTTAGCCTCATTTATGGTTTTACTTTCTTTTACAATGAAAGATGTAAAGAAATTAAGACTGGTTAACATGTTAGGTTGTCTTTTATTTATTGCTTATGGTTTTTTGATGCCTTCTCTCCGTATAGGGCTTCCTATTATAATTGCCAATTTTGCAATATTAGTTCTAAATATCTACTACCTACTTAGACCATCTAAACAGTAACTTCTTAAATTTTATCGGGTTATGTTTGAAGTTAAAGTCTTAAAGGATTAGATTTGTGTCCAGACTATAATAACCTTACCTCGAATTGAAGAAGTTTAATAATTACATTAACTCCATTGTGCTCTTTAATGTAGCAAACCTCAATTCTTTCACTATAGGTATTAAAATAATTGCAGGGCTATTGATATCAAAATTTATAGCCATTTTTATCGGTGCTGAAGGTTTGGCACTTATAGGTAACCTTTCGAATTTTTTAAAAGCAATTCAATCATTTTCGGCTTTAGGATTTTATAAAGGAATGGTTAAGTTAATATCGGAATTTAAAGAAAAAAAACAAAAACTTAGTGAGGTTTTATCAACTGCTTTTTATGTTGGCTTTTTAAGTACTATGCTTGCAGCATTTTTGAGTTACTACTTTGCAAACTCTATTAATACGTTTCTTTTTGGTAACATAGATTATGTTTATGTCATAGAAATCTTAGCTTTTATACTTCCACTATATATAATAAATGCCTTTTGTTTTGCGATTATGAATGGGCATTCAAAATATAAATTTTTACTCATTATAAATATTATTGGGCAAATAGGAGGTCTATTAATTACATTACTACTTATTTGGCAGGATAAAATCGATGGTGCTTTGGTTGCCATAGTAATTACTCCTGCATTAATGTTTTTAATTACATTAGTAGGTATTTTATTTAGGACTAGTTTAGTCCAGTATGTAAAGATTACGAGTGTTTCCTCAAAAATATTATCGAAACTTAGCCCTTATTCTATAATGGCTATTACAAGTGCTGTAGCTTTACCTTTAGTGATGATTTTAATTCGGAATTACATCATAAATGAAATAGGTCTAAGGGAAGCTGGTTATTGGCAGGCGATGAATCGTATATCAGATTACTATTTAATGTTTGTAAACTCTTTAATAGCTCTCTATTTAGTACCTAAGCTATCTAATATTTATACTAAGAGAGATTTTAGAATAGAAGTTATTGCCTTCTATAAAAACCTTATGCCCTACTTTGGTGGTTTACTTCTCCTTATGTATTTGCTGAGAAAATTTGTAGTAAGATTAATTTTTTCTGAAGAATTTTTACCTACAGAAAGTTTGTTTATGTGGCAATTTCTTGGTGATTTTATTAGAGTACTAGCAATGGTCATTGCCTATCAGTTTTTGGCTAAAAAGATGTTTAGCCATTTTATTATTCTAGAAATTTTCTTATTTGTAATCTTATATTTTTCTAGTATTTATTTGATAGATGTTTTTGGATTAGAAGGTGCAGTTATGGGACATTTTTTAACACATCTATTGCACTTAGGAATTGTGATTTTGATATTTAGTAGTTCTTTATTTGGTATTATACCAGAGGACTCGCCATAAGTATTAAATTGTAAAACTCAATCTTTATTGCATTACCCTATTCTTTTATCGATATTTGGCTAGGGCATTTATTTGTAGACTCTCCAAACGCTAAAAGCGAAATTAATTTTAGATGGTTAAATACAATTTTTTAAAATATTCTAAAGAGATGTATAACGTCTGGAATTCTTTTGTAATTACTGCAAAAAACTCTACATTTTTATTTCAAAGAGATTACATGGATTATCATTCTGATAGATTCGATGATTATTCGATAATGGTATTTGATTCCAATAATTTAATAGCTGTTCTTCCTGCAAATCTTAAGGGAGATAAATTATATTCTCATCAAGGACTTACCTATGGAGGCTTGGTATTTACAAAAGAATTGAAATTTAGAATTGTTTCTGAGATTTTTAAGCAACTTTTGGCTTACCTATCTGATTTGAAAATTGAAGTATTACAGCTAAACTTGTTACCGGATTTTTACAGTAGATACGGCAATAATGAAATAGAGTACTTGTTGTTTTTATCTGAAGCTAAGTTGTTAGATAAACGTGCACTATCAGTCATTAACTTAAAAAGCTCGTTTATATTTTCAAAGAATAGGTTAGAAGGCTACAAGAGAGGAGTTAAACATGGTTTATTACTAAGGTTTGATGATAAGATAGAGGATTTTTGGAAAGAAATATTACTACCTAATCTAGAAAATAAATACCAATCAAAACCCGTTCATACTTTAGAAGAAATAGTATCATTAAAAAATAAGTTCCCAGATAATATTATTCAGGTGAATATCTATAGAGGTAAAGAAATAGTTGCAGGTACAACGTTATTCATTTCAAAAAATGTTGTGAAGACCCAATATATTTCTGGTAACTCTGAAAACAATAGTTTAGGGAGTCTAGACTATTTAATTTATAAATTACTTAATGATTTTTTTGAAGAAAACTATTATTTCGATTTTGGAACATCATCTTCTAATAATAAAGGTCAAATAAATAAAGGTTTATACTATTGGAAAGAGGGCTTTGGAGCCAGAACAATCACGCAAGATATCTATGAGGTCAATACAAATAATTATAAATTATTAAATAATATTCTTGTATGATAAAATTTTTAGACCTAAAGTCAATCAATGAATCATATAAAAACAGATTTAGCGAAGTATTTGATACTTTTTTAGACTCTGGAACATACATGCTTGGTCAACAAGTTGAAGGGTTTGAAAAAGAGTTTTCACAGTATTGTAACACAAAATATTGTATTGGAGTCAGTAATGGTTTGGACGCTTTATGTCTAATTTTTGAAGCCTATAAAAAGTTAGGAAAACTTAAAGAAGGTGATGAGGTTATAGTGCCAGCAAACACTTATATAGCTACAGTTTTGGCAGTAAGTAGAGCAGGCTTAATCCCCGTTTTTGTAGACCCTAATTACAATACTTTTAATATAGATATCCATAAAATTGAAGCTGCAATAGGACAAAGAACCAAGGCTATCTTAGGAGTGCATCTTTATGGTCAGCTATTTAATGTTGAGGTATTAGAGCGCTTATGCAAAGAGCATGATTTGTTACTTCTAGAAGATGCTGCACAAGCTCATGGTGCTGTCTACAGAGATGGTAGAAAGGCAGGAAATGTATCTAATGTAGCTGCTTTTAGTTTTTACCCAACAAAAAATCTTGGTGCATTAGGAGATGCAGGTGCGATTACGACTAATAATCGTGAATTGGCCGAAATTATCTTTAAGCTTAGAAATTATGGAAGAGAAACTTCATATATAAATAGTTTTAGAGGTTACAACTGTAGATTAGATGAGTTACAAGCTGCTTTTTTGAGAGTAAAACTCAATTATTTAGATCAAGACAATAAACAAAGACAACAAATAGCACGACGCTATATTAGTGAGATTAGTTCAGAATTAATTGAGCTTCCGGTCTGTGAGAATTTAGAAGAACATGTCTTTCATCTTTTTGTTATCAAGACAAGAAGTAGAGATGATTTTAAAGACTATTTACTTAGAAATAATATTGAGTCTTCAATACATTACCCTGTGCCTGTACATCAACAAAAAGCTTATGCAGGAAGCAATCATTTATCTTATCCAATAACTGAAAAAATTTGTGACGAGGTATTGAGCATACCTGTTAATCAGTTATTGCGTGAAAAAGAAGTAGATAGCGTAATACAGGTTATTTCAAATTATAAGACTATTTGAAAGATAATCGTAACGAATATAAGCAGATATTAAAGGCAACATCTATATTTGGTGGCGTTCAGTTTTTCAATGTATTAATTTCCATAGCAAAATCTAAAATAGTTGCGATACTAATAGGTACAGCTGGTTTAGGAATTTTAGGAATTTTAACCTCTACAGTAAATCTTATCTTGGGTATAAGCAGATTGGGACTTGATTTTAGCTCTGTAAAAGAGATAGCTGCTTCAAAAACTAATGAGGACAAAAGTGAAGTATCACGCAAAGTTGCCATTACCAAAAGGCTAACATGGCTAACAGGATTATTAGGAGCGCTAATAATACTCATAATTTCACCACTCTTAAGTAAAATTGCATTTGGCAATAATGATTTTACCATATACTTTATTATCATCTCAGTAGCTGTTTTTTTTAATCAAATGACTGTTGGAAATATGGCTATTTTACAAGGCTTTAATGAGTTAAAAAAGCTAGCCAAGTCTACTATTCTAGCAAGTTTTTTTTCATTGCTTTTTGCAGCTATAATTTATTACTTTTTTGGTCAAAGTGGTATACCATGGGTAATAGTAATTACTGCTGCTACAGCATATCTTTCTTCTAGATATTTTGTATTACAAGTTTCAATAACAAAGACTTTAATATCTATTAAGAATACGATTATTGAAGGAAAAAGTATGCTAAGACTTGGAATTGTTTTGAGTTTAGGAGCCTTAGCATCTTTGGTCAATTCATATTCAGTGCAAATTTATATTACAAATAGTGGAGGCGTTGAACAAGTTGGTTTATTTACTGCTGGGATAGTCTTAATAGATTCTTATGTTTTACTTTTTTTTAATGCGCTTAGTAAAGATTTTTTTCCACGTTTATCTGAAGTAGCCTCAAAGAATAGTTTAGTCAAAAAAGCAGTAAATAAACAAGCTATAATAACGGTGCTACTTTTAACGCCTATCATTGTGTTATTTTTAATTTTTAAGTCATTTATAGTTAAGCTATTATATACTGAGGAATTTCTGCCAATTGTCGGTATGATTTCTTTTGGTATAGTTGGGATTCTTTTTAAAGCAGTCTCTTGGGTCATGGGTTTTATAATAATAGCCAAGGGTGATTCTAAGTTATATGTTAAGATTGAAATAATATCCAACATAGTGTTATTTGTAATGATTGTAATAGGCTATAGATTTAAAGGCATAACTGGTATTGGTATAAGTTATATGATATATTACATCTTATATACAATTTTAATAAGAAATGTGGTTGGCAATCATTACAAGTTTTCGTTTGGTAAAGACTTTATTAGAATTATGATTACAAGTATGTTTTTGTGTTTTCTAACACTTTATTTGGTGTATCTTGAAACTACGTTCAGTAAATCGGTTTTGTTAATCGTTGTTGTTCTTTTTTCTTTGGTTTACACATTATTTATGCTAAACAGGTTTATTGGATTAAAGGAATTGATTAAAAACAAATTGTAGAGAAAAAATGAGTATAAAAAACATAAAGCTTATTGATATCCCCAAAATTAAAGATATTCGCGGAAACCTATCTGTAATCGAGAAAGATATATTGCCTTATCCCATAAAAAGGGTCTATTATCTATATGATGTGCCAAGTGGTTCCTATCGTGGTGGACACGCGCACAAAGAGCAATTTGAGTTTTTAATAGCCTTAAGTGGCAGCTTTAATGTATCATTATCAGATGTAGATGGGAATAAGACCAGTATCACATTAAATAAGCCAGATGAAGGTCTGTTAATTCCTAATATGATTTGGAGAGAACTTGATAATTTTTCATCGGGTTCTGTTTGCTTGGTTATAGCATCAGACTTATTTAGTGAAGACGACTACATAAGAGACTTAAAGAGCTTTAAATAAAAGTTTTTTTCTCAACTTTATTATCGAGCGAACCAAAGGATATTGACTTGCAAGATAATGTATAAAATCCCTAAGGCTCTTATTCTTAATAGATTTATAAGTTTCTCTTCCTACAGATTTATTTTGGTAAACTCCAGAAAGAAAAAGTAAAGATTTGTTATGATTCTCTAGAAAGATTCTATTCAGCTTTTCAGAGAAATTATATTTCGTTTTAAAAAAGTTAAACAATTCTAACATTTGATTTCTTAAAAAATGTGCCCTTTCAAATGACGGAGTTTGTGTGTAGGATTCCAGATGCAAACGATATTCGTGTAAGGATTCATCTACACGCCCAAACTCGCAATTTGAAACTAAACTTACCAATATGGGATAATCTTCTATAGTAATGTTTTTTTGTATAAAAAAATCAAAATCTACATACTTGTATAAAGCTTCTTTATTGTAGCAAACGCCAACTGGTATTACCTTGCCTAAAAAAATACTATCTCTATATTTTTCATTATCAATGGTAATGGTATTTTTGTTTATGAATGAAATACATTTATTAGAAGAAACTAAGAATTTGTCATAACCAGAATCTACAAAGCCTAGAGTCGGATTCGCTCTAAAGACATTCATTATTTTTTGTAAGGCATCTTCTGTTTTTATAATATCGTCTCCGGCAATATCGAAGATATACTTACCGTTACACCTATCTAAAGTGGCTTTAAAGTTCTTTAGAATACCTAATTGATTAGGATTCTTCTCAATAGCAAAAAGATTTGGGTGTTTTTTACTATACTTGTTTATGATGCTTAGCGTATTATCAGTAGAACAATCATCTCCA
This sequence comes from Winogradskyella sp., assembly GCF_013042245.1. Classification (GTDB taxonomy): domain Bacteria; phylum Bacteroidota; class Bacteroidia; order Flavobacteriales; family Flavobacteriaceae; genus Winogradskyella. Next base: position 7,092 of record NZ_JABDQL010000031.1, on the reverse strand, counting down.
ACAACAATTTCATAACTAAAATCAGTATTTTGCTTAAAAATAGATTGCAATGTCTCTTCAATAAATTCTTCATTATTGTAAGTCATTAGATGTATGGAGAGCTCTATCATAAACATTTGGAAGTTATTCAAATAAAACTAAAAAAATAGATTATCCCAAGGATAAAAACTTATTTTAGCATTGAAGATACCTTGTTTAAGTTAAAAGAAAATACTTATGATTCTTGAGATTCTTATTTCAACTATGAACAGGACATCGTTAGATTTTCTAGATGCTATGTTCCCTTTTGAAGATAGGGATGAACTAAATATTCTAATAATTAATCAAACAAAAATTGGCTCTGAACTAAAAACTCAAACTAAAAATATAAGGGTTATAAACAGTTACGAGAAGGGCATATCAAAAAGTAGAAATCTGGCTATAAAAAACACCATTGGAGATATTTGTCTAATTGCTGATGATGATACTGAATTTGCAAGCGGTTTTCAAGAAGAAGTTAAAAACACTTTTTTTAGTTTCGATAAGGCTTCACTTATACAATTTAGAGTTAGAACTTTTGAAGGTAATGACTATAAAACTTATCCTAAAAAGTCAAAAAAACTTAATTGTTATTCAGATATAATTCATGTTTCCTCTGTTGAAATTGCTTTTAGAAGGCAAGATATACTAAATATGAAAATTAAATTTAATGAGTTATTTGGCCTCGGCAGTGTTTTTAAATCTGGCGAAGAATTTTTGTTTTTGAGAGATTTATTGAAGAATGATTTAATTATGTGGCATGTGAATAAATATATTGTAAAACATTCTTCAGAAAGTTCAACCGATATAGGATGTGATAATTATATAAAGACCAAAGCTGTTTTGTATTACATCAGTTACAGATTTTGGTCAGATTTATATATTTTTAAGTTTCTCGCTTTCCTTTATAGAAAAAACATTATGCAATTCAAGGATTTCGGTTCAAAGTATAAAATGTCTAAAATGGCCATCAAAACTTATAAGAAATTAAGTAGAGTTTAGTTATCTATATAGATTCAAAAAAAAACCTAACTTATCTAACCTCTTTTTTGTATTAAATAAATACTTCAATATTTTTTGAGGTATATGGTATACTAGCCGCTGCTTTAAACTCAAATTATCTTTACTAATATCATCGTAAACAGATTTGCTAATTGTATTTTTATTCAATACTTTATAGTAGATAGCAACTGAGTATCTATTCATATCCATATATTGTTTTAGCCCTTTGTTAATTGTTTCGAGATGTGTGAATTTGTTTAAGAATTTTATTCTGTCTTTTACAAATATACTATTAGACAGGCTTTCGTCATTTTTCATGTAAATACCTGTGACAACATTATGGAATGCTACTTTGTTTTCTAAAGCTACTCTGATCCAAAAATCAGTGTCTTGTCCTGATTTTAAATTCAAATCAAAACCATTTACATTTGTTAAAACAGACTTTTTAATTGCGGCAATTGAGGAGTTGACTATTGGGGAATAAAGGTTGTTTTTAAAAAAGTTTGTTATAATACCTTTAAACTCATCTGGTAATCCTTTAATTACGGCTCTTTTTTTATGAGAATTGAAAGATATTAAGTATCCAGTACTGAATAAACCAGCCTCAGGAAATTCTTGAATTAAATCAAATAGTATTTGTAAATGATGATCTAGCCAAAGGTCATCTGCATCCAAAAAAGCTATGTAATCTGACTTGGCTTTTTGCATACCATGATTCCTAGCAGAAGAAACACCTTGGTTTTCTTTATGAAATATCTTTATTCTATTATCTTCAATATTTTCTATTAAGTTAACGCTGTTATCCGTACTACCATCGTCAATAATAATAACTTCAAAATTGTTGAAACTCTGATTAATTACAGTCTCAAGTGTTTTTAGTATGTATTTTTCTTTATTGTATAGAGGTATAATAACCGAAAAAAAAGGAATCTCTTTCATGTGTTTATATGTATTGTTTTTTAAGGACACATGCTGTTCGCTATTAATCATTCCTTTGGGTGATAATATGTTTTGCATGCGCGTTTCATAGTTGTTTATTATAATTTTGAAGCCATGATTAAGGCGTTGTAAGCATTAGCAATGCGTCCTGATTTAGATAATTCAGCAAAAGGTCTTACGTCTTTAGCGTCACCACCAACGACTACTTTTGTATTTAATTCTAATCCCGAATTTAAAATAACACCTTTTACTTGAGTAGCTTTTAATTTTGGATAGTAAGAACGGATTAAAGCTGCTAAACCAGCAACTGCTGGTGCAGCCATCGAGGTTCCGCCTTTAGTATCGTATTCACTTTCAGGTGTTGTAGAATACACTTGTGCGCCAGGCGCAAAAACATCTACATTTTGGTCACCATAGTTAGAAAAACTTGCCTTCATACTACTCCCATATTTTGGGGCTAAAGCACCAACAGAGATGTAGTTATCAGCCACTTCTTTTCCGTTAATATTGTCCGTGGGAAAATTTGGCTCAACATCAATATCTTTACTGTCGTTTCCTGCTGCATGTACTATTAATACATCATTATCAGCCGCATATTTTATAGCTTCATGTACCCAATCGCTGTGTGGCGAAAATGATTTTCCAAAACTTCCATTAATAATTGAAGCACCGTTATCTACAGCATAGCGTATAGCTTTTGCAATATCTTTATCGTATTCATCACCGTTTGGCACAGCTCTTATAACCATAATTTGCACATTATTAGCCACCCCGTTTGCACCTTTTCCATTATTGCGTTCTGCAGCAATAATACCTGCTACATGAGTACCATGACTTTCCGATTTTTTAACAGGTTTTATATTTCCATTTCCATAGCCTGGTTTATCGTTAAAATCATTTGGATTGTCTCCCGTTTTACGACCGTTTAAGTCTTTGTTTAGATTGTAGTTTAAGTGGTCATTGATACTCTCCAAAGCACCAGATAATTCTTTTTTGGCATCAGTCATAGATTCTATACCATTAGCGTAAATAAACTTTGCAAACTGAACAGCGCCTTGGATAGATTGGTCAGTCGAACTAATATTATTAACGTCATCTTTGGTGTAGTCTTTTTTTCCTAAGTGTTTAGATAGGATTTCGTCGTTATTGATAACCTGCTGATAAATTTGGTCGTATTGTGTTTTTCTACCCGTCCACGTGCTATATTCTTCTTCATATAATTTCGCTGCTTCAGCATATCTTGGATTGCTCTTATCGTCAGAAGCAATTAGGCGCACATATTCCAATTGCTCATCATAACCTTCTCCTAAAAAATTCCAACCGTTAATGTCATCTACATAACCATTTTTATCATCGTCTTTTCCGTTGTTTGCAATTTCATCTTCATTAGTCCATATAACGTTATCTAAATCTTCATGGTCAATATCGATACCAGAATCTATGACCGCAACAATAACTTTCTTTCCTTTTTTACCCTTAATAACTTCCCCGTAAGCACGGTCTACACCCATTCCTGGAATGGTGTCTTTTTCAAGGTCTAAGTGACCCCAGTTTTCTTTTTCAGCCTCAGTAAGTTCAGACACTTTAAGTGGTGAACTGTCAATATTTTCAATAGGTGTTGATATTAATGGCGAACCGCCACAACCAACTAAAACAGCTGCTAGAGAAGCATAAATAATTGTGAGTTTTCCGTAGTATTTCATGAGTTTATATGTATTGTTTTTATAAGGACACATGCTGTTCGCTATTAACCATTCCTTTAGGTGATAATATGTTTAGCATGCTCGTTTCATAATTAATTCAAAAAATTTAAAATAAATCTTTACATGTATAAGTTTTATTAAGCCTTACGCCTTTTTCGGTATGTTTTACTGTTATTATTTGATTGTGAGCATCATGCTCCAAGAATAAATAGTAATTATTGTCTGCAGCTAAATTTAAAAACAGCTCTTTTTCATCAAGTGTAAGTAATGGTCTTGTATCGTAACCCATTACAAATGGAATAGGTAAATGACCAGCGGTTGGAAGTAAATCTGCCATAAAACAAATGGTTTTTCCATTGTAATGAATTATAGGAATCATTTGCTTATCGGTATGGCCGTTGGCGAAGAAAATATCAAAACCTAATTGAGAGTTTTTCAGAATATTATCTTGTGGAAGCGATGTGAACTTAAGCTGCCCACTTTCTTCCATGGGTAAAATGTTTTCTTTTAAAAAAGAGGCTTTTTCTCTTCGGTTGGGTTCGGTAGCCCATTTCCAATGGTCTTGGTTGCTCCAAAAATATGCGTTTTTAAATGCGGGCTCTAGCATTGTTCGGTCTTTATTATACTGAACACTACCACCGCAATGATCAAAATGCAGGTGCGTCATAAACACATCGGTAATATCATCACGGTGAAAACCATATTTTTTTAACGATTTGTCTATAGAGTCATCTCCCCACAAATGGTAATAGCCGTAAAATTTTTCGCTTTGCTTATTACCCATTCCTGTATCAATTAAAATCAAACGACTTCCTTCTTCAATAAGTAAACATCTGGCTGCAATATCTATCATATTATTGGCGTCTGCAGGATTAGCGCGTTGCCATAATGATTTAGGCACAACACCAAACATAGCGCCACCGTCTAGCTTAAAATTTCCAGCTTCGATTGGGTATAATTTCATATAAGATGCAAAATAAGAAAAACCTTGAAAATAGCGGAATGCCTTTTAGATTTAATTGTGATTTTTTGGGCTGTAAAAAAAACCCTATTTTCGGATAAAATTTTACAATTTGAAGAAACTTACTCGAAGTGTAACTCTCGCTTCTGCAATAGCAATTAGTATTGGAGGTATGTTGGGAAGTGGAATTTTTGTACTTCCAGGAATTGCTGCAGCTAAAACAGGGTCTTCAGTTTGGATTGCATATCTATTAGCTGCGGTTTGTATTCTTCCAGCGGCTTTATCAAAAAGCGAACTTGCCACATCAATGCCATCTTCTGGCGGTACATATGTATACATAGAACGTACTTTTGGGCCTGTTTTTGGAACAATAGCCGGTATTGGTCTTTGGTTGTCCTTGCTCCTAAAAAGTTCATTTGCCTTAGTTGGTTTCGGAGCTTACCTTACTGTTCTGGTTAGTATTGATGAAGGCTTTACTAAGTACGCAGCACTTTTTTTTCTATTAATAATTCTCTTTCTAAACATCTTTGGAATTAAAAAAGTAGGTAAAGTCCAAATTGTTATTGTTACAATAAGCCTTGTGAGTCTAGCGGTAATATTAATTTTTGGAATTCCTAATGTTAATAAAGACTTACTAGACCCATTATTTTCTAATGGAAATATTGGTTTAGCTTCTACTGTAGCTTTTGTTTATATTTCTTATGCTGGTGTTACAAAAATCGCTGCTATTGCAGGTGAAATTAAAAACCCTAGTGTAAATCTTCCACGCGCAATGATGCTTTCGTTGGTCATTATGTCTTTGATTTATGTATCAGTAGCATTTGTTTTAGTAGGTAATATACCTATGGAAACCTTAAGTACTGATATAAAGCCAATCTATACTATTTCAAATTTACTGGGAGGCAATTACGTAGGTTATGCAGCAGCAATTGTGGGCGTAATTACTTTGGTTTCTATGGCAAACTCAGGAGTTTTAGCTGCATCTCGTTTTCCGTTTGCAATGGCAATTGACCAGCTTCTGCCAAAATTTATGAGTAAAATTCACCCTAAATATTTAACACCAGTAGTTACAATAGTTATGACTTGCATTGTAATGGCGATGGTGATTTTGTTTTTTGATGTAGAAAAAATTGCTAAGCTCGCTAGCGCATTTATGGTTATGATGTTTGTATCTGTTAACGCCTGTGTTATCATTTTACGAGAAACAGCGACGCAATGGTATAACCCACCATATAAATCGCCTTTTTATCCATTTATTCAGCTTTTTGGAATCTTAAGCGGAATTATTCTACTGATTTTGCTAGGCTTCGTACCGCTTCTTGCCATTCTACTTATAACAATTATTGGGGTTTTAATTTATCTTAAATTCGGTAAGAAAACCTCAAGAACTGGAGTTTTGAGAAAATATGGTCACCGTCCGGCGCTTTATTTGTTTTATAAAAAGAAAAACAGAAAAAAAAGAAGATTAGCCAACGAGATAGTTGTTAATAGAGATTTCTTAGACGGCGAAATTTTAGACGATGCAGGTGTTGTTGTACCGCTTCTAGGAAATGAAACATCTCCAGAAATGTTAGTTGAAATTGGTGCTGCGCTTAACACAAAGGAAAAATTACAAGTTGCTAACATTACTGAGGTACCAAACCAAACCTTCTTAGAAGCCCTAGTTGACGAAAATCCAAAAATTAATTCGCTAGCGAGACGATTTTCTAGATTAGCAGAATCTAAAAAAATTGACATTGATTTCGAATCTGTGGTCACTCACAACATGTCAGACACTATTCACGATCTTAGCGACCAAACACATTGTGACTGGCTTGTTTTTGGGTGGAATGGAAGAGCCAGAACAGGTATTTTAATTAACAATCCTATAGGCTGGTTAATGACTAATATAAACTCCAACTTTGCTTTATTTAAAGATAACGGTGTCCGTCACGTTGGGAAGGTTTTAATTGCTTTAAGACCAGGCAGAAATGACAAAAAGTTTATAGATGTTGCAGATAGAATAAGTCAGTTCTACGGCGCTTCTTTTTCATTGCTACGTGTTGTGTCAGAAGAAATTTCAAACGAAGACTTAAACGAACTCAAAGACACCTCGAAAGCGTTACTAAATTGCGCCAAAGCAGAATCAAGGTTGGAGGTCGTAAAATCTAACAATTCTATTGAAGCCATATCAAAAGCCTCCGCTTCCTATGATTTACTCATTTTAGGTACACCTCAAAAAGACAGTTGGATTTCAGTGCTCTTCGGAACAGGGAAAGACAAGTTTACCGAAAAATCTGCTTGCTCTGTATTGCGCTTAACGATTAAGGATATTTAGACTTTTCTTTACTAACTTTATCTTTTTAATGCGAATCAAGAGTTAAATATTAGTGTTATAAAGGCTGCGGCTAATCGTCCATAAACATGTAGACTCAGTCCTTTAGTAGATCTCACCTTACTCGCTTTCTGTATATCTGATTTTTCAATAAG
>NZ_JABDQL010000018.1 GCF_013042245.1 Winogradskyella sp. | reverse complement strand
TAAGGAAGAAAACAAAATAGGAAGGAGTTATGATACTAAGAAAAAGAAAGCTGTAACAGCAGTTCAGCTTACGGAAGACGGAAAAGTAAGAAGAATGTATGCTATGAAAATAGATGATTTTTCAGCAAAATCACTTCAGTACATTTTTGTGAATCATATTAGTAGGGAAGCAAAAGTTAATACAGATAAATGGAGAGGTTATAGACCTATCGCTAAGGCATATAATATAGAACAAATTGAGAGTAACAATGGATTAAATTTCAAAGCATTACATACAATGATACATCAAGTTAAATCTTGGATTAGAACAACTTATTCTTGGGTAGGTCATCATAATTTAAACCGATATTTTAATGAGTTTTGCTTTAGAATAAACCGTTCACAAAGCAAGAACACTATATTCAATAACCTTATTACTAAAATGGTCGATAAGGATAAAATATGTCACTCGGAATTAATGAGTAGTTAAGTGATGACCTCTAAACATTAAATAGATTTTTGATAGAATAAATAGGACAAACTATCGTATCATAGGCTTACGCTGCTAATTGTATCATAATAAATACTCTTTACAATACCATCTGACAAACCAATCTTTGGCACTAATATGTCTTTTGCTCCGCTCCATTTCATTGCAGATAAATAAATGCGCAACGCTGGAATAATAACATCAGCTCTATCCTGATTAAGGTTGAGTTCAGTAATCCTTTCTTCGTAAGTGTAATCTTGTAGCTTTTTAAAATAGCTGGTTAAATAGAAGTAAGATAATGGCTTACCTATATCCTTACCTGATATTTTGAATATTTTGTTAATGTTACCACCAGTGCCAATAAGTTCTATCTTATCATAAATATTTGTGTGACTTTTTATCCAATCTTCTAAAGAACGCCATGTTTCATTCGTAACACTGTCGTTTAATAATCTTACAGTACCTATTCTAAATGATTTAGATTCTATTTTTTCAGAATTATGAATTACTGAAAACTCCGTACTTCCTCCACCTACATCTACGTATAAATATGTTTTATTAGGGTTAATAAATTTGTTCAGGTCTGTTGCAGCAATTATTGTTGCTTCTTCTTCTCCGTCTATAATATCTATTTTAATATTACAATTTTCATCAACCAGTTTACAGACCTCACCGCCATTTGAGGCATCTCGCATAGCGGAAGTTGCACATGCTTTGTAATTAACTACGCCATGAGATTTCATTAATAAGTAAAAAGCAGTCATTGTGTCTAGCATACGCTGCTTATTATATTCGGATATTGCGCCAGAAACAAAAACATCAGCTCCTAACCTAATAGGCACTCTAACTAGAGCATTTTTTTTAAAAATTACGGGTTTATCCTTTTGCTCTATTATACTTTTTATTAATAGTCTTACAGCATTAGAACCTATATCTATGGCAGCGTATTTTTTTATTTTAAGCATCTGAGACTTCTAGTTTATTTTTGTAATAGTCATAAATTTCAAACTGTGCTCTAATTTTTTTGTCAGTAGTCGAAATTTTATAACTATTATCTTGGTTTTGATTTATAATTCTAGCTTTTACGTTGTCTCTCCAACAAATATCAAAAATATCTTGAAGCTCTTGTTTAATCTCTGTGTCATATATTGGACAACTGACCTCTACTCTATTATCAATATTTCTTGTCATCCAATCTGCTGAAGATATATATATTTTAGGGTCATTATTATTTGAAAATATAAAAAGTCTTGTGTGCTCTAAAAATTTGTCTACAATACTAATAACTTCAATATTATCACTCATCCCTTCAACACCAGGTACTAAGCAGCAAATACCTCTTATAATCATTTGTATTTTTACACCTGCTCTACTAGCTTCGTAGAGTTTATCTACCATATTGTGGCTACTCATACTATTCATCTTAAGCTTTATGTAAGCAGATTTGCCAGCTTTTGCATTATCAATTTCATTATCTATCAGTCCAAACAGTTTTGTCTGGGTGTAGTGAGGTGATGTAATAATATGTTTGTAACGGTAAATTTTGTAATTAACTTCAAAAAAATTAAAAACTTTATTTAAATCTTTTAGTATCCTCTGATCTGCTGTAAATAGTGTGAAATCTGTATAAATCCTGGCAGTAGACTCGTTAAAATTTCCAGTACTTACAAAACCATAACGTTTGATTTTTTGATGCTCTTCACGCTCAATTACACACATTTTACTATGTACTTTTAGGCCTGGAACACCAAATAGCATGTTTACACCTTCATCTTGCATTTGTTCAGCGTAGTTGATATTTGCTTCTTCATCAAAGCGTGCTCTTAACTCTATAGAAACGGTCACTTTTTTTCCGTTTTTTGCTGCATTTATTAAAGAACTAGCAACATGAGATATTTGTGCAAGCCTATAAATCGTTATCTTTATTGACTTTACAGTTGGATCCAAAGCAGCCTCACGCAAAAACTTAACGATGTATGAAAACGTATGATAAGGTGTATGTACCATATAATCTTTATTGGATATAGTACTAAAAATACTCTGCTCTAAACTTAGATTTTTGACTGGTAGCGGATTTATTTTATCGTACAGTAAATCCTTCCGACCAAGACTAGGAAAACTCATGTAATCACGCCTATTGTGATAGCGACCACCGGGTATAACGCTGTCTTTAGAGTCAATACCCATTTTTTCCATTAAATATTTTAAAGTTTCTTCGTCTAAAGTAGAGTCATAAACAAACCTAACTGGCTCACCAATTTTTCTATCCCTAACACTGTCAGATATTTTATCTATAAAGCTTTTACTTAAGTCGCTATCAAAGTCCAACTCCCCATCTCTGGTGATTTTTATCATGTTAGCAGATATGGATGTATAATCAAAAATATTGAAAATATCTTTCAAGCTATAGCGCAACAAATCATCTATTAAAATGATGTAACTTTTTTCTCCAATTTTTGGTAATACCACAAACCTATTCATAGCCTTGGATATTTCTATGAGTGCATATTGTTTTATATTGTTTTTTAAATTCATCTTAACAATCAAATAGGCGGCACTATCTTTAAGTAGGGGAAGTTCTACATTTTCATTAAGAATTATAGTTACCAAAGCTGGGCTTACTTCTTCATAAAAATAACTTTTTATGTAATCGTGATGAGCCTTTTGGATTTGAGTTTCGTTAATAATATGAATGTCTTGTTCTTTTAATTTGTCTTGAATACTCTCAAGAATCCCTAAACTAGTTCTTTGATGCTCTATAACTATCTCTGTGATTCGTTCTAATAAATCACTAGCTTTGATACCTCCAAGATGACTTTTACCACCTTTACCAGCCTGATCTATACGCTTTACCGTAGCGTATCTTACCTTAAAAAATTCATCCAAATTATTAGAGAAAATTCCTATAAAACGTAACCGTTCTATTAAGGGTACATTTTCATCTGCAGCTTCTTGAAGCACTCGAGCGTTAAACTGTAGCCAACTTAGCTCTCGATTGATGTACGAATTATTGAGTTTGGTCATGAAGAAATCTTTTTTCAAATATAACCGTTCAAAAAAAGAAGTACTATAATATTTTGTAAAAAATTAAGCTCTATAATCGCGAGGAAACATAAGAAGCTCTGTTTCTCCATATCTAGCAAACTCCCATGAATCTATATTGAATTTTAAAACAACCAAACCCGATGTTGGTAAATTATCAATAAACTTATCTCCAAGCATATTGGCTATAGCGGTAAATGCATGATTATGTCCAAAAATTACGACGGTATCTAATGTGTTATTTAGTGTAGCAATAAAGTTTAGTACAGACTCTCCGCCAAAATCATATAATTCATTTACAATTTCAATTTCATTATCTGTCCAATTCAAATTTCTCTTAAAAATATTACAGGTTGAAAATGCTCTATTGGCGGGGCTTGAATAAATTCTATCAAGTACGTAGTTTTTTTCTTTAAAAACTTTAGCTATTGTTGAAGCATCTTTAATCCCTCTTTTCTTTAAAGGTCTATCAATATCTCCTATACCGTATTCCCATGAAGATTTTGCGTGTCTAATAAGGATAACCCTCTTCTCTTTCATCGATTAAATACATGTTTTTTACGATAAACCGTTTTATTTGTTAGATTAAAATCATAGGTTGCACAAATTTATACAATATCATTGTAAAGGTATAACATCTTATAAATTATTAAATAAACGAAGAATTGACAGTATTTTAAGATTTTACTCAATGTTTTTTATCGTTTTTAAAGTATTGTTAAATGCACTTGACCCTGTTTTAATTTTATTTCGTCGTTTATTTAATTAAGGTGATAGTCGCTCAACCATCCAGTTGTAATTATCTTCTAATTTATAACGTATTCTATCGTGTAGACGGTTAGGTCTTCCTTGCCAAAACTCTAGTTCTACTGGTTTTACCATAAACCCACCCCAATATTCAGGACGTTCTATATCTTTTCCTTCGAATTTTTCTTCTAATGCTTTTAATCTATTTTCTAATTCCGCTCTATCTTTTACAACTTCGCTTTGGTTAGATGCTATAGCTCCTAATTGGCTTCCTCTTGGTCTAGATTCAAAATAACCATCACTTAAGTTTTCTGCAATCTTCTCAGCTTTCCCCTTAACTATTATCTGACGTTCTGCAGCTGGCCAGAAAAAGGACAAACAGACATTTGGATTATGAAGTATAGCTTTTCCTTTTTCGCTATTGTAATTGGTATAAAAAATAAAACCTTCATGTGTGTATTTTTTAAGTAGCACTACTCTACTCTTTGGATAACCATCTAAACCTAAAGTAGAAATAGTCATGGCATTGGTTTCGCCCACATTAAAATGTGTATCAACTTCTAAAAACCAATCTCTAAATAATTCAATTGGGTTTTCTGGTGCCTTAGATAATAACAACTCTCCTTTTTCATATGATTTCCTGTAATCTCCTAAATCCTTTTCCATTGCTTATGGTTTAAATTCAAAAACTTTTCCATCATCTGCCAATTCTACATTACTAAATATAGGCTCAGCTTCTGTTTTAAATAAGAATAAATCATCGTATCGTGTAGAATAATGTCCTAAAATCAATTTCCCTACATTAGCCTTTTTGGCTATAGTAGCCGCCTGTTTTGCAGAGCTATGTTTTGTAGTTTCACACAAATTCTCATGCCTTTCTAAGAATGTAGATTCGTGATAAAGTACATCCGCTTCTTTTATTATTGGGACAATAGCTTCATTATATGCCGTATCACTACAAAACGCATAAGATTTTGCTTTTGGTGGTGGTAATGTGACTGTACTATTTTTTATTAGTTCTCCGTGTTCGTTAGTGACATCTGCTCCTTGTTTTAGCTTTCTAAAATAAGACTTGTCTATATTACTATTTAAGACAGCTTTCAAATCCAATTTACGTTCGCCTTCCTTTTCTTTAAATAAAAAACCGTTGGTGTACACACGATGAATCAGTGGTATGGTATATACTTCGACTTTATCATCTTCAAATATTAATTCAGAGTCCTTAGATTCTAACACATGAAAGTATAGGTTATAATTGGTCCATGAGTCCGAAAGTTTCATCTGAAGTGTAATGACTTGCTTTAATCCTTTTGGTCCATAGACATGAAGGTCAGCTTCACGCTTAAGTAATCTAAAAGTAGATATTAATCCTACCAACCCAAAGTAATGATCACCATGAAGATGAGAAATAAAAATGTGTTTAATTCTAGAAAATTTAATCTTATTCTTCCGAAGTTGCACTTGTGTACCTTCGCCACAATCAATTAAAAAAAGATGGTTTTTTATTTCTAAAACTTGGGATGTCGGATTTGTGAATGTCCGTGGTGTCGCACTATAGCAGCCTAGAATATTTAATTTCATTTTCTAAAATCCTAAGTCACGTTCAATATCTTCCATTTCAATAATATCGTAAGCTTCGTGCATTGTTGGCACAATACAAATTTCATCTGGCATCGTGTCTAAATCTACTTTATCAGATACTAAAACAAACGATTTTTTATCACCACGATGTGTGTTACTTACTATAAGAAACTCAATAATATCCTCGAGTGAAATATCATCTAAACTCGAAAGTCTAACAATAATATGGTCATTTTTATACTTTTCGTAGACTTGCTCGATATTATTTACCAAAGTTTTTACCGACGCTTTTTGTTGCGTTATAATTGTGATATTTCCATCTTTATTAAATATCATAGCTATTGCTTTATTTTTGAAGCTAAAAGATAAATTACTGCCATCCTAATCGCTACACCGTTTTCAACTTGATTTAAAATAATGGATTGTTCAGAATCTGCAACATCACTAGTTATCTCTACACCACGATTTATTGGACCTGGATGCATAATAGTTATTTCTTTTTCTAAACTATTCAATAAGGCTCTGGTAACACCATATTGCTGTGCATACTCGCGAGTTGAAGGGAAATAACTGATATCCATACGCTCGTTTTGCACACGAAGCATATTTGCTACATCACACCACTCTAATGCTTTTCTTAAATTGGTTTCGACTTTGACTCCTAAATCTTTTATGTATTTTGGTAGTAATGTTTTTGGCCCACATACCATGACATGTGCACCTTGAAGCTTTAATGCATATATGTTTGATAATGCTACACGACTATGTAAAATATCGCCAACAATTACAACGTTCTTTCCTTTTACACTTCCCAATGCTTCCCTGATTGAATAAGAATCTAGTAAAGCCTGTGTTGGATGCTCATGGGCACCGTCTCCTGCATTAATAATACTGGCATCTATATGTTTAGACAAAAAGATACCAGCACCAGGACTAGGATGACGCATCACAACCATATCTACTTTCATGGATAAGATATTATTTACGGTATCTATAAGTGTTTCTCCTTTTTTTACTGATGATTGTGAAGCTGAAAAATTAATAACATCAGCAGAAAGTCTTTTTTCTGCAAGCTCAAATGAGAGTTTTGTTCGGGTTGAGTTTTCAAAAAATAAATTAGCAATAGTAATATCTCTTAATGATGGTACTTTTTTTATCGGACGATTAATAACCTCTTTAAATTGGTCTGCAGTTTCAAAAATAAGTTGAATATCCGCTTTGTTCAGATATTTAATTCCTAGTAAGTGATTAACACTTAATTGACTCATGCTCTTATTTATTTATTAAGTAAACAGCATCTTCACCTTCGTTTTCTGCCCAATTTACTATAACTTTTTCTTTATTTATGGCATCCACCTGTCGCCCTCTATAATCGGGTTGTATTGGTAAATGTCTGCTAAATCGCCTATCTATTAACGTGAGTAATTCTATATGATTTGGTCTACCAAAAGATTGAACTGCTGTTAATGCCGCACGAATACTTCTGCCTGTATACAATACATCATCTACAAAAACAACATCTTTACCCTCAACAATAAAATTGATATTAGTAGTGTTGGCTTCTAATGGTTTTTCGCCACGTCGGAAATCATCTCTAAAAAATGTAATATCTAAATGACCATAGTTAAGATTTTTGATTTTGTAATCTTCTTTCAAAATCTTTGCTATGCGGTCTGCAAGAAATTTACCTCTTGGTTGTAGGCCTATAAGTACAGTGTTGGAAAAGTCGTTGTGATTTTCAATAAGTTGACAAGCCAATCTGTGAAGGATAATGTTTACTTCTTTAGAATTAAGTAATACTTTTTGACTCATATAACTTCCAAACGTATTTGGTTGGCAAAGTTAAACTAAATAATTTGAGTATCAAACTCATATTTTGACAGAAAAAAGCCTCACAAAAATGTGAGGCTTTTAATTTTATAAAAATCTGGAAGAATTATTTCTTACCGTCCATTTTATCTTTAAGTGCTTGTAATGCGTCGTTAGCATCACCTAAAGTAGGTTTAGCTTCTGCTGCTTGAGCTTCCTGTTTTCTTACAGCTTGCTTAACAATCTTCGCTTCTTCTTCTCTAAATACTGCAGTATGAGATGCTACAACTCTTTTGAATTCTTTATTGAACTCAATGATTTTAAATTCAGCTTCTTCACCTTTCTTTAATTTAGAACCGTCTTCTTTTTCTAAGTGACGTTGTGGTACAAATGCAGTGATATCTTCATTAAAATCAATAGTTGCACCTTTATCAACGATTTCAGTAATCGCTGCTTTGTGTACAGATTCTAATGCAAACTCAGTTTCGTACTTATCCCATGGGTTTTCAGTAGTTTGTTTGTGACCTAAAGATAATTTACGTCCTTCAACATCTAATTCTAATACTACAACGTCTAGTTTATCTCCTACGTTACAGAACTCAGATGGATGCTTGATTTTCTTAGTCCAAGATAAGTCAGAGATGTAAATTAATCCATCGATACCTTCTTCTAATTCAACAAATACACCGAAATTTGTAAAGTTACGTACAATACCTGTGTGTTTAGAACCTACAGGATACTTAGTTGTAATATCTGTCCATGGGTCTGGCGTTAATTGCTTAATACCAAGTGACATTTTACGATCTTCTCTATCTAAAGTTAAGATAACCGCATCAATCTCATCTCCTACAGAAACAAAATCTTGTGCAGAACGTAAGTGCGTAGACCATGACATTTCAGATACGTGTACTAATCCTTCAACACCTTCTTCTACTTCGATAAATGCACCGTAATCAGCGATTACGACCACTTTACCTTTTACTTTATCTCCAACTTTTACATCCTCACTTAAAGCTTCCCAAGGATGCTTAGATAATTGCTTAAGACCTAATTGAATTCTAGATTTGTTTTCATCAAAATCAAGGATAACAACATTTAATTTCTGATCTAACTCAACAATCTCGTTTGGATGGTTGATACGTGACCAAGAAAGGTCTGTAATGTGTACTAAACCATCTACGCCACCAAGATCTATAAACACACCATAAGAAGTAATGTTTTTAACAACACCTTCTAATACTTGTCCTTTTTCTAACTGGCTAATGATTTCTTTTTTCTGCTCTTCAATATCTGCTTCGATAAGCGCTTTATGAGAAACAACAATATTTTTGAATTCGTGGTTGATTTTTACAACTTTAAACTCCATCGTTTTGTTCACATACTGATCGTAATCTCTAATAGGCTTCACATCGATTTGAGAACCTGGCAAGAAAGCTTCTATACCAAATACATCTACAATCATACCACCTTTAGTTCTGCATTTTACAAAACCGTTTACGATTTCTCCTGTATCGTGTGCATTGTTTACACGATCCCATGCTTTAATTACTCTAGCTTTTCTGTGAGATAATACCAATTGACCTGTTGCGTCTTCACGAACATCAATTAATACTTCAACCTTGTCACCTACTTTTAAGCCTGGGTTGTAACGGAACTCATTAAGAGATATTACACCTTCAGACTTTGCGTTGATATCAATAATTGCATCACGATCTGTAATAGTGATTACAGTTCCTTCTACAACTTCATCATCTAAAGTATCAACGAAATTTTCAGAAACTAATTTCTCAAATTCTTCAAGTTTAGTGTCTGCAACTTGTTCAATACCTTCTTCGTAATTGTGCCAATCAAACTCTTTTAAGAATTTTTCTGGGTTTGCCTGAGCTTCAGATACTACAGGTGCTTGGGTTGCCTGAGCTTCAGTTGCCTCTACAGCTACTTCAGCTTTTTTTGTTTTGTTTTCAGCCATTGCTGATTATAGTTTGTATTCTGTATGTTTTGAAAGTTTTTAGGAGAAACTGTACAGAAGTTATTAATTAAAATTTGTTTTCCCTCTTCAACTCTCTAAAACTCCATGAAAAGGAGCGCAAAAATACTACTAAATCTTGGTAAAACCAAACATATATTTCGATGAATTTTACTGAGTTTAATTCACCTTAAGCAATTGAATATCAAATTGATGAAATGTAACGTATTTTTTGGCATTTATTTTGATATATTTACAACTAGTATTAACAATTAACAATATAATAATTATGTATAAAGCTAAATATCAAGCTGTATTAGACTTAGGCGAAGAATTAAACATTAAAGATGGTAAAGTTGAAGAAGCTGCAGACAAATTAAAAATTTGGGGAACAGCAAACACACCATATGAAAAAGACGCACTATGGAACAAAATCAAAGAAATAGGTGGCGATAATCCATCGGATATTATGGCAGATATTAAGGTTGCTGATAACTCTGTATACGCAAGACATACCGTAACTTCAGGACAAACTTTAGGAAAAATCGCAAAACACTACTATGGTGATGCTATGAAGTATAAAGAAATCTTTGCTGCTAACACAGACATTCTAAAAAATCCAGATATTATTCATCCAGATCAAGAATTAGTGATTCCAAACTTGTAATAAGTATTTAGAAAACAAAATGAAGAAGCGACCTTTATGGTCGCTTTTTTTATGATAATTTTTCAGCAACTAATTTATTAATTTCGGCAAGTTGTTGTTTAATAGTTATCGTAGAATTATCAAACTCTATAGCATCGTCTGCTTTTACTAATGGCGAATCTTCTCTTGTAGAATCTATTTCATCTCGAGATACTACATTTTGGAGCACCTCTTTATAGCTTAGATTATGACCACGCTCTAAGAGTTCTTTATAACGACGTATTGCACGTGTTTCTGCTGAGGCTGTCATAAATATTTTAAGTTCGGCATCTGGAAAAACAACGGTAGCAATATCACGACCATCCATAACAATGCCTTTATCTTTTCCCATTAATTGTTGTTGTTGAACTAATTTTCTTCGCACTTCCGAAATTTTAGCAACATGACTCACGTATTGCGATATTTCTAAAGTTCTTATATCTGATTCAATATTTTTTCCGTTGAGATAAACCTCAGCAAAACCTAATTCGGGATTAAATTTAAAGGTAATATGAATATTCTCTAATTCTGAAATCAGGCCTTCCTTATCAAAATTCTCTTTTGAAATAAAGTTGTTTTCAAGAGCAAAATAAGTTACCGCACGATACATAGCTCCTGTATCAACATAAATATAACCCAATTCTTTTGCCAAAAGCTTAGCAACTGTACTTTTTCCTGTGGACGAAAATCCGTCTATAGCAATAACTATTTTATTCATTAATTTAAATCCATTTGAAGTCCAAAAAAGCTAGTATTAGCTGACCCTGTATACCTAGAATGCGTATAACTAAACTTCATTTTATTAATTTTTAAGCCCAAACCAAATGATAAACCTGAAAAAATACGTTGGTCCAAAATACGTAATTCTTCAGCACGTCTAAAATTATAACCCAATCTTATATTAAAACCTCTATCTGGCCATAATTCAGCACCTAAGATAATATGGCGCATGACATTATTTAAGAAACCTACTTTTTCCTCGGTTTGGTTACCACTTAAATCTGTTGTCGCACGTGCTGGATTAGAAACGCCAATTGGCCATTCTTGTAAATTCTCCAGAGTTAAATGCCAACGTAGTGGTATATATTCTAGGGTTTGTGACATCCCAAAATTAACTTCGAAAGGTAAGCGCTCTCTTAGATCTACATAGGTTTTAAATTGCGTTCCAAAATTTCTAACAGTTAAGGCTGCATGAAAATCTAAGCGCTCATTGATATACATGACGCCAAAATCTAGTGCACCACCAATAGAATTATATTGCTCTAATTTAGAGGTTATTAATTTTACGTTTGTGCCTACATAAAAATCTGTAAATGGAATATTATAATTATAACCAAAAGATAGCGCCACTTCATTTCCTCGGAAAGACCCTGTAGAAACACCGTTAATATCATAGCCCTCAAAATCACCGTAATTGATGTAAGTTACTCCAAAATGAAAAGTTTGAACACGTCTATCCCATGTGTAAGCATAAGCAGCAGTACCGTAAGTGATACCACCCAGATAGCTTGAAAAATTGAGTGCCGCCTGATTATGCATATCGCCATTGATAGACGCAGGATTATACAACGCTTCACTGACATCATAATCAAAATTAGTGATGATTTTACCACCTAATGCTGCTTGTCTAGGAGAAGATACCAGATTCAGAAACTGATACGTAGACTCACCTCCCAATTGGGCGAAGCTAAACGATGTAAAACCTAGCAAAAACAGAGCGGTAATTCTCCTTATCATAGATTACAAAATAAGTAAATCTATCTTAGAACGTTGTTCTAATTCTTTTATTTTTTGAAAAGTAAAAACCTCAGTAAAATTACTGAGGCTTTGTTATTAAAGTGTTTTAGGATTTTTTACCTTTTGCTTGGTTATAGCCAAGTCTAAAACTTCTTTCATATCCTTTACATAATGAAAAGTCAAACCTTTAAGATACTCAGGTTTTATCTCATCAATATCCCTTTTATTGTCTTCACAAAGCAATATCTCTTTAATCTTAGCACGTTTAGCAGCTAAAATCTTTTCTTTTATTCCTCCTACCGGAAGAACTTTTCCTCTAAGTGTTATTTCTCCTGTCATAGCGATGCTCTTCTTAACCTTACGTTGAGTAAAGAGTGAAACTAATGAAGTTAACATCGTTACGCCTGCGCTTGGCCCGTCTTTTGGAGTAGCGCCTTCTGGCACATGAATATGTACATTATACTTTTGAAACATTTCAGACTTAATACCAAATTCTTCTGCATTAGCCTTAATATATTCCATGGCGATGGTAGCAGACTCTTTCATGACCTTACCGAGGTTACCTGTAATAGAAAGATTTCCTTTTCCTTTAGATAATATAGATTCAATAAATAAAATATCTCCACCTACACTAGTCCAAGCTAAACCTGTAACAACTCCAGCTACATCATTATTTTCATATTTATCACGCTCTAATCTAGGACTTCCCAGAATCTCCACAATATCTTCATTAGATATTTTTATATTGTACTCCTCTTCCATCGCAATATTTTTGGCTGCATAACGTACCATTTTTGCTATTTGCTTCTCCAAACCACGGACACCAGATTCTCTAGTATAACCTTCAACAATTTTTTCTAGTTGTGGTTTTGCAATTTTTAATGCTTTAGAATCTAAGCCATGCTCTTTTAATTGCTTTGGTAATAAGTGGCGCTTAGCAATTTCCACTTTTTCTTCAATGGTGTAACCTGTAACATTAATAATTTCCATACGGTCACGTAATGCTGGCTGTATGGTATTTAAGCTATTCGACGTTGCAATAAACATCACTTTAGATAAATCGTAGCCCATTTCTAAGAAATTATCATAAAACTCACTGTTCTGCTCTGGGTCTAAAACCTCAAGCATAGCCGATGATGGGTCACCTTGATTCCCTGTAGATAATTTATCTATTTCGTCTAGAACAAAAACTGGGTTTGAAGTACCAGCTTTCTTTAAACTTTGAATAATTCGACCTGGCATTGCACCAATATAAGTTTTACGATGTCCACGGATTTCGGCCTCATCTCTCAATCCTCCTAATGAAATACGTACATATTCCCTACCCAAGGCTTCGGCTATAGACTTTCCTAGTGAGGTTTTACCAACACCTGGAGGTCCGTAAAGACAAAGTATTGGGGATTTCATATCATTTCGTAGTTTCAATACAGCTAAGTATTCTATAATACGTTTTTTTACATCGTCTAATCCAAAATGGTCACGATTCAAGATTTTAATGGCCCGTTTTAAATCAAATTGGTCCTCGCTAAACTCATTCCATGGTAAGTCCAAGAATAAGTCTAAGTAATTACGTTGTATAGAATATTCGGCAACTTGGGGATTCATACGTTGCATTTTTGATAATTCCTTATTAAAATGATTTTTTACTTTTTTATCCCATTTTTTTGCTTTTGCACGCTCTCGCATATCCTCAACTTCCTCACCAGAAGAAACACCTCCACCCAATTCTTCTTGGATAGTTTTCATCTGTTGGTGTAAGAAATACTCCCGTTGTTGCTGGTTCATATCACTCTGAACCTTAGATTGAATATCTTGTTTTAAAGCTAACTTTTGATATTCAATATTCATGAATTTTAGAGTTGCTAATGCACGTTCTTTTAAATCGTTAATCGTTAATAAGTCCTGCTTCTCCTCTACTTTGAGATTCATGTTTGAAGACACAAAATTGACGAGGAATGAATTACTTTCTATATTCTTTATAGCAAAACTAGCTTCTGTTGGTATGTTTGGACTTTCCTTAATAATCTCTAAAGACAAATCCTTAATAGATTCAATTATAGCTTTAAATTCTTCATTGTCTTTAGCTGGTTTAGCTTCTGATAAATCTGTAATTGTAGCTGTTAAATAAGGAGTTTCTGAAACTACTTCCTTAATTTCAAAACGTTTTTTTCCTTGAATTATGACAGTTGTATTTCCGTCAGGCATTTTTAAAACCTTAAGTATTCGTGCTACTGTTCCTGTCTTATATATATCTTTCTCGGTAGGATTTTCTACAGCTTCATCCTTCTGTGAAACCACACCAATAACTTTGCTGCCATTATTAGCATCGTTAATAAGTTTAATCGATGCATCTCGACCTGCGGTAATTGGTATTACCACGCCTGGAAACAATACCGTATTGCGCAATGGTAATATTGGTAATGAATCTGGTAAGATTTCGTTATTAATTAATTCTTCATCTTCTGGTGTCATTAAAGGAATTAATTCTGAATTTTCATCAAAATCCTGAAATGACAAACTGTCAAGCCCTATAAATTTTTGTTTTCCCATGGTATATTTTAAGCCATTCTGTCATTATTAATATCAGAATGTGCGTATGTTTTATTTTACATTGTCTAACTTTACGTTAGAAGTCAAGGTTTTGCGGTTATTACACTACTATACTCTTTGCAATAATTTCAATAGTTGTGCCATTAAGAATTGATAGTACTAAAACTTTTTATTGAATGTCCGTAATGAGTAATAATTAAAATTTCAAACTCATTCTGTCACATTGAGTACTTCGACTGTACTCAGCATAAACTAAAGTCGAAATGCCTTGTAAAACAATACTTTATATTTCCTCGACTACACTTCGACTACGCTCTGTGACTACGCTCTGTGACCACGCTCGAAATGACAGAGAAATCATTATATTTTTCAATTTATGATTAAAAAAGGATAATCAATTAAATTTTGAATTGATTTGATTTGGTTTTACAGACATAACTTATTTAAGTTGTTTCAGTTTCTGGAACTCTAAAAAGTAACATAATTCCAACTAAAAAAAATAGAAATAAAAACAGAATTGCATAACGCATAGAGCTAATCTGGTCAACTACTGCAAAAATGAGCATTCCAATAACGATTCCTATTTTTTCTGCTACATCATAAAAACTAAAATATGATGTGGTGTCTTGGGTTTCAGGTAAAAATTTTGAATATGTCGAACGTCCTAAGGATTGTACACCACCCATCACCAAACCAACTATACTGGCTGCTATATAAAATTGTATTGGGGTTTCCATAAAATAAGCATATATACAAACCAACATCCAAATAAGGTTTATTACAATGAGTGTTTTAATATTTCCAAATTTTGAAGATGCTTTTGAGGTCAAAATTGCGCCTACTATAGCGACTAATTGTATGACTAATACGCTAACAATAAGCCCTATAGTCTTTTCTTCGTCAGAACCCCAAGCTATTTCTTTCTCACCGAAATATACAGCCATTAACATAATGGTCTGTACAGCCATACTAAATACAAAAAATGCATTCAGATAACGCTTTAATCTCAGGTTACCTTTTAATTCTACCCAAACTGATTTAAGCTCTTTAAAACCGTTAAATAAAACTGCCTTAGTAACTTTATGCCCTTTAGATACACCAATTGGAAGTATATAAAATGTATATTGACTAAAGCCAACCCACCATAACCCTACTGTTATAAAAGAAATTTTCATTGCCCTAAAAGATGCCGCATTTTTTGCTTTTTCAAAAGCATTAGCTATAGCAACTTCGTCTCCAGAGTTTGCAATTTCATTAGAAATACTGGTATCAAAACCAAATAATTCTGGATACATTACCATACCTAGATTGACAATAAGTAGTAAAACACTACCTATATAACCCAATGAAAAACCTTTTGCACTAGCTGCATCTTGCTGCTCCTCGAAAGCAATATCTGGCAAATAAGAATTATAAAAAACAAGGCTTTCCCAATAGCCTAAAAGTCCCATAAAATAAAATAGAATACTAGTATGAATGTAGTCAAGATTAAACCAGTAGAGTCCGAAGCAACCTATGCCTCCCATATAGCAGAAAAACTTCATGAATGTTTTTTTGTTCCCTACATAATCTGCTATACCAGATAAAATTGGAGAAGAAAAAGCAACTACCAAAAATGTAAATGCTGTTATTATAGAAATAAGTACGGTTTGTTTCATTTCAAAATCAAAAGCAGATACTAACTCATTTTTATCTTCAAATAGGTTAGAGTAAAATATGGGGAAAATTGAAGATGCAATTGTTAGCGTGTATACCGAATTAGCCCAATCATAAAAAGCCCATGCATCAATGAGTTTCTTAGTACCTTTTTCAAAAGTTTTCTTCATGTATATAAAATAAAAACCGTTCCAAGTGAAGAAACGGCTTTTAAAGTAAACAATATATTTTTATGCTATATTAATTTATAGGTCTAAACTCGGTAACACCAAACTTAGCGGCTTCTTGTTTTGCTGCTGGTGCCCATTTCTTTAAGTTCGCAATTCGGGTGTCATTACTTGGGTGAGTACTTAAAAATTCGGGTGGTGCTTGACCTCCACTTTTTGCTTTCATTCGTTTCCATAGTTCTGAAGCTTCAGAAGGATTGTATCCTGCTAAAGCCATTAATCGTAGACCTATTTCATCGGCCTGTGTTTCGTGATAGCGACTAAAAGGCAACATTCCACCTACGCTAGATACTACTCCATAAGATTGATTAAATATACTTTGCTTTTGAGGATCGTTAGTTAAAGCTACATTACCTGCTAGTGCAATACCTTGCTGTAAATAAGCTGCACTCATGCGTCGCTGTCCATGATTTGCTAATGCATGTGCAACTTCATGTCCCATTATTGCTGCCACACCTGTTTCATTGGCCGCTATTGGTAAAATACCTGTGTAAAAGGCAATTTTTCCTCCTGGCATACACCATGCGTTAACTTGCTCTGATTGTATAAGTTTATATTCCCACTTATAATCTTTTAAGTAACCTTGGTGACCGTTTGCATTAAGCCAACGTTCTGCAGCTACAGCAATACGTTGTCCTACACGAGTAATCATTTCTGCATCTTTTGTACCTGTAACCACTTTATTTTCACTCAAGACCTGATTATACTGTGCAAAAGCAGAAGGAAACAATTGATCATTAGATACAAAAGCCATTGTTTTTTTTCCGGTAAAAGGATTTGTAGCACATGAAATAAAGACTAAAAGAAGTCCTAATATGGCTATAGATTTTTTTAAATTCATTTTTAATGGTATTGTGTTTTTACTAAAATACAAAAAAGGATAATACTTTATAATTACGTTGAAAAAGATATTTCAGATTTATTTTCCTTTAAAGTGTAATTCCGAAAAATTCTTGTCAACAATAATACTTTGCGTTCCATTAGCTTTAATGTGTTCTAATGGTATGGATTGATTGTCTATTTCAATTTCTAAAATTTCAAAAGGTAAACCATGAATATTTACTTTGAAGGTGTTATAAACGGTCATGTATTTTCCTTCTTTGTGTTGATTAATTATTAATTCGTTCTTACGACCTGTTAATTTAAAATTACGTAGGCTATATCTACCTTTTGTATAATCGTAGCCATCATTGGCATCACTATAAAACTCACTCTCTTCGATACCCTTTTTGTAATAAACATCTAAGGTGATTTCTTTTATTTCTTTTTCTCCAACATATTGCTGTATTGGAAATTTTGGGATAATCGCACCTTCTTTTACGAAAATCGGCATACTATCAATATCTGCGTCTACCCACATTTCCTTTCCACCTTTTACGACTTCATCTGTCCAATAATTATACCAATTACCGTTTGGCAAATACATTCGTCTTCCTTTTGCATTTGGCTCTAAAACTGGACAAGCTAATATATGCTCACCAAAGATAAATTCGTCCGTTCGGTAGTGTGTTTGCACATCTTCTTGGTCATATAATACTAAAGACTTAAGCATTGGTGTTCCATGGTCTACATAATTCCAAAAAGCAGTATACAAATAAGGAAGTAATTGATAACGAATCTCTATAAATTTTCTAACGATATCTGTAATATCTTCATCAAAAGCCCAAGGCTCTTGGTCTCCATGATCACCTGATGAGTGAACCCTAAAAAATGGATGAAAAATACCTAGTTGAATCCAACGTGTAAACAATTCGCCTTGTGGTTGCTCTGCAAATCCACCAATATCACTACCAGCAAAACCAAAGCCAGACATTGCCATACGCTGTGCTTGAATGTTTGCTATCCATAGATGTTCCCAAGTAGCAACATTATCGCCAGTCCAAGTCGATGTGTATCGTTGTGTACCAGAATATGCAGCTCTTGTAATAACAAATGGTCGCTTTGGATATCTAAATTTCTTAAGCCCGTGATAAGTAGCTCGAGCCATTTGCATACCATAAATATTATGTGCTTTTCTATGACTGCAAGGATTCCCATCATAATCGTGGCGCACGTCATCTGGGAATGTTTTATTGGGTACTTCCATAACGGCAGGCTCATTCATATCATTCCAAACACCTTTAATACCGATATCTTCTATAAGCTCTTTAAAAAGTCCAGACCACCAATCTCGTACTTCAGGTTTCGTAAAATCTGGAAAATAACATTCGCCAGGCCATACTTTGCCTTTCATGTAAGCACCATCGGCGCGTTTACAGAAATAATCTTTTTCTAGACCTTCTTTAAAGACCGAATAATTCTTATCAATCTTAATCCCTGGATCTATAATAGCAACAGTTTTAAAACCATCATCTTCCAACTCTTTTACCATTCGCTTAGGATCAGGAAAATAATCTTTATTCCATGTAAAACATCGGAAACCTTCCATGTAATCAATGTCTAAATAAATGGCATCACATGGAATTTTTAGTTTTCTGAAAGTTGATGTAATCTCCTTAACCTTACTTTCTGGATAGTAGCTCCACTTACATTGATGAAATCCTAATGCCCACATTGGTGGTAATTGGTGTGGTTTTCCTGTTAAATCTGTATAACTTTCTACAACATCAGTCATTTTTGGGCCGTAGAAAAAATAGTAATTCATTTCTCCACCTTGAGCCCAAAAACTAGTTACATTCCTTCGCTCGTTAGCAAAATCAAAAAAACTTTGAAAAGTGTTATCAAAGAAAACACCATAAGCCTTACCATGATGTAAGCCTGTGTAAAACGGAATTGATTTATATATTGGATCTGTATCTTTCCCATAAGCATAAGAATCTGTTACCCAATTGGTATAGCGTTTCCCTTTGAGGTTAAGATGATTAGGTTTATCCCCCAACCCATAATAACTTTCGCCATCGTTAGAGACTTTACTCATCTTTACAATGTTTCCTCCGTGCTTATAACTTTCCTCCCAATGAAAACCAATTTCATCCTGATTGATAAGTATATTATCTTTTACATCAAATATACTTACACGTAAACTTTCTTTTGAAATCTCACAGCGCAGCTTTGAAGTTGTAACAACATATTTATCTTTCTTGTCATTAATTTCTAGCTTGTTATAACCTGTACTTGCATATTTTGTAATGGCGTAAGAAAAATCATTATCAAAATTACCAATGGTAGTATATCTGAAACGTAAAACACTGTCTCTAACTACAGTTAACTGAAGAATGACTTCATTATCAGTTGAAAAATATAAGGTATCAACATCCTTTTTAAAGTCTATTATTTTTGAAGGAAACTGGTTTCCTTTATTTTCTAATTCTGTATTTACAATCATGTAGCGATTTTAATGTAAAAGTGTTTGTAAAAGAAAGCAAAAAAAGTAACTTTATAAAACTAAGAAAGTACTATTTGTACTGAATTATTAACTATAACGATTTAGCAATAAAACATTATGAAACGAGCATGCTAAACTTATTATCACCTAAAGGAATGATTAATAGCGAACAACATGTGTCCTTAAAAAAACAATAAATGTAAACATATGAAATTACCAGTTTACATTTAAGTTATTAAGTAGTTATTGATATTTTAAAATAACCATACCTAGAGGCGGAATATTGGCTTTAATTGAGTTATCTCTAAATTGCCAAGGTTCTGCTTTACTAGTTTTTATTTTATTCTTGTATTCTCCACCTCCAAAGTATTTCTTCAAATCACTATTAAAAATTTCTTTAAGTTTTCCTACTCTTGGAACTCCTAATTTATAGCTCTCACGTGGTATTGGGGTCATGTTACAAGCTACAATCAAATCATCTTTTGAGTCATTCCCTTTTCGAATGTAAACTAAAACAGAATTTTCAGAATCATTATAATCTATCCATTCAAATCCATCAGCAGAAAATTGCTTTTCATACAAAGCAGATTCTGTCTTGTATAGTTTATTCAAATCTTTGATAAACTCCTGTAGACCTTTATGAGGCTTATATTGTAACAAATGCCAATCTAAACTTTGCCGAAAATTCCATTCTTCACTTTGTCCAAATTCTGCACCTTGAAACAATAGTTTGGTTCCTGGATGTGTAAACATGTAGCTATATAGTAACCTTAGATTTGCAAAGCGTTGCCACTCATCTCCTGGCATGCGTCCCAATAAAGAACGTTTTCCATAAACTACTTCGTCATGACTTAATGGAAGCATAAAATTTTCAGTAAAAGCGTAAGTCATACTAAAAGTTAAATCGTTTTGATGGTGCTTTCGGTATATCGGTTCTTTAGCAAAATATTGAAGCGTATCATGCATCCAGCCCATCATCCATTTCATCCCAAAACCTAAACCTCCAATGAATGTTGGTTTGGATACCATAGGAAATGATGTAGACTCTTCTGCAATAGTCTGAACATCTGGGTAATTTTCATAAACCGCTTCATTCATTTCACGCATAAAGGAAATGGCTTCTAAATTTTCGCGACCGCCAAACATATTGGGTTCCCACTCACCATCTTTTCTACTATAATCCAAAAACAACATGGATGCCACAGCATCAACACGTAATCCATCTGCGTGGTATTGATCTAACCAAAAAAGGGCATTACTAATTAAAAACGATTTTACTTCGTTTCGTCCATAATTAAAGATGAGACTTTTCCAATCTTGGTGGTAACCTCTTTGTTTATCTGGATGCTCGTATAAACAAGAACCATCAAAAAACCCTAAGCCGTGTGGGTCTTCTGGAAAATGTGATGGTACCCAATCCAAGATAATTCCAATGTCATTTTGATGTAGTTTGTCTACCAGTAATTTAAACTCTTCAGGATAACCAAAACGAGAAGTTGGTGCAAAATAACCAGTTAACTGATAACCCCAAGATGGGTCGTATGGATATTCCATAATTGGCATTAATTCTACGTGCGTAAAATTCATGTCCTTGACATACTTCACTAAATCGTCTGCTAATTCTACATAAGACAAAAATCTATTTTCCTCAATCTGCATTTTCCAAGAGCCTAGGTGAACTTCATAAACGGAATATGGCGCATCTAGAGCATTGTGCGCTTTGCGAGTTTTCATCCAGTTATTATCCTCCCAATTATAATCATCTTCCCAAACTATGGATGCTGTTTTAGGTGGATGCTCACAGCGTCTGGCGTATGGATCTGCCTTTTCTGTAGTTACTTCGTTATGATGGCTTTTAATTTTGTATTTGTATATATTGCCATTACCGACATTGGGTATAAAACCTTCCCAAATGCCACTGGCATCCCAACGAACTTGGAGTTTGTGATCGTTTTCTGTCCAAAAATTAAAATCTCCAATGACAGAAACTGCTTTAGCACTTGGCGCCCAAACTGCAAAATAAGTACCTTCTACTCCATTGACAGTTGTAATGTGAGAGCCAAATTTTTCGTAAAGCCTGTAATGTTTTCCTGATTTGAATAAGTTAATATCAAATTCTGTAAAAAAACTGTGCGAAAGAACTTCTGCCATATATTAAAGTACAAATCCTTTAGGAATTATCGCGCCCTTTTTAATGACTACAATACCGTCTTTTACAACATATTTATCTGTTTCAGCGTCTTCAAGATGTGGACCTCCATTTATTCGAACATCATTACCAATGCAAACGTTTTTATCTAAAATTGCATTTTTAATAAAGCACCTTTTGCCAATACCAACTAATATTTCGGTTTTATTGATGTTGATTTTATCTAGAGTTTCATACTCATCATTGCCCATCATATAGGTATTTATAACTGTAGAATCTTTTCCTATTCTAGAACGAATTCCAATTACGGATTTCTCTATTTTTGCTGCACTAATGATACAACCTTCGGCAATAACAGCTTTATCTAAAGCTGTACCTGACACCTTCGATGTTGGTAATATTCTAGCACGAGTATAAACGCGTTGTTTAGAATCGTACAAATTAAATTTTGGCATATCATCTGTTAAACCAAGATTAGCTTCAAAAAACGAATCTATATTTCCAATATCTGTCCAATAATCTTCAAATTGATAACTTAATGTTTTATGCTTATCGATAGATTGTGGTATAATTTCTTTACCAAAATCGATGGTATCTGGGTTATCCATCAAATCAATTAAAAGCTGTCTATTAAAAATATAAATACCCATGGACGCTAAATGATTTTTTCCTTGAGCTTGCATTTCAGCACTTGTTTTAGACGTCCAATCTGGTAATAAATCTAGAGATGGCTTTTCTATGAAGGAAGTCACGACGTTATTATCGTCGGTTTTTAAAATCCCGAAAGATGTTGCATCCTTTTCATTAACTGGTATTGTTGCAATAGAAATTTCTGCATTGGCTTTAATATGTGCATTTATCATATTATTAAAGTCCATCTGATACAGCTGGTCACCAGAAAGAATTAAGGCGTATTCAAAATCATGTCTTAAAAAATGATGCATACTTTGTCTTACAGCATCTGCTGTACCTTGAAACCATGATTTACTTTCAGGAGTTTGTTCAGCTGCTAAAACATCTACAAATGCAGAACTAAAGAAACTAAAATGATATGTATTTTTAATGTGTCTGTTTAAAGAAGCAGAATTGAACTGAGTTAAAACAAACATGCGTTTGATATCTGAATTGATACAATTTGAAATGGGAATATCTACCAATCTGTATTTTCCAGCAATGGGAACTGCTGGTTTAGACCTTTTCTCTGTCAGTGGATACAAGCGAGAACCTTGTCCTCCACCAAGAATGATTGATAATACTTTGTCGTTAATCATAATTTAATTTATCGAATTATATAAATTTAAATAAGCTTTTGCAGAAACTTCCCATGAGTGATTTAAACTCATTATATTTTTTCTATTAGCGTTAAAGGCTTCTTTATTATCGTAAAAGTCAGAGGCGCGTTTTATAGCTTCAATAATACTTGCTATTGAAACGTCTTGATGGCAAATTCCAAAACCTTTAGAATCTATGTCCACAACGGTATCTTTTAAACCTCCAATACTTCTAACTACAGGCACAGTTCCATAACGCAATGCATACATTTGGTTGAGCCCGCATGGTTCTACACGAGAAGGCATCAATAAAAAATCTGCACTAGCATAAATAATATGCGATAACTTTTCGTCATACCCAATATACGTATTATAATTTCCAGAATGTAAGTTTTTTAAATACAATAATTCTGTTTCTGTTTCTTTAAAACCAGAACCTAATAAGAATATGGAAATATCTTTAGACTTCAGTATTTCATTAAAAACTTTAGGTAAAAGTCCAGCTCCTTTTTCGCCTACCAATCTTCCAATAAAAGCAAAAAGAGGTTTAGTTTCGTCTAAATCATATTCTTTACAAAGCCATTTTTTATTAGCCTTCTTCCCAGAAGTTACAGTCGTTTTGGTATAGTTCTTTATTATAAAGCTATCTGTTTCAGGATTCCAGACATCAGTATCTATACCGTTTAAAATTCCAACACACTTAGCACTTTCGGCAGCGAGTAAATTTTCTAAGCCGTTGGCTTGCTCCTTTAATTCTTCCATGTAACTCGGTGAAACCGTCGTAACGCGCCAAGCACATTTTATGGACGCGGCAAGCGGGTTTATTATTCCATTCCAATCTAACAACCCTAAATATTTTGAGTTAAACTCTGGGATTTTATGTAAATACTCGTAAGACATCCAGCCTTGGTATTGTGCATTATGGATTGTAGTAATTACAGGGATTTTATTCAGACTTTTATAGTTGTAACTTTCTTGTGCCATAAAAGGAATTAAACCTGTATGGTGGTCATGACAATGAATAATGTCTGGCTTATTCTCTAAAGACAGTATCCAGTCCATTGTAGCGATTTGAAACGCCAAAAAACGCTCAACATCATTATCTGAGTAAACATATTCTTTATACAAAAGGTGCTCAATGTGAATAAAATATATAGGAAATTCTAGATCTGGGGCTTCTGCCCTTAAAACACTGTAAGGAATGGTGTCATGACCAAGTTTTAATTCAGATTCGTGTAACTCTGTAAACCTATTTGTTTTTGTAAACTTATTGTTATAAAATGGCATAATTACAGAACTATCTGCGCCTAACTGATATTGATATTTTGGCAAAGCACCAACAACATCTGCTAATCCTCCAATTTTTGCAATAGGATAACATTCTGCGCTGACATGGATTATTTTCATTTATTAATAAGTTTACAAGCTAAAGTTACTAATAATTAAAGAAAATTACTGCAAATAAAATTAGATAATATTTATACAACGATTGCGTAATTAATGAAACGTTAATACGACCTAAGTTTTGCAATACATTATTTAAATTTGAAATATGAAAAAGATAAGTTTATTAATGTTACTAAGCCTAATGTTTGCTTGTAACAGTTCCGCACAAAAAAATGACAAAATAGAAAAAGAAAGTTTCCCGGTTTATAAAACAGATGCAGAATGGAAAGCAGAATTGACCGATGCAGAATATTATGTGCTTCGCAAGGCTGGTACCGAGAGACCATTTACAAGTCCACTTAACAAAAAATATGAAAGCGGCACTTACCATTGCGCTGCTTGCAATACACCTTTGTTTAAAAGTGAAACAAAGTTCAATTCTGGTACAGGTTGGCCAAGCTTTTATAAGGAGATTGAAGGTAATGTAGCATTTTCAACAGATTATAAAGTGGGCTATGCTAGAACGGAAGAACACTGCGCTACTTGTGGCGGTCATTTAGGTCACGTTTTTAATGATGGACCTAAACCAACAGGAAAAAGGCATTGCATCAATGGTGTTGCATTGGAGTTTGTTCCAGAAAAAAAATAAAAAGAACCTTTGAATATTGAAAAAGCTTCTTAAGCAGAAGCTTTTTTTATGTGGTAATTTGTTACTTTTGTTTTTTTAAAAAATAAAAAAACTTACGCATGAGTAAATACGATATTATTGTTTTAGGAAGTGGACCAGGCGGTTATGTAACTGCAATTAGAGCGTCTCAATTAGGCTTTAAAACCGCTGTTGTAGAAAAAGAAAGTTTAGGTGGTGTTTGCCTTAATTGGGGTTGTATACCTACAAAAGCGCTATTAAAGTCTGCTCAAGTTTTTGAATACCTTAAACATGCCGAAGATTATGGGCTTAAAGTAAAAGAAGCTGAGCATGATTTTGATGCTGTTGTAAAACGAAGCCGAGGCGTAGCTGATGGCATGAGTAATGGTGTTAAGTTTTTAATGAAAAAAAATAAAATTGATGTTATTGAAGGTTTTGGAAAACTTAAACCAGGTAAAAAGGTTGACGTTGACGGGAAAGAATACTCTGCAGACCATATTATCGTTGCTACTGGTGCACGTTCTCGAGAGTTACCTAGCTTACCACAAGATGGTAAAAAAGTGATTGGTTACAGAAAAGCGATGACTTTAGAAAAACAACCTAAGAAAATGATTGTTGTTGGTTCTGGTGCTATTGGCGTTGAGTTTGCATATTTCTATAATTCAATGGGAACAGAAGTAACTATTGTAGAATATCAAGATAAAATTGTACCAGTTGAAGATGACGAAGTTTCAAAGCAATTAGAACGTAGCTTCAAGAAATCTGGAATTAAAATAATGACGTCTTCTGAAGTTACTAAAGTTGATACATCAGGTGATGGTGTTAAAGCAACTGTAAAAACTAAAAAAGGGGAAGAAATTCTTGAAGCTGATGTTGTACTTTCCGCTGTAGGTATTAAATCTAACATAGAAAATATAGGATTAGAAGACGTTGGTATTGCTGTTGATAGAGACAAAATCTTAGTGAATGATTATTACCAAACTAACATTCCAGGTTACTATGCTATTGGAGATGTAACACCTGGTCAAGCTCTAGCACACGTTGCTTCTGCCGAAGGTATCTTATGTGTTGAAAAAATTGCTGGCCAACATGTTGAAGCTCTAGACTATGGAAATATACCTGGTTGTACGTATTGTACACCAGAAATTGCAAGTGTAGGTTTAACTGAAGCACAGGCTAAAGAACAAGGCTTAGATGTTAAGATTGGTAAGTTTCCATTCTCTGCGTCTGGCAAAGCAAGTGCTGGCGGAACAAAAGAAGGTTTTGTAAAAGTGATTTTTGATGCCAAATATGGCGAGTGGTTAGGTTGTCATATGATTGGTGCTGGTGTAACTAATATGATTGCCGAAGCTGTTTTAGGTCGTAAATTAGAAACTACAGGTCATGAAGTATTAAAAGCGGTTCACCCACTCCCAACAATGAGTGAAGCTGTTATGGAAGCTGTTGCAGATGCCTATGATGAAGTGATTCATTTATAAGAACAATGACCCATAAAAATAAAAAAGCGATTCAAAATTGAATCGCTTTTTTATTGATATGTAATGAAATAATTAAAGTCTATATCCTAAGCCTATAAAAAGAATATTAGGTGATATTTCTTCAAAGCCAATGGTATATTTTAGATTTAAGTCTAAATCGTCAGTGATATCATAAGCCAAACTAATATCAGCTCTAACTCTAAATTTATTGTTGAAAAAATTAAAAAAGTAGTTAAGACTTGGTCCTGCCAACAAATGAAAATTGTTATCGACATCATACTTCAAGTAAATTGGTGCATTTAAAAACTCAAAATCACCAATTCCTTTATATACCAATTCAGGCTGAATATGAAATCCTTTATCAATAACAAAATCAACAAAAACGCCAGCGAAATAACCAACCTCTGATTCAGGATTCTCTCCGAAAATACCATTATCTTCATTAAATAAAGTAAGACTAATTCCGCCTTTGATACCAAAATCTGTTTGTGATTGTAAAGTGTCTGAAACACCAACTAATAATACAACGATTAAAATGCAATGTCTCATTATAATTTATTTTAAAATTAAACTATTTATAGCCAATTCATAACTCTTTAGTCCAAACCCAATAATAATACCTTTTGCATTTGGAGCTATATACGATTGATGTCTAAACTCTTCTCGTGAGTATGTGTTAGAAATGTGCACTTCTACTACGGGAGTTTTTATACCTGCAACTGCATCGCCTATACCAACCGAAGTATGGGTATAAGCACCAGCATTAAGTATTATACCGTCATAAGAAAAACCTACTTCATGCAATTTATCTATAAGTTCGCCTTCTATATTACTCTGAAAATAATCTAATTGAATATCATCAAATTTAGCTTGCATTTCTTTATAATACTCCTCAAAGGTTTTATAGCCATAAATCTCTGGCTCTCTTTTGCCAAGTAGATTGAGATTAGGGCCATTAATGATAATGAGTTTCTTCATACAGTAAAGGTACTGAAATTTGAATACAAAAAAACCGAAGCTGTTTGCTTCGGTTTTTAATTAGTTTAATTAATTCTTAGAAATGTAAAGCAAATCCTATACGAAACTCAAATAACCCTTCGTCAGTAAAATCTTCATTTAAGGATATATTATATCTTAATCCTGGCTCGATAGAAATATTATCTGCAACAAACCAAGCATAACCGCCTTGAAGACCTAGCCATAACGGGTTTACATCTCCAAAAAAATCATCACTAGAAGCACCTGTTAAGTCTACCTGTACTGGAAATTGACTATCGATGTAGTACTTAGCACCAACCTTATAAGTAAAGTTTGAACTACCATCGAAGTCTGTAAAACCAAGACCTACTTTTAATGCTAAATCGTCAGCAAGAAAATATCCTGCTTCAGCACCAAGAGCCCAGACAGTAGTACCGTCAATAGAGTACAAACCGAAACCAGTATTGGCTCCTTGAGCAGCAACACCATCACCACCAAAACCAGTGTTAGCCTCGATTAACCAACTTCCTTTTGATAAGGCTAAACCACCGTTATCTTCTTGTGCATTAGAAAAACTAAATGCAAATACAGCTAAAGCTGCAAAAAGTAATTTTTTCATAATAATATAAGTTTTAAAATTGATGGTGCAAAGTTTGCTCTTTTTTCTGAAACATTAAAAAAAACAATCATATTTATTAACAATTTTACAAACAAAACTTTCAAATTATTGATTGTCAGTTATTTAAAATTAGGGTTATTAACATTTATTGAGTTAGTCATTTAATTTCCGTACATTTAAGTCAATAAAATTAGGATAATGGAACAATTTGAAGGACAAGATATACTAAACTTTATAAAAGAATTTCCAAATGATGAGGCTTGCAAAGTCT
>NZ_JABDQL010000016.1 GCF_013042245.1 Winogradskyella sp. | reverse complement strand
AAATCGCTTTAAATCTTCTTAAAAAAGATATCAAAGCTAAAGTGGGTATTAAAAGCAGAAGACTAAAAGCGGCTATCAATAATCAATATATGCTAAAAATACTCAAATTATGATGCGTTTGCCCTGTCTCAATAAGCTGATATTCTAGTTGCGACCAAAAGTCTAAAGTATCCTTTGTTAATTGTGTTATTTCTTGTCGTCTTTCAAGAATATCTTTCGGAATAGGTAAAGTTTTAAAAACACGAATAGCAGTGTCTATAATTGTTGCGGATTCTTGTGCTTTAATATTCAAAAAAGCTTGTAATACTTCATGTGTATACTCGCCAGATGAATTATAAAAAAAGCCAAACAAACCATTGTTATTGATTTCGCTTTCAAAAATATCAATAAAAACAAAAGTTTGTTCGGCTTCAGAGAGTTTAGTAAAATGACCAACTTTATTTGCTTTATTCCAAAGTACAGTACCAACAAATTCTACTTTATCGGTATCCTTTTCTTGGTTTAGCGCAAAATCAATTTCGGTCATTGATTTAATTAAACTTTTAATTTACATCATAAGAGAAAGTGACTTCCACGTCAGTTTCTCCTCCTGCGTTGGTAATATCTCCGCTACTTACACCAGCTGCATCTTTTTGTGGTTCATGGATAAGTGTAACCGTTAACGCATTACCTGTAGATACAACTCCAGAACTTATAGTTGTTGTAATCCCTACAGGGTTTCCATCAGCATCAGCATCTGTGTAACTTGCAGAAGAATTTGCAGCACCAGTAAATTCGTAGAAAAATTGGTGTTCGTCATCTTCTTCAGCCACTTCTAACGTAATATTATCTGCAGGTGTTTCTAATTCATTAAAAACCTGTACGATAGCATCATATGTTGTATTTGCAGATAGCTGTGCACTCATTGGTGTTATAACTGGAGGATTTGGTCCATCTCCATCTAAATCTTGAGACTGAAGCACTATTGCTGTTCCACCTCCTTGTGGTGTAAGTGTTAGTCTTAAAGTTGTAATCACTTCTTCCTCATTAACAGCCTCAGGGTTATCGTCATCTGAACAAGAAAAAGTGAATATTGAAGCTAATAGTAATAATAATGATAATTTTAAATTTTTCATTTTTTGTGTTTTTTGTGTTTTTAATATTATTAATAGTTGAGTTGTAATTGTAGTAAAATGTTTCTGCCTAAATCGTCTGCGAAATAGCGTAATCGATTTAAGTAGGTTCTGTAATTTGTATCTAAAAGATTATTTACGTTTAATCCTATATTCAAAGTTGTTTGTTTTGAAATAGGAATGGTAGCCTCAGCATAAAAATGAAGTAGATGATATGCCGGTGGTGGCGTACTAACATCTACCAAAATAGTTTCGTCTGTTGAAGCGATAAAAGTTTCAAAATTAAAATCTGGAAATTCATTCTGTTCAAATACCCATTCTGACTTTAAACTAGCCGAAAAACTTTTCCATTCAGGCTTACTGAATGTAATAGCATTATTGGTGTTAAAAGCAGGAATGTCTATGATAGGTTTATCTTCTATAACATCATTTGCTTTTATATAGGATGTCGTGTTGGACCATTGCAAGTTGTTTGTAAACTCATAGTTTGCTGATACATCAATACCGTAAAATGAAGCATTTGTCTGTATAAACTCCCATACCGGAAAAGCGCCTCTTATCGTTTGTTCAATACCTGACGGTTTTAAGTAAATAAAATCATTGACCCTATTATAAAAGACGTCCACATTAAGCAGAAGGTTAGGTGTATCTAAATTATAGCTTGCAGAAATACGATTAGAAACTTCTTGGTTTAAGCGTAAATCTCCCAATTCTATCCGTGCTGCAGAATGGTGCAAACCATCACTAAAAAGCTCTGAAGGATTTGGTGGTCTACTCGCCAAACTATAGTTTGCTAATAGATAACTATCATCATCTAAACTGTATTTTAGACCCGCTGATGACGAAAAATTATGAAAATCGAAAATAGGATTTGTAAGATATTGCGAGCCTTGTGTTTCTATTATGGTGTTTGAAAAATCGGTATCATAGCCGCGTTCTTCCCATCTAGAAATCTGGTAAAACTTTTTAGCATTTATTCTATTAAAATCGTATCTCAATCCAGCATCTACAGTTAATTTGCCATTAATAACCCACTCACTCGTACCATAGATTCCAAAGTCATATTTATCATAATCAGGAATAAGACGTCTCACACCAGTATCTGGATTGGCAAAGTTATTTTGATAGCGTCCCATTAACCCAAAAGTCATTTTTCGATTAAGGTTAGAATCTAAAATTAAATCTGCCATAACCGAATGTGTTTGCAAGTTAAGGTCTAATGCAGGCTTATCTCTATCATCACCGACACGTACATCGAATTCAAAACGTTGGTTGTTTTGATAATCGTACTGAAGACTAAGTTTTCCAAAATTCTTAAAGCGTTTATAATACAACCCTTTTAGTAGGTGATGTGTAATTTCTTGCTTTGGCGAATTTATATCATAGCTAAAATCTTCAACAACAAATGGTTCTTGAGAGTTTATGGCATCCACTAAATCTCCTATGTTTCCTATGTGTGCAGACCTTAAAATTCCTATTTTATTATTAAGAAAACTATAGAATACTTCAAAACCAGACTCAAACGTTTTTTTACCTCCATTAATACTAAAACCTTGAGACTGCATACCAGTATTGGTTAAAATATAGTCTGGTGCTTCAAAATCACCGTTTTGCTTAACCATTCCTTGAACGTTAGCAAACCAACCACTTTCAAAAGTTTTATTTAATGATGAAGATAGGCTAAAGCCTCTTCCGTTTGTTTGTCCACTTGCAATTGTCTTTCCGTATAAAGTATCCTTAAGAATCATACGTGCAGGATTAAGTACAACCACACCACCAATAGCATCACCACCATATCTCAACGCACCAGAACCTTTAATCACAGATATCTGATTAGCAGAATTGATATCGATACTTGGTGCATGCTCAATACCCCAATCTTGGTCTTGTAGACGCACATTATTATTTATAATGAGCAGTCTACTGCTATGCATACCGTTGACCATAGGTTTAACAATAGTATTTCCTGTGTTAATCGATGAGATACCTGGAACTTCTTTTAATGCATCACCAAGGCTTAAGCTACTGTACTTTTTAAGTACCTCAGACTTAATAACAGATTCTTGGGCGGTTACTGTATTCTTTTTAACAGCTTTTGCGCTTATAGAAACTTCGTTTAGTTCCTCAATGTGATGTTCTAAGGCTATAGTTTTAGCCATATCTCCTTTGATAACAAAAGTTTGTGTCTTTGTTACGCAAGCCAGATGAGAGATAACTAAAGTAATCTCACCATTGCATAGTTTTTCAATTCTAAATTTCCCATCAACATCAGATGTAACATATTTATCGAGGTTTTTTATATAAATAGTCGCACCAATGATTGGTGTTTTGTCATGAAAATCAATAACCTCTCCAAGAAAGATATACTTACAATTCTGTGAGAAGCTTAAATGAATAAAAGCAAAAGCAAGTATTGTTAAAAAATACTTCATTAATAGGGTCTGTAAAATATATTTTAGTTTTAAATACTCTAGTGTAATTACATCCAAAGTACTTTAAAACAGAATGAATTTCAGTAAGTAATTAAACTGAAATCGGTGGTCCTCGAAGTGAAAAATGAAGTTTTTGATAATTGCTTATAAAGCAGTAGTATGAAGTAATATCTGGAGTAATATGATCAATTTCTAAAACATTTATAGGTTTTAGACTGTAAACATATTGCTTATTCAATTTAAATTTATAAAAATCACAATCGATATCTATTTCGTGAAGATGTGATGAAAACTCCCCGTAACATACTTCGTGTTCATGGTTTTGGAATCCGTGCGAAAACTTAACTATAGCAGGTGTAATTATAGCAAATATTAAAGTTATTGCTATAATCTTAAAGATGTTATGTTCTGTATTAATTTTCAATCTATAAATCTTCCTAAACCAAATCGTCTGAGCATTTTCTTTTCAAAATTCCAAAAGAATTTGAATTGCCCAAATAGCCAACCAAATGTAACTAATAAAATCTGATAAAAAATCAGTCCAATGATAATAAATAAAAACCAATAGAGAGTAGGGTTTAAGTTTTCTTTAGTAATTCCTATGAGCTTAATAATGGGTCTTCCAACAAACATAGAAGAGCTTCCAGTGATGGCAAAGACAATAAACACACGAATCATTTCCCATTTAGCATCTAAAATCCATTTATGTTCTAGTTTTTTGAATAGAAATAAAGTAAACTTTAAGAGCATAAAAAATAATAGAATAGACAAGAGGATTGATAAGGTCAATCCACTTGTATCGTAAAATAGATACCCTAGTCTATAACTTGAATAGCCCAAACCTAAAACACCGAGAAATGGAAACAAGAGTTGCCAATTTTCGGTGATTTCCCAGCGTTTTTTAAAATTTTCCATAGCGTTGATTAACGCTGCAAATTTAAACTAAATTCTTGGTACAAAAGGCCCTAATCTTTGCTTGTAAGTTAACTGAAAGTAAATGAAGTAATTATAGAGTTTATAATTAATTTCATAGCCATAATCTTCATGAGGGCTATAATCAATTTGCATTTGGTATAGATTTGGGTCAAACTGCTGTGGTTGGTTGACTCTAATATTCCAATTGGCAACATAAATTTCGTTTCGACCCTCTAAAAAGCTTTGAGAGTAGTATTGTCGAGGTCTAGCTGTACCTCGTAACCAAGCATTAAAACCAGGGTCTATAATTATAATTTCATAAGTGTTTTCATCACTACCAATGACAACTGTGTCGTTAGCCACTAAGCTTTCTTCGCGCTCATTTGTAATAGGTTTAGGGCTGTCTATAGTTTTACAACTGGCAATAATTATTAATAGTAAAAAAAGAGGCATAAATTTCTTCATAATATAAAGTTATAAAATATTGGTTTTATAAACTGTTTTTGATTTGTATTTAACACTTCAAATAACTTAATAATTTGCTCATAGTAAAAGCTATAATGAGTTAACTGATGACTTATTGACGCGAAATCCCCAATTGAATTAGTAAATAAAAAAGAAGCTCATCGAGCCAAACAAGATTAAGATTTAGATTTAGGAGAATTGACTCTTATTAAAGATAGTAAAGTGCAACTTTATACAGGTAAAGCAATCCATAACAAAAAAGGAAATGTTCATTATAGGGAAGATTTGGTAGAGACGCCTTTTCGTTTAATTGTCGCAAAAACCAAAACAGAAGAATCAAAAGAGTTTTGGTTTATTACCAATGATTTTGATTTATCTACTAAGCAAGTATCCCAAGCTTATAGAAGACATTGGGATATTGAGGTCTCTTTTCGTTTTATAAAGCAAGAACTCAATGTAAGCCACTTAGTATCATTAAATAAAATGGAATAGAGGTTGTGCTATACATGACTTTAATCGTAGCTATGTTAATCTTAATCTATAAAAAAGCCAACCAAATAGGTTGTAAAACTGCTAAAAGAAGATTTAAAATGGAACTCAGAAATTTAGCTATTACTTATGTTTGTTGTACACTATGAAGGAATCTTAGACCATTTTGAGACTTAAAAAAAATGGTCGGAATTTCTTCCGACCATGACTGCTTATCGAGCTGCTTTTTTATAATTAATATTTATTCGCTTTCAGGTTTAATACCTCGAGGCTTGCCTCGTTAATTATTACTATTTTGTGACTCGATGTCACAGAATAGTAAATATATCCATAAAAGTCATAATGTTACAGTTTTACTATAT
>NZ_JABDQL010000015.1 GCF_013042245.1 Winogradskyella sp. | reverse complement strand
CGGATTAAGAATAATAATCAACGCCTAAAGGAGTTTGCATTATATGCCATTACAGGGCAATCCGCTTGGGAATTATGGAGAACAAGTACTAATTCAGTCATATATTAGAATATAGCCTTGTTTTTTTAAGGACACATGCTGTTAGCTGTTAATCATTCCTTTGGGTGATAATATGTTTAGCATGCTCGTTTTATAATTGGTTTTTTTGTTTATTATTAGTGTAAGAAAAATATTCAAAAAATACAAATTAACTCAGTGTTTATATGGGTTTTAATTTATACGTTTATAATTTTAAGAATACAATATATTACCAGCATTATCTATTTTAATTTGGCTAAAGCTATTTTCTCCAACCATTAATTTATAGTTAAACTCTTCTTTTTCTGCAATAATTTGGTTCATTACACTAGAGCCGTATTCTATTTGCTCTGTTAGGGTAGAATCGGTTGCTGTATAGTTTCCGTAACCAAACCATTCTATGAAATCATTAGGAACAAGTTTACTCTACATTACCTTGTTTTTATTCAACATTTTTACTTGTCGATAACCTTCATTGGTATTAAAGGAATCTATAATTTTATTATCCTTATAATTGTAAAAGCCTGTCATTTCCCAATTTCCTTTAAGCGTATGCTTTTTGATATTTGCAGTGTTTTCAACTATATCTTTATCTTCAGTAGCGTTCTGTTTGTTATCTGTAATTTAGCCCCTAAATAGTTCGGAGTGATATTTTAAATTTTTCATATTAATTAAGATTTTAATTATTAATAGTTAATAAGTAAAAAAAATAGTAATGCGAATGACCTACATAGTATTTCTCAATAAAATCATTATTTCTGTTGATAACTTCTATGTAAGGTTTTAGGTAAAAAAACTACTTTTGCTTCGATTAAATAATCAAGATTATGTCAGATACTATTGAAAGTGTAAAATGCCTAATTATTGGCTCAGGACCCGCAGGTTATACGGCTGCAATTTATGCTGCAAGGGCTAATATGGCTCCAGTTTTATATCAAGGTGAACAGCCTGGTGGACAATTAACTACAACCAATGATGTTGAGAATTTTCCAGGATATCCTGATGGCATCACAGGACCAGAAATGATGATACAATTACAAAAACAAGCAGAACGTTTTGGAACTGATGTGCGTCATGGATGGATAACAAAAGTGGATTTTTCAGGACCTGCCCATAAGGTTTGGGTTAATGGAGAGAAAGAAATCCATGCTGATACAATTATCATATCTACTGGAGCCTCTGCAAAATACTTAGGTTTACCATCTGAGCAAAAATATTTGCAATTGGGTGGAGGTGTTTCGGCATGTGCTGTATGTGATGGATTCTTTTATAGAAATCAGGAAACTGTAATCGTGGGTGCTGGAGACTCTGCATGCGAAGAGGCGCATTACCTATCTAAGCTTTGTAAAAAAGTAACAATGTTAGTGCGTAGAGATGAGTTTAGAGCTTCTAAAATTATGGCACAACGTGTTAAGAATACAGATAATATCGAAATTCTTTATAATACAGAAACAGAAGAAGTGTTGGGAGATGGGCAACTAGTTACAGGCGTTAGAGTAAAAAACAATATCACTGGAGATACGCATGAAATTCCTGCAACAGGGTTTTTCGTAGCTATTGGACACAAACCTAATACTGATATTTTTA
Source organism: Winogradskyella sp. (assembly GCF_013042245.1). GTDB lineage: Bacteria > Bacteroidota > Bacteroidia > Flavobacteriales > Flavobacteriaceae > Winogradskyella. The sequence goes on along the minus strand of NZ_JABDQL010000015.1, from coordinate 5,252 downwards.
AGGACTATTTAGACCTTGATGAAACAGGTTATATTATTAACGCAAAACCAGGAACAAGTAAGACCAATATTGAAGGTGTTTTTGTAAGTGGAGATGCTGCCGACCATGTTTACAGGCAAGCCATTACTGCAGCAGGAACCGGTTGTATGGCTGCACTTGATGCTGAGCGTTATTTAGCGGCTAAAGATTCTACCTTTGAGGTAAGCACACCGACATATAATTAAAAGGGTTAACTAAATATTTCACAAGCCAAAGAAAAACCTTTGGCTTTTTTTAGTTCTTTTTTTTCTGAAGTTTCGCAGTATCCGTTAAAAGTTCTAAATTTATTTTTGGCTCTCCGTAGACATAAGTCTCGGAATTTCCAGAGGCATTAAGTGTTAATAAGACTTCTACATTTAGAGTAGCATCGCTACTACTTTCTATAAGCACATCTGCATTTTTGATACTATAATTTTTTCCTAAAAAGTTAGTAGAATTATCTAAGTGAATTATGGTGTTTTCTGCGTCGCCTTCGATAGTAGCATCCGCACTTCGATATAAGTCAAAAGATGAAGTTTTTCCTGTAACTAAGGCATCTATTTTACTATTATCGCTTAGTATAAATGCAGTACTGTCCGCAACTACATTTAAGCGACTTTTAGATTTGCCTGAAGAGGTAAAACTTAAAGAGTTGGCTTTAATATTAAGATAAGCTCTTGAGTTGTTTTCAACTTTTAAGGTGAAGTCAGTTAATTCCATTGAGGTTAATGAACGTAACTCAACATCATTGTAAACTTCTATATTCTCTAAGCCATCACTATAGTTTACGGTGATGATTAACTTCTTTTTAGAAGTGATGCGTTTATCGGTAGAAATACTAAGTACTCCAGCATCTACGTCAATATTTATAACGCTGTGCAAATTATCATCAGCTTCGACTTCAACAGAATGTTTGCTATTATATGCAATTTTAACCTCAAAATTATCTTTAACAATTAATGAATTAAAGTTATCGACATAGGTCTGCTTAATGGTTACATTCCTATTTCCTTTAATTTTTTCTTTCGTTTGACTATATCCAAAACAGGTAATACCTAAAGAAAACACCAATATATATAAGAGTTTTACTAATTTCATAATCCTTTATTTAAAGTTATATCTGAAGTAATTATACGCTTTTTTTTACTTCGTAGATGTTATTGAAACAAATATATGCAAAAACCATCCCAAACCGTTTTTCAGGTAAGCGATGGTTTTTTATTTACTGAATTTCTTCAGTTGATTATGATTGGTTATCTTACTGTATATCCTTAAAGTGTAATAATCAGAATGTATCTGTCATTTCGAGCGTGGTCACAGAGCGTAGTCGAAGTGTAGTCGAGAAATCTAAATTATTACTGATTACGGACATACAAATTATCTTATTATACCTTTTTTATACTACCAGAAACACCACTGTTTTTATCAACTTTATCTGGATTACCTTCATATTTTATACTAGCACCACTGGTTGCACTTGCTTTTAATACTTTTATGGTATTTACAGAAATGCTAGCACCACTTGTAGCAGAGACAGTTGTTGATTCAGCCTTTAATCTGCTTGCTCTAATATAACTTCCGCTTGTCGCAGCAATATTCATATTTTTTGTAGTTCCTTTAATATCTATACCTGCGCCACTTGTTGTTTTTATTTTTAGAACGTTTGTATCAATATCTAAATCAATATGACTACCACTCGTTGATGATAGGTTTAGTTCATTAGTGTTTAGACTGCTTTCGGAATATACATTTGAACCACTTGTTGTAATTATCGAAGCAATATCTTTAACTGTTAAAATTACTTTTTTAGATGCTGAAGATTTTATGTTTTCATTTGCAGAAATTCTGAGCATGTTATTATCTTCATCAAATTCCGTAGTAATAACGTTGTGTAAATTTCGGTCAGCTTTTACTTCTAAAGAAATTGTATTTCCTTGGGTTAAGATAACATCGATACCTCTACTTACTTTAACGGTTTCAAAGTTAGAAATGACTTCTCTTGTTTTGGTAATGACATTTCCGTCTCCTATTATACCTGGATCAAAGTTGATGTCAAAGTTGCAAGATGTTAAAAAGATTGCAATGATACTAGCTGTAATAATTCTTACTAATGTGTTCATGATTGTTCTTTTTTTTATTGATGATTTAAAACGGTTCAAATATTTAAAAAATTAGTGGTTGATTAAATTTTAAATATATGAACTGTTGATTGATTAGTCTGAAGTGTTAATTATTATCATTCGTTTTGATTTCTACACCAGATTCATCATCAATTTTGACTTGAACTTCTGAGCCATTGGCTCTAATACCATCAGCTGCTATTTTTAACTTCACGCTATCACCAGATTTAATAATGACGCCTTCTTGTGAATTAATTTTAAGGTAAGTGCTGTCAGTTTCGTTGTCATCTTCATTTTTTTCGATTTCAACAGGGCAGTCTAAACATTCTACATCGTTTTTTAATACTTTTAAAAAATGTCCACTTTTAGCATCAGCAATGATACTATTGTAGTTGTTATAATAGCGTCTCTGGTAGTTCCAAGTATTTTTATCGATAAAAAGTGTTGTCCCTTCTGGTACATAAACCAATATCTTGATTTCTTGCTCGCTAAATTTGTTTTTAACATCGGTACTTAAATAGCGATTTAACTGAAGTTCATTATTTTTAAAGCTGTATTCGTAATCAATATCTTCGGCTCTTTTCTTTGCAATATTGTAACTGCTTCCGTCAGCTTCTTTAGAAATAACGACTTTAGCAAGAGAATCTGTTGTAGAATAAACGATGAGTTTAATGTTAGAAGACACGATGCTTCTTCCATTTTCATCTTCAATAATCCTAAAACCATTGACGCGTCTATTATAGCGACTATTATAATTTTTAAAATCAGCCATGCTAATACTTAGCGTATCGTTTGTAGTGATATTGATTTCTTTTTTTTCAATAACTTCTGCATCATAAGCATGCTCTGTGGCCTGTCTTATTCCGACTACTCCCAACCCTAAAATGGAAACTATCCACAGACCTAATAGTGTAAATTTTGCAGGATTACCAATGGACTTTAGATTGTTCACCAATATTTTTAGACCTAAATAAAACAAAAAGAAAAACGGAATACCAACAGCTAAGAATAGTAACAGCGACATTAGCCAAATAGGAATATTAGCCGTGTTTGCTGCCTCTAAAAAGTCGGTACCAGGAAAATGTATAGCATCAGTAACACCAACTGTAAAAAACGCAATGATAAGGCCTACTAATGCGCTAATTCCTGTAATCATGAGAATGAGCCCAAAGAACTTTGCGAAAATCTTTAGGAAGAACATCACTATGTCACCAATGGTTTCAAAAAAGTTACGCGACTTGTTCTTTAAGCGGTCGCCTTGTTTTTCAAAATCTACACCTTTTACAGTTTCCGAAATATTATCTGCTACGTTTTCAAAACCTTCCTTAATATTATCTCCATGTTTTTTGAAATCTACATTTTTTACCTTTTCGGAGACAATATCAATACCGTCTTTAATTTTTTTTTCTATGTTACTGATATTCACAGGTTCTCCCGTCATGGTAAGCTTTTGAGCCGTAGTACTTGCTTCAGGTACTAATGCCCAAAAGATGAGATAAATAAAAATAAAAGTGCCTCCAGATAACAAGGTAAACAATACCCAAAGTAGGCGTACCCAAATCATATCTATGCCTAAGTAGTGGCTTAAACCTGCTGAAACACCTCCTATATATGAGTTGTCTGTGTCGCGATATAGCTTTTTACTAGGTCCAGATTTAGTTTGTCTCTGTTTGGTGTAAGTAGGCTCATCTTCAAAAATTTCATCATCAACCAAATAATCTTCTGGTTGTCCCATAATGGTAATCACCTCATCTACAAGCGTAATACCAACAACTTGTTTGTCGTTTTGTATGCGTTCTGTAAATAATTCTGCAATTCGAGCTTCGATATCTGCAATAATTTCTGAGCGACCTTGAGAGTCTGTAAATGAACGTTTTATAGCCTCAAGATAGCGTTGCAACTTAAGATATGCATCTTCATCTATATGGAAGAATATCCCTGCTAAATTTATATTGACTGTTTTATTCATTTCTTTGTTGTTTTTGTGCTTGTGACTAGGTTAACTGCGTTTTGTAATTCACTCCAAGTGGTGTTTAGTTCTTTGAGGAATAATTTTCCTGTTTCCGTGAGACCGTAATATTTTCTTGGTGGTCCAGAGGTAGATTCTTCCCAACGGTAATTGAGAAGTCCAGCATTTTTTAATCTTGTTAATAGTGGATAAATAGTCCCTTCTACAACAAGCATTTTAGCGTCTTTAAGTGTGCCAAGAATCTCTGCAACATATGCATCTTCATCCTTAAGGACAGACAGGATGCAATATTCTAAAACACCTTTACGCATTTGTGCTTTTGTGTTTTCTATCTTCATATTAGATATTTCTTTAATTCGATTAAACTGTTCATTTTTTGATTGATTTGATTGATTTGATTGATTTGATTGATGATTATTCGATTTTGTTTAGGTCAAGCTGCTATTTTAAAAAATTGATAGTCAAAGGGTATTGGTATTCTTTCCCATCTCTAGCAGATAAACTTGCTTTGACAATTAGTGCTAATTCGACTAAGAATCCTAAAAATGCCAAAACACCGATACCGCCAGTAATGTAAAGTAGAGGCGAAGGTCTACCTATATTTATGTGAAAATCATAAAAACCATTAAAATCTATAAAGTCGATACCGTTAAAAACTTTAAATATGAAAAATGGAATGCTTATCGTACCAATGATTAAGGCGTATAATAGAATGCTAATCTGAAAGTTAATTGCTTGTTTACCGTGCTTGTCTATAAATTCAGATTTTTCTTTATTGGTAACCCATAAAACAATTGGACCAATAAAATTTCCAAATGGAATTATAAATCTAGAAAAAGTAGATAGATGGATAAATGTGGCAATATTTTTATGATGATTTTTTGTCATGATTAAAAAATGTATAATAGTTTCTTATACAAATATATGTCTTTAAGAAGGTATTATGTTACACATAGTACTAAAAATTAACATTTTTTTAACTATATCAAAAAGCTTTAAAAGGGTATGATCTCTATTGTAATATTTATTCGCTTTCAGGTTTAATACCTCGAGGCTTGCCTCGTTAATTATTACTATTTTGTGACTCGATGTCACAGAATAGTAAATATATCCATAAAAGTCATAATGTTACAGTTTTACTATAT
>NZ_JABDQL010000008.1 GCF_013042245.1 Winogradskyella sp. | reverse complement strand
AAATCAGTAAAATCAATTCATTTACTATTTCCTGTCGCTCAAATAATTCGAGGCTTTTGAAGTATTCTGTGAAATTTTGTGGTATCATGACTTTCGTTTTTAATAAAATACAACTTATTTAAGTCATATTATAGAATATAGCCAAATTTTTCAATAAGGCGTTAATCCAATACAAATCTGTTTAACGTTGCCTCGAGCATAACTTAACTCTACTGCTTTTTGTTTAAATGTAGTACTGTTATTACATTTCTATTTTTTCATAATTCAAAGTTATTTAAGTTAACTTTAAATCTCTATTTTTTTGTCCTATCTAATGTAATAATTCCAGACTGCAAATTATATGCAACATGGAGAATTTAATAGTTTAGATATTGGCTCATTATTTCAAGTAAATCAATTTTTTTAGGTATGGCTGCCACAACAACCCCTTCTAAACATGGTGAAGATGCTCATTTATTAACATCTATTAATGGTTTTTATTGGTTTGGAGTATGAGCGCTTTAGATTTGGTTTGTCATATGATTTTAATACTGGTCTAATAGGGCGTACCAATGGTGTTTATGAGTTGTCAGTTACCTATTTAACGGGTTGTCGTAGTTGTAACATAGATAGACGTAGAAAACCTTGATGGTTTTAATGCTTGTTTATCTTGAATAAAACACATAAAAAGTTTAGTTCACACTAAATCATCTGTTTATAACATGTTAGATATGTAGCAAGATCGATATTTGAACTCGAGACCTTCAGGTTATGAACTCAAATATTGAACATAATTCCCTATTTTAAGGGTGTTTTTGTTGTCTATTTTTTAAATTAGTATTCTATAAAACGTGTTCAGTTGATTGTTTACAGTTAATAATTATTAAAACTAGTAAAATTTATGTAACAAAATTGTATGAGTTTTTGTTTGTCTCACTTTTCAAAAATATCTTAGCTTTTAAATAGTTATCAAACGTTTTATAGTCTTTCTTTTTTGGTTAAAGGCTTTCAATATATTGGATTATTAGATCTATTCCTTCTTGGTCTAAGATAGATGTTCCAATTAATGGCATTTCACCTTCTGATACTAAATTAATTATTTCATCTTGTTCATCTAAAAGCCCAGTTTGATTTAATGGTGTCTCATATCTAAAATCAAGATCTTGTTCTGCTGACTCTTCCCAAGCACTTGGATTATGACAATGAGCACAATTCATTTCTAAATAGGCTCTTCCTCTTTCTTCTAGAGAAAAATTCAAGCTATTATAATCAACAATTTGCGAAATTTCATTTACTTGGAAGCCATTAAGAACACCTACAGATTGTAGATGGTTTATTTGATTTATGCTAGCACCGTTTCTTTCAACAACTCTATTTAGGTTTCTTAATTTAGTACCCAATGGTATTAAAGTTGAATTAGATTGATGGCAGGTAATACATTCATTTCTGTCTGGAATATGATAAAGTGTTGAAATATTATTTCCATTTGAATTAGTCCAACTTACTTGGGTATCCATTCCATTTAATTCTAATGTAGCATCCGTTTGTGCATCATTCCAAATGTAAGTTGCAACATTCCATAGATTACTTTCTTTGATTAATAATCGAGTTTCAATAATTCTTTTTCCTAAAGATGTATCCCTCTCATCATTGTAATAAAAGAAGGTTTTTGCCAATATTGTTCCGTCTGGAAAATCTATTGAATTGTCATTTAATCTTGTCATCTGTGTTCCTTCAGGAACTTTTACAAGTCGTTGCTTATAAGCATAATCCGTAAAAAGAATTGAGCTTAATTCTAATAATAGAAAATCATCAGAAGGAAGTAAATTCGAAGGATTGCCTTGATATATATTGTAGGATAAAAGGCTATTTTCAAAAACTACTGTTTGTTGAAAATTGAAATCAGGAATTTCAACTTGAAAACCAGAGTCATCGTCTTGAAAATCAAGGTTATCATCATTACATGAAATTGAACTAATGATTAAAAATCCTATTACAAAAAGAAATATTTTTTTCATACTATCATCACTTTTTTTGCTATTTATTGGTGCAATTATTAATTTATAGTTTACTAATTTTGGTTAAGCAAAATTTATTTTGTGCTTTTACTTCTAATAAATTTAGCTCAACCACGAAAAGCTTTATTTTTTGATTACCATTTTCTTTGTTATTATGGAGTTACCCATTTTTAATTGATAAAAATATAATCCTCCACTATGGTATTTAGAATCGAATTCTATGCTATGATTACCTCTTTCTTTATTGCCACGATAAATTGTTTCTATCAACCTTCCTAACGGGTCTAGTAAATTTATTTCTACTTCACCAGACGCTGATAAAGAATAATTAATAGAAGTAGTTGAATTGAATGGGTTTGGAACATTTTGTTTAAGCTCAAATTTATTATTGTCAAACTCATTAATACCTAAACCAAAATAGATCTCTATATAATCTCCTGGAGTCAAATCTCGTCCTGTAAAAGCTGGATACGATGGCGCATAACGATATGACCTAAACATAGAATTTCTATTTCTATTAGAATCTCCTAGTGTAAAATTATCTTGACCCTGATTAAACGGCCCCAACTGTCCATCTGGGTTAATATAAGTCCAAGTGACATCTCTATTTGATGTTAATTCGGTCAATGTAGCTTGTGCTCCAGAGCATATAAATGTATTGCCATTAGGTAGCCTCTGAGCACTAGAAATAAAACGTGAATAAAACGAATAATCTGGTATTGGATCATCTGGGTTAGATTCCCAATATATCTCACTAGGGGCGTAAGCTTCTCCTGGCACCAATGGATAGTTTCCATTTATATCAGGTGTAGGAATAGCTATTTCATCTGCCGATGAATGATTTGTGGTTATACCATTATTAAAAACCAATATGTTGCCTGCACCAGGCAACCCGTTTTCTATCCAATGCGCGTCGTGTTGATGAAATAACTTTTGATCATCTTCGTCTCCTGCACCATACATTCGTGGATTACCCCAGCGGTAAAGTAAATCACCTCCTTTACCACTTCTTCCGCCTGAATGACTCGCTGCCTCCGCTGTTGTAGTACTATGGTCTATAATCCAAAATTCACTAAACCCATGAACACTAAAAATAATTTGATCTAAATCGGCATTATAATCAACAGCATTGGCGTGCAACCAATCAGTCTTATCTACCGTTCCTTCTGACACAACATTTATATCGACCAATTCTGGATGATCAGAAACTGTTCCATAATTAGCTTTGGTAGGGTCGATATCTTGGACAAGGTGGTCCCAAACATGCCATTCCCAAACAATATTGCCTCCAGAAGAACCTGTGGGCTCAATTTCAATTATTTTCTCAGGAAGAATATAGCCATTGTCAATTGTATTTGGGTCTCTTCCAGCTGCAATAGCTTCTGCTTCAGTTTTTCTTTCCCATGCTATCAATAAAATATTTCCGTTAGGCAGGTATTCTACGTCATGATGCGTTAAATACTCCGAAGAATAGTGGTTAAAAGTCCAAACTTCATTACCTTCCCAATCAAATCGTTTTAGAATTCCAGATTTTCCATCCGTAGGAAATGTGTCTAGAGGAAAGTCCTCATCAAAATCTTCCACTGCGGCCATTCGTAAAAGGCTACCATCTTCTAATAAATAAGTTACTAAACCTGTTCCTTCAGTTCCAGTCTCCCATTCGTTAACAATTCTACCAGACATATCAATAAGGTGTACTTCAGTTGAAAACTGAGGTGCTATTAGAGTATATCCTTCAAAAGCATTTGTAGTCCATAGTGTCATACCTACTGTATGGTCTGGATATTCTTCTATTACGGTTCCAACTTGTGCAATTAAGTTAGTGGAGCAAAACAACACTGCTAATAGATATCGATTCATAACTAATTAATTTTATGTAAATTTAATCAAATTAATGGAAATATAAAATCGACAGTAATAAGTGGACAGGGCAAACGCATCTAAAAAAGTTTATTTTTCGGATATAAATCACTGATATTCAGTTGGTTTTCAAGATTAAATTTTGTATATTATGCTGATAATCAATATTTTATACGTTTTGAAAACAACAAACAAATTAGTTTCTATTTTTAGTAAAATAGACGATCCTAGACGTGATTTAACAAAGCTTCACAAGTTAAATGACATCCTTCTTATTGGTATTATCTCCGTTATTTGTGGAGCAGATTCTTGGAATGAAATGGAACTCTATGCTCAAGAAAAAGAAGATTTTTTAAGAACTTTTTTGGAATTACCTAATGGTATTCCTTCTCATGACACGCTTAATCGTGTATTTT
>NZ_JABDQL010000007.1 GCF_013042245.1 Winogradskyella sp. | reverse complement strand
TGAGCGGATTAAGAATAATAATCAACGCCTAAAGGAGTTTGCATTATATGCCATTACAGGGCAATCCGCTTGGGAATTATGGAGAACAAGTACTAATTCAGTCATATATTAGAATATAGCCTAAAATATTTGTGTTACTATTAATTATTTGTACTGTCATCATAGTATCAGCTAATATAGCTAAGATTTTTTTAGTTAATTTTAGTTTAGTTAGCTTTTTAGATATAAGGTTGTCCAGAAAATTAAAAGCGCAATTTGGTGGAATTTCGCTTTTTTATTACAAAAAAAATAATCCTCAAATTTTGAGGATTATTTTAATATTTATCATGTTTTGATATTCTTACATTTCTAACGCTTTCTTAATATCATTATTCATCAATAAGTCTACAGGATTTTCTAACGCTTCTTTAACAGCAACTAAGAATCCTACAGATTCTTTACCATCAATAATTCTATGGTCATAGGATAATGCCACATACATTATTGGTCTTATTTCTACCTTTCCGCCAATAGCTACAGGTCTTTCAACAATATTATGCATTCCTAAAATTCCACTTTGGGGTGGATTAATTATTGGAGTTGATAGCATACTTCCAAATACACCTCCGTTAGAAATTGTGAATGTACCACCTGTCATTTCATCTACTGTAATTTTTCCATCTCTGGCTCTTATAGCTAATCGTTTTACTTCAGATTCTACACCTCGGAATGATAAATTTTCAGCATCTCTGATGACTGGCACCATCAATCCTTTTGGCCCAGAAACTGCAATACTTACGTCTACAAAATCATAAGACAACATTTCTTTTCCATCAATCATAGAATTTACGGCTGGGTACATTTTTAATGCACGTACAACCGCCAAAGTAAAGAAGCTCATAAAACCAAGACTTACACCATGCTTTGCTTTAAAGTCTTCCTTGTATTGTTTACGTAAGTCAAAAATTGGGGACATATCAACCTCATTAAATGTGGTTAACATTGCCGTAGTATTCTTAGCCTCAACCAAACGTTCTGCCACCTTACGGCGCAACATAGACATTTTGCTACGAGATGTGCCACGGTTTCCGCCTGTAGGCGTTCCCATTGAAGGTACGGCATTAACTGCATCATCTTTAGTTATACGTCCATCTCTACCAGAACCTGGAATAGATTTAGCATCTATTCCTTTTTCGTCCAAAATTTTCTTAGCAGCTGGACTTGGAGTCCCTGTAGCGTAAGTTTCTGTTTCTGATACTGCAGACTTAGCTTCTTCTTTTTTAGGTTTCTCTTCTTTCTTAGGCTCCTCAGAACTCATTGCTGATTCTGTAGAACCTTCAGGTTTTTCTGCGCTTGTATCTATTAAGCAAACCACGGCACCAACAACGACAGCATCTCCTTCTTCGTATCTATTGCCATCTGTATCTTCAAGCTTTATAATTCCGCTTGCTTCTGCTGGTAATTCTAATGTTGCTTTATCACTGTCTACCTCTGCTATGGCTTGGTCTTTTTCTACATAATCGCCATCTTGCACTAACCATTCTGCAATTTCGACCTCTGTGATTGATTCGCCTGGTGAAGGCACTTTCATTTCTAAAATCATGCTTTTATATTTTATTTAAGCTCTAATTTGAGTTGTATTAATTTTATTTATCTCTGGTTGTTTTTGCTTTTATCAAAAACAAAATCTATAACTTCTTTGTGACGTATTTTGGAACGTACAGAACTTCCCGCAGCTGGAGCACCATATGGTCTTCTACTCGCAGCTCTAAATGTTTTGGCTTCATCTAAATGCATTAGCATATGACTATAAGCTCCCATATTTCTTGGTTCTTCTTGTGCCCAAACCACATCATTTGCATTTTTATACTTTTCTATGGTTTCTCTCATGGCTTCAGCTGGTAGCGGAAATAACTGTTCTATTCTAACCAGTGCAACATCTTCTCTTTCTAATTTTTCTTGCTCCTCAAGTAAATCAAAATAGAATTTACCTGTGACAAAAACTAGAGTTTTTACTTTATCAACTTTAGCATTTTCATCATCTATCAACATTTGAAAACTACCCTTGGCAAATTCATCTACTCTAGAAACGACCTTTGGATGACGTAATAAACTCTTTGGTGTAAAAACAACTAATGGTTTTCTATAATTTGCTTTCATCTGCCTACGTAGCAAATGAAACATATTGGCTGGTGTGGTACAATCTGCAACAAACATGTTGTCTTTAGCACATACTTGTAAGTAACGTTCCATACGTCCTGATGAATGCTCAGCGCCTTGACCTTCATAGCCATGAGGTAATAGCATTACCAATCCGTTTTGGGTTTTCCATTTATCCTCTCCAGATGAAATATATTGATCTATCATTATCTGAGCACCATTGCTAAAGTCACCGAATTGTGCCTCCCAAATGGTTAATGTATTAGGACTTGCCATGGCATAACCATAATCAAAGCCTATAACACCATATTCTGATAATAATGAATTATAAATATTGAATTGCCCTTGCTTGTCAGATACATTTTTAAGCAAAATGATTTCTTCCTCGCTATCTTCAACTTTTACAACGGCATGTCTGTGAGAAAAAGTTCCACGTTCAACATCTTGTCCTGAAATTCTAACATTAAACCCTTCCGAAAGTAATGACCCATAAGCCAAATGTTCTGCCATTGCCCAATCCAATCGGTTTTCATCAAACATAGTTTGGCGGGATTCTATCAATCGCTGAATTTTACGAATAAACTTCTTATCTTCAGGAAGATTAGATATTGTTTTGGTAATACTTTTTAGTAAATCTTTTGACACCTTTGTATCAACAGATTTTATCATTTCCTTTTCATCAACACGAACAAAGTCTTTCCATTGTTCTTCCATAAAAGGAGAAATTCTAGTTTTTTCAATTTTACGAGAATCAACAAGCTTTTCTTCTAGCTTATCTTTATATTCTCTTTCTATATTTTTAACATGGCCTTCATCGATAACACCTTCTGCAAGTAATCTTGCTGCATATATATCTCTGGGGTTTTTCTGCTTTGAAATGGCTTTATACAATAACGGTTGCGTAAACTTTGGTTCGTCTCCTTCATTGTGTCCATATTTTCTGTAACCCAATAAATCAATAAAAACATCACGCTTAAATTGCATTCTAAAATCTAGTGCAAATAACGTGGCATGAACAACAGATTCTGCATCATCAGCGTTGACATGCAAAACTGGTGAAAGTGTTACTTTCCCAACATCAGTACAATAAGTACTTGAGCGTCCATCTAAATAATTTGTGGTAAATCCTATTTGATTATTAACAACAATATGTACTGTACCATTGGTTTTGTAACCGTCTAATTGCGCCATTTGTACAACTTCATAGACTAAACCCTGACCTGCAATGGCTGCGTCTCCATGAACCACAATTGGTAGTACCTGTGAAGCATCTTCAATTTCATTTCTGTCTTGTTTTGCTCTCGCAATACCCTCGACAACAGCACCTACAGTTTCCAAATGTGAAGGGTTTGGGGCTATACTCAAGTTTATTTTTTTACCTGTATCGGTTTCACGGTCACTAGTCCAACCTAAATGGTATTTTACATCACCATCAAAGATTTTTTCTTCATAATCTTTTCCATCGAACTCACTGAATATGTCTTTTGCAGACTTACCAAAAATATTTGTTAGTGTACTTAGACGTCCACGGTGTGCCATACCCATTACAAACTCCTTAACCCCATAATCAGCAGCTTTTTCTATCATAGCATCCAGTGCTGGAATAAAAGATTCGTTTCCTTCTAACGAGAAACGCTTTTGTCCTACGTACTTAGTATGTAAAAAAGTCTCGAAAGAAACAGCTTCATTTAATTTTTTGAGAATATTCTTTTTTTCTTCTGCAGAAAATTTTGGATGATTATCGTTAATATTAAGTTTCTTCTGAATCCAATCAATCTCTTCTGGTTGGCGTATATACATATACTCTACACCGATAGAATCGCAGTATATGCGCTCTAGATGATCTATTATATTTTGAAGTGTTGTCGAACCCAAACCGATAATTTCTCCAGCAGAAAAAGTTGTTTGCAAGTCGGACTCAGACAAGCCAAAATTTTCAATTTCTAAAGTCGGTGCGTATTTACGTCTTGCTCTTACTGGGTTTGTTTTTGTAAACAAGTGCCCTCTACTTCTATAGCCGTCTATAAGTTTTACAACTTGAAACTCTTTTTGAAGATGTTCGGGAATTTGAGCCGATACACCTTCTACTATTTCATCATCTAGCCCATAAGATTCTGCACCAAAATCATACCCTTGAAAAAAGGCACGCCAACTAGGCTCTACAGAATCAGGATTTTTAAGATATTGGTCGTATAAATCAGCATAATAGGCTGTATGTGCTGCGTTAAGAAAGGAATATTTATCCATTTGTTTTTTTGAGACGTTTTCGTTTCAACAAAGTTTAAGCAAAAGTACAACTTTTCGCTTTTTTAGTCACACAATTAGTATATTTATAACCTTTGTTTTATTATATATACTTTCTATGAAATCATTATATCTCAGTATTGCATTTATTTTTGTATCGATTTTGAGTTTTTCTCAAGATAATAAAAACCTAGATTTCTGGGACAATGTAAGATTCGGAGGTGGTCTTGGACTTAATTTTGGAAATGGTTTTTTTAGTGGCACATTGGCACCGCAAGCCGTTTATGATTTTAACCCTTACTTTTCTGCTGGTCTTGGTTTAACAGGAAGTTACAGCAGCCAGCGAGATGTTTTTAATTCTACAATATTAGGCGGAAGTATTATTGCTCTGACCAACCCATTTCCAGAACTACAATTGTCTGTAGAACTAGAGCAAGTTAATGTAAACACCTCTTTCGACTCACAATTCTCAGGTCAAAGCAGAGATAATTTTTGGACTTCTGCACTTTTTCTTGGTGTTGGCTATAGAGCCGGAAATGTCATCTTTGGAGTTAGGTATGATGTACTTTATGACGAAGACGAGAGCATCTATGCAGACCCTTGGTTACCTTTTGTGAGGTTTTGGTTTTAAAATTTATAGTGGCAAAACAGATTTTCCGCTTTTTAAATGCATAGCTAAGTCATTTAAAGATTTAGATTTAAAGTTATCTAATATTATTTGTTTTTGACTGTAAGCTAAATGATGTAAGGAACATGGATTCTTGCTATCACAATCTTTCAGGCTTAATAAGCATGAATTTAAGCGGTCTTCCCCATCAATAACATCTATTATATCTTTTATGTTTCGCTCTCGATCTTTATTACTGAGATAAAAACCTCCTTTAAGCCCTTTTGTAGATGATATAATAGATTGTCTAGATAATTCTTGTAACAATTTAGCTAGATAGGCTTTAGGAACATTAATTGGCTCAGCAATATCATTTATTACAATTTTATGTTGTTCTGAAGAATGAACTGCTAGATATAAAACCGCTTTAATAGCGTATTTTGTTGAATTTGAAAACATGATTTTTATTATCTAACACCAAATATAAAAAAGATGTTTTTATCCTAAATATGATTTTTGTCATAATTTAAAATCTTTATTGGGTTTAAATTTGACGTAACAAAATCATAATCAATGAAAAATACATTAAATATTCTAACATTAATCCTTGCTTTTATATTTATTAGCTGCGGAGGAAACGACAAAAAAGAAGATGTGTCATATGGCAAAAAAGCACCTGTAAAAGAAGAAATTAAACAAAAAGCATCTGAACGAGTAGAATTAGGAAATAAGGGTGTTGGTCCTGTTACATCATTAGATTTAGCGTTAGTTGTGGATCAAGATATGGCTGCTCACGGTAAGGAGATTTACGGAAAAATGTGTACGGCTTGTCATAAGGCAGAGAAAAAATTTATAGGCCCTTCTCCTAAAGGGATCTTAGAGCGCCGTTCACCCGAATGGATAATGAACATGATTCTAGCGCCTGATAAAATGGTAAAAGAAGACCCATTAGCTAAAGATTTACTAATAGAGTTTAATGGCTCTCCAATGGCAAATCAAAATTTAACAAAAGAAGAAGCTAGAGCTGTTCTAGAATACTTCAGAACACTTTAAAATAAACCTCACTAAAACATTTAACTTATGAAAACACTAACTAAAACAATTATATTACTTGTTGTTTCAATCTGTTTTATCGGTTGTAACAATAGCGCAAAATCATCTGATAGTGGGACCACTAGTTCGGACGAGGGTAGAGCTAGCCAAAAATCTGGCCAAGCCTTTATTAAAGATGAAGGTGGTACTCCTAACGCTTTACAATTAGCAATTAGCTCAGAAGACCATACCACTTTAGTGGCTGCAGTACAAGCAGCTGAAGTAGAAAATGCACTTGTAAATGTTGGGCCGCTAACTGTATTTGCACCTAATAATGCTGCATTTGCAAAAATTGATGAAGCGACGCTTAACAGTCTTTTAGAGCCCGAGAACAAAAGTAAACTTGCATTTATTTTAACACATCATGTTGCACCTGCAAATTACCCAATTGAAACCTTAAAAAAGAATGCAACAAAAGGACGTAAACTTTATATGGCTTCTGGAAAATACTTAGAGGTTACAGAAAAGGATGGTTCTATGTATGTAGACGGTATTAAAATATTAGGAACAGTAAATGTGAGTAATGGATGGGTGCATGTTACAGAAAGTGTCATTCTTCCTAGAGACTAAAAAATCAATAACTAATTAAAACAAGATTTTATGAAAACAATAGGTAAATATATAATGACTATTGCAACTCTAACGATTTTAGTGAGTTGTGGTAATAGTAATGACGGTGATAAATCTGGTGCATTGACGTCTAGTAAAGCCGAAAAGGTATATGTCGCTCCTGGTGAGCACGATGAATACTACGGCTTTATGTCTGGTGGCTACAGTGGTAATGTTACAGTTTATGGTCTGCCAAGTGGTCGTATGCTGAAAGAAATCCCTGTTTTTTCTCAATTTCCAACCTCTGGTTATGGCTATTCTGAAGAAACTAAAGCGATGCTAAATACTTCTTTTGGGTTTGTACCATGGGGAGACGCTCACCATCCGGATATTTCTCAAACTGAAGGAGAGTTAGATGGACGTTGGATTTTCATTAATGAAAATAATACACCTCGTATTGCACGTATAAGTTTAGAGACATTTGAAACTGAAGAGATTATTGAGTTACCTAATAGTGCTGGTAACCACGCATCTTCATTTGTAACAGAAAACACAGAATATATTGTTGCAGGGACCCGTTTTGCAGTTCCTAATCCACAACGTGATATGCCGATTAATGAAATGAAAGGGAAATTTAAAGGTCCGCTTTCTTTTGTGAGTATTGCAGATAATGGACGTATGAATTTAGAGTTTCAGTTAAACATGCCTGGCTTTAATTATGACCTTGCACACCCTGGTCGAAATAAATCTCATGGTTGGTTCTTTTTCACAAGTTATAATACCGAAGAAGCTAATACATTGATGGAAGTTAACGCGTCTCAAAATGACAAAGATTATATCGCTGCTGTTAATTGGAAAAAAATAGTAGACTATGTGAAAAATGGTGGTGGTAAAAAAGTGTCTGGCACATATGCACATAATGTTTACGATGAAAAAACTCATTCTGCAACCTCAACAATGAAAGAGGGTGTCATCTCTATTAACCCAAAAGATGTTGAAGGTGCAGTCTACTATATTCCTATTCCAAAATCACCTCACGGATGTGATGTTGACCCTTCTGGTGAATACATTATTGGAAGTGGTAAATTATCGACTGATTTAAGTGTATACTCTTTTGAGAAAATGTTAACTGCAATAGAAAATAAAGATTTTGTTGACGATGCTTACGGAATCCCTGTATTGAGTTATGAAAATACGATAGCTGGAGTTGTTAAACAACCTGGTTTAGGTCCTTTACATACCGAGTTTGATGGAAAAGGAAATGCATATACGACGTTCTTTATTTCTTCAGAAGTTGTTAAGTGGAAACTAGGAACTTGGGAAGTTTTAGACAGACTGCCAACCTTCTACTCCGTAGGACACTTAATGATTCCTGGAGGGAATTCTAGAAAACCATTTGGCAAATATATGGTCGCATTAAATAAAATTACAAAAGACCGTTACTTACCTACTGGGCCAGAATTAGAACACTCTGCTCAATTGTATGATATCTCTGGAGATAAAATGGAATTGTTATCAGATTTTCCAACACATGGAGAACCACACTACGCGGCAGGTATTAGAGCTGATTTAATAAAAGATAAAAGCAAAAAATACTATGATCTAGAAGAAAATGAGCATCCATATGCTGCAAAAAGTGAATCAGAAAGTAAAGTTACAAGAGACGGAAACGAAGTACATATTAATATGACAATGATTCGTAGTCACTTTTCACCAGATAACATTGAAGGTGTAAAGGTTGGGGATAAAGTGTTTTTCCATATGACTAACCTAGAGCAAGATTTTGATGTCCCTCACGGATTCTCAGTAATAGGAGCTAATACTTCCGAAATTTTAGTGATGCCTGGTCAAACAAAAACGATTGTTTGGGAACCTAAACGCGAAGGTGTATGGCCATTCTACTGTACAGACTTCTGTTCTGCTTTGCATCAAGAGATGCAAGGATATGTTAGAGTTTCAGGAAAAAACTCAAACACACCAATAAAATATTCATTAGATGAATAGTTAAAGTGTTAGATAATTTTGGTTAAAATTTTATTTAACTTTTATGGGCGGGTACTAGAGTACTCGCCCATATTTCTAAAAAAAATTAAAAAATGAAATCTGCAAGTATCCTTATGATTATTGGTTCGGCATTATTGCTTGGACTGTTTATATTCCCTCTTTGGAGTATTACGCTAGAGGCACCACAATACCCAAGCGGTATTGGAATGAACATTCATTTAGATGGATTAGAAGGCAAAGAAAAGCACGATTTACAAAACATAGATGGGCTTAACCATTATATTGGCATGAGTAAATTACCTAAAGATGACGAAATGTGGGAGTTTAGCGCATTTCCAAAAGTTGTTGGTGGTATGGCAATACTTGGAATTATTATTGGTTTCCTTGGACTTCTAAAAAATATTTCTCCTAAGTGGTTTTTAACTTGGCTTCTTTTTATGTGTGTTTTAGGAGTATTAGGCATGTATGATTTTAATAATTGGATGGTAGAATATGGCACAAATCTAGACCCAAAGGCCATTATGAAAATGACTGATGCTGATGGCAACCCTCTAAGCTACAAACCTCCTTTATTTGGCACTAAACATATCCTAAACTTTGTTGCTCATTCTTATCCGCATACAGGAGCCTATATGATGGGATTTGGAATGTTCTTAACCTTTGTCGCTTATTGGTTAGGCAATAAAAAAATAAAATCTTTAAAAGCATGAAACGTATTATTGTCTTAATTTTAATTATTTGTTTACTTTATGGTTGTGATAAAACACCACAACCTATAAATTACGGAACCGACACGTGTCACTTTTGTCAAATGACTATCGTTACAAAAACACATGCGTCGCAAATGGTTACTGATAAAGGCAAACAATATAAATTTGACGCCATTGAGTGTATGGTTAATTTTTTAGGTGATAAACAAGAGCTTATTACAAAAAGTAATCTACTGATTACCAACTATAAAAAGCCAGGCATAATGATAAATGCAAAAACTAGTAAATATGTTATTTCTGAAGAAATCACGAGCCCTATGGGAGCAAATCTTACTGGTTTTGTATCACTAAAACAAGCTAAGACAACAATTAATAATCCTACAGCAGAATATTTAGACTGGAATGGTATTTTTAAAAAATTGAACTAAATTCATAATATGAAAATACAATTAAGTAGTCTTCTTTTGTTAATCTCAATTTACTTTACAACAGCACAAACAGTTACAGTTTGTAAAGCAGGTTGTGATTATAAATCTATTCAAACTGCGGTAGATAGTTCAAAAAGTGGTAATAGTATATTGATTAAATCTGGTCTTTACAATGAGGCTAATATCGTAATCTACAAAAAATCACTTCATATTTCAGGCGAAGAAGGTACTGTAATAGATACCCAAAATAAGGGTTATGGCTTTTCAGTAGAAGCTACAGACATTGTCATAAAAAATCTAACTATAAAAAATATTAAAGTAAGCTACACTAAAGAATATGCAGCAATCTTACTTTTTAAATCTTATGATTTTGCTATAGAAAACATAACTGTAGAAAATGCTTTTTTTGGCTTTTTAATTCAAAAATCTAAAGATGGCGTTATACACAATAACACTATAGCTGGTCAAGGTAAAGCTGAAGCAGATTCGGGCAACGCTATTCATTTATGGCATTGCAAAAATGTAAAAATTACCAATAATGATGTTAGGCGCATGCGTGACGGTATCTATTTAGAATTTGGTAGTAACAGCTATATTTCAAATAATTACTCTAACGACAATATGCGTTATGGACTGCATTTTATGTTCTCTAACGACAACATCTATGAAGACAATATATTTAATGCCAATGGTGCTGGTGTTGCTGTTATGTTTTCAAAACGCATAAAAATGTTTCGGAATGTTTTTAAGAAAAACTGGGGAACCGCATCTTATGGTATACTACTCAAAGAAATAAGCGATGCCGAATTAAAACATAATATTTTTGAAGATAATACCATAGGTATTAACGCCGATGGTACAAATCGTATCCTATTTACAGAAAACACATTTAGCAATAATGGCTATGCTGTAAAAGTTATTGGAGCATGCTACGATAATACCTATTCAAAAAATAATTTTTTATATAATTCATTTGATTTATCCTATTCAGGAAATTTAAACAGCAACACGTTTGAAAACAATTATTGGAGCAACTACACAGGCTACGACCTAGACAAAAACGGTTTTGGTGATATACCCTACAGACCCGTAAAACTATTTTCGTACTTAGTGAATCGCACACCAGAAAGCATCGTATTACTACGAAGTCTTTTTATAGATATTATAGATTTTTCAGAAAAAGTATCACCTGTTTTTACACCAGAAAATCTCATTGACAACAAACCCTTAATGACCCAAGTGAAATGGTAGAAATAACCGATTTGTATAAAAAATTTGGTAAAAATGATGTGCTTAATGGCATTAACCTATCTATTAAAGAAGGAGGCATTTTTGCTGTACTTGGACCAAATGGATCCGGAAAAACAACTATTATAAAATCAATATTAGGCATGGTAATTCCTGATAGTGGCAGTATTAAAGTATTTGACACCAATATTAAGAATGATTCAAACTATCGACACAAAATAGATTATCTGCCTCAAATCGCAAATTTTCCTAGTAATCTAAAAGTCAATGAGCTAATTAAAATGATTAAAGATTTAAGAGGAAACACTATTGCAGACCAAAATTTAATTGAAACTTTTAAACTAAAACCTTTTCTAAACAAAAAATTAGGCACACTATCTGGTGGTACAAAACAGAAAGTAAATATTGTTTTAACCTTTATGTTTAATAGTCCTATTATTATTTTAGATGAGCCTACTACAGGTTTAGACCCTATTTCATTAATACGTCTTAAAGAACTTATTAAAAACGAAAAAGCAAAAGGAAAAACCATCCTAATCACGTCTCATATTATGAGTTTTGTTGAAGAAGTTGCTGATAATATTGTTTTTATTCTTGAAGGAAAAATTTACTTCAAGGGAAGTATTTCCGAATTAAAAACATTGACCAAACAACAAAATTTTGAGCATGCCATTGCTAACATTTTAACTGAAAACCATGCTTAAAATATTAAAATACAGTTTTTTTGACTTAATGCGTAGCAGTTGGAGTTACGTCTATTTTGCTTTCTATTTATTATTAGGAATCGTACTTTTATTTCTAAACAATGATTTATCAAAGGCAGTAATTACATTAATGAATGTCATTATCGTTTTAGTACCACTTATAGGTACCATTTTTGGTGTGATGTACTATTATAATTCTAAAGAATTTACAGAGTTACTATTGGCGCAACCACTTAAACGGTCTTCAATTTTTTTAGGACAATATTTAGGTGTAGCAATATCATTATCTATGAGTTTAATTCTTGGGTTAGGCTTACCTTTTATTGCTTATGGTTTGTTTAAATCTTCTGCTATTTGGGACTTTTCTTTATTACTTATTGTAGGTGTATTCTTAACATTTATTTTTAGTGCTTTAGCTTTTAACATAGCACTATCTCACGAAAATAAAATTAAAGGCTTTGGCTATGCTATATTGATGTGGTTGTTCTTAGCCATAATTTATGATGGTTTATTTTTAATGTCGCTTATTTTATTTGAGGATTATCCATTAGATAAAGTATCTCTTATTGGCACTATGCTAAACCCTATTGATTTATCTCGAACACTCATTTTGTTAAAGTTAGATATATCAGCTTTATTAGGTTACACAGGAGCTGTTTTTAAGCAATTTTTCGGAACCAGTTTTGGTTTAATTGTTTCATTTTTAGCTTTAACTATATGGGTAGGATTACCTGTTCTTAGAATTATTTTTAAATCAAATAAAAAGGATTTTTAAGTATAAGAACCTATAATGTGTAAAAGGAAAATAAAACATAATACGATGAAAAAAAACATATTATTAATAGTATTCTTAAGTCTAAATATTGCTTTTCAGTCTTGTAAAAATGAAAGTGGCCAAGACATTGTAGGATCAAAAATCCAGCTAGAAGGTCTTACGTTTAACAACAATGAAAAATGGGTCGCTAATGAAGAAACGCATATTGGTATGCAACGCATAGATTCCATTCTTAAAAACAATAATGCAACAGACGGTAATGTATTAGGCAATATACTTTCAAAAGAAACCAGTTATATCATTAAAAGTTGCGATATGAAAGGCAAAGCACACGACCAATTACATATTGTTTTAGTGCCTATATTAGAAATTATAACAGACTTAAAAGACGAAAAAAACACTGCTGAAATAGACAAAAAAATAAAATCTTTAAAACAGTATACGCAAGCTTATTTTAAATATTTTAAAAGCTAAAGTTGACTGACAAAAGTCAGTTAATTTAAGATATTAATGTCCGAAATTTATGCTATGATATTACAAATCATACATAAAATCACTGCAACATTTCTAACCTGTATTTTATTAGCTAATAATATAAACACCATCCTTATTATTACTGATTTTATAATTAATCAAGACATAATAGCTAAAACCCTATGTATTCAAAAAGAAGAACAAAAAGGGTGTAATGGTAAATGTCAATTAAGAAAAGAGTTGTCGGAAACCAATTCACAGGACAAAAATCAACCTCTTCAAATTGAACAAAGAATAGAACTCTCTCGTTTTATTATTTCTACAAATAATATGACGGTTGAAAGAGGTTTTGTTCATTCAAAAACAAAACATAAATCTTATTATTCACAAAGATTAAAACTTCAACTATTTGTTTCTCAAATAGAGCACCCACCAAAAAGAATATATATGTATCACTACTCCTAGGCCAGCTTATTCTAACTTATAATTTGTTGGTCAATTACTCTTACGAAAATTAATCAATAAAAGAATTATGTATTACAACAAAATATTGTATAAGAAACTACTTATGCTCATTATTTGTGCTGTTGTTTCATTAACAGCAACAGCTCAAGATAAAATCGAAGGACAGTTACTGGACCGATTGACAGAATTACCTATTCATCATGCCACATTCGAATATGGAAGTCAGAATGGTATTACAGATGCTAATGGTAAGTTTAGCTTTATTTACGAAAAAGGTTTGATGATGACTTTCTCACACATTAACTATGGTGAGTGGATATTAAATGACAACAAAATATTAGACTTAGAGAAATTAGGCGTAGTTTACAGAGACCAAGTTACAGTTAGCTTGCACCCTGTAACTATAATAACTTTGAGGGCCAAAAAAGCGCCTCAAGAGCACCTAGAGTTGGAATATCGAGACCAACTTTCTCATGATGCAGCAACTATTCTAAACCAAAAACCTTCTTTAAACAGTATAAGAAAAGGAGGTAATTATGGTTTCGATCCAGTTTTTAGAGGTTTTAAATACGACCAACTAAACATTGTGCTCAATGGTTCACAAAGTGCTACGGCTGCGTGTCCTAACAGAATGGATCCACCAACTAGCCAAATGGCGCCCAATATGCTCAGCCGTATCGAAGTACTTAAAGGCCCACATGCCTTAAGGTATGGTGTAGGCTTTGGAGCAACGATAAATTTTGTTTCAGAAAAACTACGATTTTCAAACGAAAATGAAATTTATGGTAGAGTATCAAGTGGTTATGATGGTAATGGCAGTGTTTTAAGAAATGAAGGCCGTATAGGCTTCAGTGGAAAAAAATATGACTTTACAATATTTAGCTCATGGTCTCAAGGAGATGATTATACCTCAGGGGATGGTACAACCATAAGCTCTAGTTTTAATCGTGGTAGTTTTGGGTCTACCTTAGGATTTAAACTATCAGAAAAAAGCGAGTTAAACCTTTCTGCGGTGTATAACGTTGCTAGAGATGCCGATTTTCCTGCTTTACCAATGGATTTAAGAAATGACGATACATGGCTCTTCAATGCTAGGCACGATATAAAGTTCGACAAAGACCAACTACGTTCTTGGAACACTACTGTCTTTGCTTCCTTTGTAGACCATCTTATGGATAATTTACTAAAACCTCTAAATCCAAGAATGCTAAACACCCAAACTAATGCTACTACATATAATTTTGGTGGTAGAACAGAGGGCGAATGGCAATTTATTAATTCAAAACTTTTTGTAGGAGCAGATTTTAGACAAGAAGGGGCTGAAGGTGTTAGGGAACGTGAGTTTTTAATGGGGCCAAACTCAGGAAACACGGTACAAGACAACGCTTGGCAAGATGGTTATATATCAAAAACTAGTGTTTTTGGTGAATTACATTACAAAATAAATAAAACACGGTTTATTATATCTACACGAATAGAATTAAATAATGCAGATATTAAAGACCCAACTGATGCTTTTGAACAAGCTAATGGCAATACAAGAGTTACGCAGTTTAACCCGAGTATTAGTCTTGGCGCTACAAGAAAATTTGGAAAACGTTTTACTCTTGGGGCTTGGGTTGCTAGGGCAAAACGCAGTGCTGGACTTACAGAAAGATACATTAATTTCTTCCCAGTGGGTCAAGACCCTTTTGAACTATTAGGAAATCCTAAATTAAATGCAGAAATTAATAATCAATTAGACATTAGCCTTCAATGGCAAAACAAGAACACAATCATTGGTGTTGATGTATTTGCTGGTTATTTACAGGATTATATATCTTCATTTATAGACCCTAACCTTTCTCCAGTAATATCTATGAGTCCTGGCGTTAGACGATTTACAAATATCGAAGACGCATTAAAAACTGGTTTTGAAATCAATTGGGGACAACAAATTCTTACCAGATTAGAACAACAGGTTGGTATAGCTTACACATATGCCGAAGATTTAGAACGCGATGAACCTCTGCCGGAGATTGCTCCATTAGATTTTCGGTACACATTATCTGGTAATTTTCTCAAGGGAAAACTACTACCACAATTAACTTTTAGACACGTCTTAGAACAATCTCGTATTTCTGAAGAATTTGGTGAAACAAAGACTCCAGCTTTTACAAACTTAAATTTGAGATTGGCGTATCAGTTTTCAAAATCAGGAAATATTACAGCAGGTATAAATAATATTTTTAATCAAAATTATTATGAACACCTAAGCCGATCAGTGAGAGGAAATAACACACCTATTTTTGCACCTGGCCGTAACGCTTTTGCATCAGTAAATTTTACATTTTAAGCAATCTATATTAAAAATTTTGATTATCCTTTTTTAATCATAAATTGAAAAACATAATGATTTCTCTGTCATTTCGAGCGACAGTCGAGAAATCTAAAGTATTGTTTTACAAGGCATTTTAACCACGCTCAATGTGACAAAATGAGTTTGAAATTTTAATTATTACGGACATTCAAATTTTATTAAAACAATTTTGGATTAATTTTTAAATTGAATGTCCGTAATATGTCATAAATTAATTTTAATTTAATCTATAGCATTGAGTAATTTGACTGTGCTCAGCATAAACTAAAGTCGAAAGGTATTAAAATCAAGTGCTTATATTTCTCGACTACACTTCGACTACACTTCGACCACGCTCGAAAATACAGAAAATCAGGTTTATTTTAGCTTATGATAGTTAGCATTACAATAATAAAAAAATAAGGCTATATTCTATAATATGACTTAAATAAGTTGTATTTTATTAAAAACGAAAGTCATGATACCACAAAATTTCACAGAATACTTCAAAAGCCTCGAATTATTTGAGCGACAGGAAATAGTAAAT
>NZ_JABDQL010000006.1 GCF_013042245.1 Winogradskyella sp. | reverse complement strand
ATTTACTATTTCCTGTCGCTCAAATAATTCGAGGCTTTTGAAGTATTCTGTGAAATTTTGTGGTATCATGACTTTCGTTTTTACTAAAATACAACTTATTTAAGTCATATTATAGAATATAGCCATCATAAATTGAAAAATATAATGATTTCTCTGTCATTTCGAGCGTAGTCGAGAAATCTAAAGTATTGTTTTACAAGGCATTTCGACTTTAGTTTATGCTGAGCACAGTCGAAGTACTCAATGTAACAGAATGAGTTTGAAATTTTAATTATTACTCATTACGGACATTCAATTTATTTTTTTAATTCAATTCTACATAGTTCATGACAGAATTGAAGTCATTGACGTTTATGTTTTCACTATTTATTAAATCTATAGGTAATATTACTATTCTAAAAAATTGATTTTCTGTATCTCCCGGTAATAAAGTACTAAAGTCAAAACTTGCTGGAGCATCCAAGAAGATGGATACGTTATCAAAGTTGTCCTGAAAGTTGTATTGGAATTCACCTGTTGAAGTATAAATGGTCTGTGGTAAAAGACGCCAAGTGTCTGGATTTTCGTCCCAAAGTAAATAGGCTAATAACATATCATCTTCACCTATAAATACATTTTCGGGGAAATCAACTGTGTTTTCATAACCGTTAGAAGATGTAAAGTTTAGAGGTCCAACTTCAAAAGACTGACCAACAAAATTAACTCCATCTTGTCCATCAAAACCATCAAACCCCGGAGGTCCTTGAGGTCCTTCACAGGCGGTTAGTAATAAAGTTAATACTGAAATTAGGGTAAGTGTACGTTTCATGTTATATAGTTTTTCTTTCTAGCATCAAATCGTGTACCAAAGTCTACAATATGCAAGACATTTTATAAATACAAATTTTTGAGTTCAACATTGGATTGATTTTTAAATTTCAAAAAAAGTGACATCATGTCATATTTTTTCTGATGGCATAATCATTGACTTACTGCAAACGTAATTATTAATGAAATCTAATTTTCGCTAAGGCGGAAATATTTTAAACTATAAACATATTATGAGTAAGATTATTGGAATTGACTTAGGAACAACCAACTCTTGCGTTTCTGTAATGGAAGGTAACGAGCCAGTTGTAATACCTAATGCCGAAGGTAAGCGCACCACACCTTCAGTCATTGCTTTTGTAGAAGGCGGTGAAATTAAAGTTGGTGACCCAGCAAAAAGACAAGCAGTAACAAATCCAACAAAAACGGTTTATTCGATTAAACGTTTTATGGGTAATAAGTATTCGGAGTCTAAAAAAGAAGCAGAACGTGTACCATATACAGTTGTAAAAGGAGATAACGATACACCTCGTGTAGATATTGATGGTCGTTTATATACACCACAAGAATTATCAGCAATGATTCTTCAAAAAATGAAGAAAACTGCTGAAGATTATTTAGGGTCAGACGTAACGCGTGCAGTAATTACTGTACCCGCATATTTTAATGATGCGCAACGTCAGGCAACAAAAGAAGCAGGTGAAATTGCAGGTCTTAAAGTTGAGCGTATTATCAATGAGCCAACTGCAGCAGCATTAGCTTACGGTATGGATAAAAAAGGTACGGACCAAAAAATTGTAGTATTTGATTTTGGTGGCGGTACACATGATGTGTCCATATTAGAATTAGGTGACGGTGTATTTGAAGTATTATCAACTGATGGTGACACACACTTAGGTGGTGACGATGTTGATGAGCGCATTATCGATTGGTTAGCCGAAGAGTTTATTAAGGATGAAGATATGGACTTACGTAAAGACCCAATGGCTTTACAACGTCTTAAAGAAGCTGCAGAAAAAGCTAAGATAGAATTATCGTCGTCATCGCAGACTGAAATCAATCTGCCATACGTAACAGCTACTGCAAGTGGACCAAAACACTTGGTGCGTACATTAACACGCTCTAAATTTGAGCAGTTAATCGATGATTTAATTAAGAGAACCATTGAGCCATGTGAGTCAGCATTAAAAGCGGCAGGATTATCAAAGTCAGATATTGACGAGATTATCTTAGTAGGTGGTTCTACAAGAATACCAGCTGTTGTTGATGCAGTAGAGAAATTCTTTGGAAAAGCACCAAGCAAAGGTGTAAATCCTGATGAAGTTGTATCACTAGGTGCAGGAATCCAAGGTGGTGTATTAACAGGAGATGTAAAAGACGTTCTTTTATTAGACGTAACGCCACTATCTTTAGGTATTGAAACTATGGGTAACGTCATGACGAAGTTAATTGATGCCAATACAACGATTCCTACTAAGAAATCACAAGTATTTTCAACGGCAGCAGATAATCAGCCATCGGTAGAAATTCACGTGTTACAAGGTGAGCGTCCAATGGCAGCAGATAACAAAACAATCGGTCGTTTTCACTTAGATGGTATTCCACCGGCAAAGAGAGGAACGCCACAAATTGAAGTAACCTTTGATATTGATGCCAATGGTATCATCAAAGTATCTGCGGAAGATAAAGCAACTGGTAAAAAGCAAGATATCCGTATCGAGGCATCATCTGGATTAACTGAAGAAGAAATCCAAAAAATGAAGCAAGAAGCTGAAGCAAATGCAGATGCAGATGCAAAAGCTAAAGAAACAGCTGAAAAGTTAAATCAAGCGGATGCTATGATTTTCCAAACAGAAAGCCAGTTATCAGAATTTGGTGATAAATTATCTGATGATAAAAAGAAGCCAATTGAAGATGCTTTAGCAGAATTAAAAACAGCTTACGAATCTAAAGATATCGCAGTTATTGAGCCAGCTTTAGAAAAAATTAATGAAGCTTGGAAAGTAGCTAGTGAAGAAATGTACAAAGCACAAGCGGAAGCACAAGGTGGCGCTGCAGGTCCTGAAGCAGGAGCGCAAGATCAACCGGCAGACGAAAGCTCTGATGTAGAAGACGTAGATTTCGAGGAAGTGAAGTAAGCAGAGAGGCGATTTTACTTTTAGAAAATCGAGCGAATTACTTATGCTGAAGTTGATTCAGTATCTTATAAAAAAACGCAATCCAATTAAGGATTGCGTTTTTGTTTCAATCAAATATTAACATTGATTTAGTTTAATTGAGTACATAAGTTAGTATATTAAAGCTATAACAAAAAAACAGATTATAAATGAAAATAAACGCATACGCAGCAAAAGAAGCAAAAGCCAAATTAGAAAAATATCAATATGAACTTGGAGATATTGGTAATGAAGAAGTTGATATAAAAGTGAGCTATTGTGGATTGTGTCATAGCGATTTGAGTATGATTGATAACGACTGGGGAATGTCGCAATATCCACTAGTACCAGGTCATGAAATAGTTGGAGAAGTTCTTAATGTTGGTAGTGAAGTCAAAGGTCTAAAAAAAGGTGATAAAGTAGGCATGGGTTGGTACAGTGCATCTTGTATGCATTGTAATCAGTGTATGGATGGTAAACAACACCTTTGTGGTGATGCAGAGGGAACAATAATTGGTCGTCATGGCGGTTTTGCAGATGTTGTACGCGGACATTGGTCCTGGGCAACATTATTGCCAAAGGGCATTGATATGGCTAAAGCAGGTCCTTTATTTTGTGGTGGAATTACCGTTTTTAACCCACTAGTATTATCAGGAGTAAAACCCACTGATAAAGTTGGTGTTATAGGTATTGGAGGTTTAGGACATATGGCTCTTAAGTTTTTAAAAGCTTGGGGTTGCGAAGTCACAGCGTTTACATCAAATAAAGATAAAACGGATGCACTTAAAAAAATGGGAGCACATAATGTTGTCGATTCTACAAATACGGACGAGTTAGAAAGTATTGCAGGTAGTTTAGATTTTATACTAAACACAACTAACGTAAAGTTAAATTGGGATGCCTTTTTAACCACATTAGCACCACAAGGAAAATTACATACCGTTGGAGCAGTCTTAGAGCCTATGGAAATTCCAGCCTTTAGTATGATTTCTGGTGAAAAATCTGTTGGAGGAAGTCCGCTTGGAAGTATAGCTCTAACTCGTAAGATGTTAGAATTCTGTGTACGTCACGATATTTATCCTACAGTAGAAGAATTTAAAATGGAAGACGTCAATGACGCCATAAAGCATTTACACCATGGTAAAGCGCGCTTTAGAGTTGTTTTAAAAGCTTAAAGTCATTCTTTTGTAAAAATATAAGCGCAATCAGAAATGGTTGCGTTTTTTGATTAATTAATCTTTACTTTGTATCTCTAAAAATTGGTAATGTTTTTCTCCGATAAAATAAAGCTCAATACGAACTCTAAACGCCTAGCCGTAAAACTCAACGCCAAAGCTGAGCAGTCTGTAGTTAAAGGCCATCCTTGGGTATTTTCTAATAGTATTGTAAAAATTAATGACAATGCTAAAACAGGTGACTTAGCAATTATTTTTAGTAAGAATAAAAATAAAGTTATTGGTTTAGGATTGTACGACGCGAAATCTCCAATCCGAATAAAGATAATCCATAATGCTAACACAAAAGCGGAAATTAATGCTAAATTTTTTCATTCCAAGATTGAAAAAGCTTTTGCTTTACGTACCGAATTATTAGAAACAAATACTAACAGTTACCGTCTCCTTTTTGGAGAGAACGATGGCTTTCCAGGTTTAATTGCTGATGTTTATAATCAGGTTTTAGTTGCAAAACTATATTCTGAAATATGGTTACCTTATTTAGATTCTATTCTTAATAGTTTGCAACAAGTTTCAGAAGCAGTAACCGTAGTGATGCGCTTAAGTCGAAATCTTCAAAATAGCGAAAATCATAATTTTAAAGATGGTGATGTTATTTTCGGAACTTTGGAAAATGAAGTTGTAAAGTTTGTGGAGCACGGTGTCAATTTTTCTGCAAATGTCATAAAAGGACATAAAACAGGTTATTTTTTGGACCATCGTTATAATCGTAGACGTGTAGGCGAGATGAGTAAAGACAAATCTGTTCTAGATGTATTTTCTTATGCTGGTGGATTCTCGGTACATGCACTTGCTAATGGTGCAACTGAGGTTACAAGCTTAGACATAAGCAAGCAAGCTTTAGAGGTTGCTAGAGAAAACGGTAAACTCAACGATTACAACGGTATTCATAAAACTATATCTGGTGATGCTTTTGTTGAAATGAAAAAGTTGATAGACAAATGCAAACGCTATGATGTGGTTGTTATTGATCCACCAAGTTTTGCCAAACAACAATCCGAAATAGAATTAGCAAAAAAGAAATACGCACAATTGGCAGAACTAGGAGCAAAGCTTACTGCAAAAAAAGGGCTATTAGTATTGGCATCTTGTTCGTCTAGAATTTTAGCACAATCATTCTTTGATTTAAATCAACGTGTTTTAAATGAACAACCCCGATTATTTCAAACTGAATTAAAAACAAAACATGATATTGACCATCCGGTAAAATTCCCTGAAGGTGCTTATCTTAAATGTGGGTATTATCAATTCTTAGAGCAAAACTATTATGCATGCATAATATATTTTAGTATATTTGGCAAAACCATTCTTAGATATGCAAACTAAACTTACTCAATTACTTCAGATAAAATATCCTATAATTCAAGCACCAATGTTTTTGGTGTCTAATGTGGCCATGGTAACAGAAGCCATGAATGCTGGTATTGCTGGTTGTATTCCTGCATTGAATTACAGAACGTTAGAAGAACTTAGAGCAGCACTAAAAGAGTTAAAAGACAACAAACCAGAAGGTGGCTCGTTTGGGTTTAATCTTATCGTTAATAAATCAAATATTAAGTACAAAGGGCAATTAGAAGTCATTTGTGAGGAAGGTTGTGATTTTATTATTACCTCTTTAGGAAGTCCAGAAGAAACCATAAGACAAGCACATGCTGCTGGTATAAAAGTGTTTTGTGATGTTGTAGATTTAAAGTTTGCTAAAAAAGTTGAAGGTTTAGGCGCTGATGCTGCAATAGCCGTAAATAATGAAGCTGGCGGACATCGTGGAAATTTAACGCCAGAAGAATTGACAAACCAATTAAGTAAGGAATTAAAGATTCCAGTAATTTCTGCAGGTGGTGTTGGACAACGAACTGATATTGACAAAATGTTGAGCTATGGTGCCGAGGGTGTTTCGGTAGGTAGTCCATTTATTGCATCAGTAGAAGCCGGTGTTACAGAAGAGTACAAACAAGCCTGTGTAGATTATGGAGCAGAAGACATTATTATGACAGAGCGTATTTCTGGTACGCCTTGTACCGTAATAAATACCCCTTATGTAAAAAAAATAGGCACAAAACAAACCTGGTTAGAATCTGTATTAAACAAAAACCGTAAACTCAAAAAATGGGTAAAAATGATCCGTTTTTCAATAGGTATGAAAGCCACAGAAAAAGCTGCTAAAAAAGCCACTTACAAAACGGTTTGGGTTGCTGGCCCAAGTATTGAGCATACTAAAGCTATTCTTCCAGTTAAAGATATTGTAGCAAAACTTATTAGTTAACAAAAGATTTTTTGTTTCTAACTGTTTATAAATCAATAGTTTTGCTATATACTTTTTGTCCGCAAAATCTTAACTTCGCTTAGCAATAGATAAACACAATTGAAACTGAGTTTATCTTTACGTTAAGCTTATCAGAAAATACATACAAGCATTAAAATTGAAAAAAGCCATACTATTTTTAAACCTATTAATTTTTACAATATCTATTGCTCAAGAGCGTGAATATGTAATTACAAAAAAAAAGGATACTATTTACGGTAAAGTAACAAGAGCAACTAGTTTATTGAATGCCCCTAAGGTTAAATTTAAAATTAAAGACTTAAACGGCCATAAGATAATTTTAAAACCTGCAGATGTTGAAACTATAAAATCTCTAAAAGGCGTAGATGGTAAATCCATTATAAGAACTGTTTATGACGATTGGTATGTAAAACAAATTATCGATGGTAGAATAAAAGTGTATCAACTACTAGATGGTGTTATTTTTTATATGTCAAAGGATAGTTCTAAGATTCGGTTAAATGATTTTGGAGGATTTAATAGTAGAAAAGAATCTCACGCAAGAATAAGACCTTTATTTAGTGATAACCCAACGATTTTAAAAGAGTTCGATTCATTAGTTGGGACAGAAAAAAACATCAAGTATATGATAAAGAAGTATAATAGTTTTTACAATAAATACTAATACTATCACCAATAACTTAAACATTCGTTAAATAGACTCCTAAAGACTTAATTTGTAACAAATTGTAATTATTTGCGTCATATAGATACACAACATAAAAAAAATAATTATGATTCAATTTAAAGGCGCACTAGTTTTAGGTGCATTGATAGGCACAGGCATAGGTATCTTAATCGCACCAGAAAAAGGAAGCGATACAAGAGATAAATTAAAGCAAGAAGGTTTGGATGTTAAAGACCAAATAGTTTCTGATTTTAAAGACGTTAAAGAAGACGTATCCAAAGCAGCAGCTTCTGGCAAAGAAAAGCTAAGCGAAGATATTGAGGACTTAAAAGTAAAAGCAAGCCAAAAGGCAGAACAAGCCATTACGTTTTTAGAGAAGCAACTCGCTATTTTAAAGGAAAAGAATAAAACATTGCAGCAAACAAGCTAAACGTTTTTAAAAAAGGCCGACTTAATTGTCGGCCATTCTTCTTTTAAGACACCATAACATCAGGTACTACGTCGATAGCCGTCTTTCATAACGGGACTAACCCATAAACTGTGTAAGTTTAAAAAAAGCTCAGGATTGAATTAATTCAATCCTGAGCTTTTTTAATTTTTATAAAGTTTAAATTTTACACACTTATGAAACCAGATGATTTTTTAAACGACGATTTTTTAAAACAATTTAAAAATCATAGTAGGCCATTTATACAGTCTACATTAACGACATGTTTGCCATCAAAAGGTAAAACTTCCAATCGGTGACCAAATAATTCAATAGCACGCTTGCATTCAATTTCAATTCGCGCTTCATCCAAATACTCGTCTTGAGTACCGTAAATGAGTTTTACTTTGCATTCCGAATTTAGGTAGTTAAAGTCATCTGGAGTTAACTCTTTTGGTATACCGCCAGAATGTAAGACTAATTGCGTTGGTTGTAATTGTCGTTTTGTAGCATAACGAGAAGCAATGCTAACGCCTTGAGAATACCCAAATATGATTAAATTTTTATCATTTGGGATATCTTCAGCTTCCAAAACAGCATCCAAATAATTTAGGATGTTTTGCATTTCAATTTCTGTGTTCTCGCGTGTGAGCCAATTAGCTCCAACATGCATTTTTGGTTGTATGTAATATTTGCTCGGCGCTTGAGGTGCAATAATATAATTCTCGTTACTGTTTAAGCCTTTGAAATATCTTAAAAAGTAATGACTTAAATAACCCATACCATGAAAAACGAGCCAAATATTCTTAGTAGAGGTATTAAGCATATTCAGCGAGTTGTATGTCTTAGATACAGCGTAATTTACTTCTTTTACTTTCAAAATCTTAAAGGTTTAGTGGTTTTTGCAATCAAATATAAAATCAAAAGTCATATAAATGTATTGTATCCAGCCTATTTGTCGGAATCATTTTTATTCGCTTTCAGGTTTAATACCTCGAGGCTTGCCTCGTTAATTATTACTATTTTGTGACTCGATGTCACAGAATAGTAAATATATCCATAAAAGTCATAATGTTACAGTTTTACTATATCAT
>NZ_JABDQL010000005.1 GCF_013042245.1 Winogradskyella sp. | reverse complement strand
ATTTACTATTTCCTGTCGCTCAAATAATTCGAGGCTTTTGAAGTATTCTGTGAAATTTTGTGGTATCATGACTTTCGTTTTTACTAAAATACAACTTATTTAAGTCATATTATAGAATATAGCCTTGATTTTTAGTAAAAGTTAGCTCATCAATACTAACATCTCCACCACTAACATCTCGTAATACAATTTGGTTGCTAGAATAACTTACAATATCCCAGTCATCATTTAAATCTTCAAAATCCTCAGTATCTGGTATAGGAAAGAAAATATTAAAATCGATATCATCATCATCGCTACTAATGCTACTATCATCCGTGAGTGACCATGTACCAGTTTTAGTTACAGAGCCATTCGTTGCTGTTAAAGTTCCAGAAGTTTCAAATGTAAAATCATACCCAGAGAACTTATTAGTTTCATTTTGTCCTGAATCTACGTAATTTGTTATTCGCTAAGTATCAGATTGAGCTGTTGCAATGATGTTTGCAATTTCTGAAGTATTGTAAATAGCTCCATCATCGTCATCACATTGCATGGATAGAAGACATAGACTAAACATAAGCAAAAATGCTTTGGAAAGATTATTTTTCATAATCGAGAGAATATGATTTATATAACTATAACAGTTTAAATCACTTTTCCCTACCATCATAACTAAGAATTGATGGTTTCCGCCAAAATTTTATAAACCAATGCTTTTGTCAATTGCTGTCCATTCGCTTTTTGTCGTAATAAGTCATACGAGAATCTAAAGTCACATCCTGATTTATAATCACTACAACCATAAGCTGTTTTGCCCTTAATGATTGTTCCCTTTTTACATTTAGGACAAGTATTTTCAGGTAATTTAGAGGTATTTTTTCGACCTGTTTTTGGTTCTAATTTTAATTTAAAATCATCATCAAATCGCAATAAGCCTTCGGTTGTTACTCCTTTGATTTTAAATCCTTTAAGGTTAACTGTAGTGCCTTTACTTAAAAGTCTAATAAATTGATTTTCTGATATTTTTTTGTTTTCAAATTTAAAAGGTAAAATGAAATCACAAGAGGTTCCATAGAGATGACATCCATATGCTGATTTTCCTTTTATCAATTGTCCGTTTTTACATTTAGGACAGTCTGAACCAAAAACACTTTTTGAAGATTTTGACTTTGACTTAGCTTTAGTCTTTCCTAGAGGTTTGTTGTTTACTGCTGAAATTCTTGTAGTTACCTTTTCTGTTCGGACTTCGTATACCAAAGAATCCACCATGCGTTTCATACTTTTTATAAAAGCACCAGCGGAAAATTCACCTTTTTCAATATCCTTAAGTTGTTTTTCCCATGTTCCCGTAAGCTCAGCAGATTTTAATAATTCATTCTGAATGGTATCAATCAACTGAATACCAGTAATTGTGGGTAAAATTTGCTTTTTATTTCGCTTTATATATTTTCTTCGGAACAAGGTTTCAATAATATTGGCACGTGTTGAAGGTCGCCCAATACCATTTTCTTTCATAATATCTCGTAACTCGTCATCATCTACTTGTTTACCTGCGGTTTCCATGGCGCGTAGGAGCGAAGCCTCTGTAAATTGATTGGGTGGCTTGGTCTGTTTTTCTAAAAATGACGGTTCATGAGGTCCTTTTTCGCCTTTTTCAAAAGTGGGTAAAAGATTCTCTTTTTTAGAATTTCCAGAGCCAAAAACCACACGCCAACCTTTGGATAATATTTCTTTTCCTGTTGTTTTAAAATTGACTTCCGCAGCTTTGCCAATAACTACAGTATTTGAAACTTTACAATCATCATAAAACGCAGCGATAAAACGTTTTGTAATAGCTTCATAGACCTTTTTGTCATTATGTTGCATATGTATTTGCATGCCAGTTGGAATGATAGCATGATGGTCTGTCACTTTTTTATCATTAAAAACTTTAGCCGATTTTTTTATTTTTTTATCGAGTAGAGGAGACGTTAGATTTGAATAATCCGTGAGTTTACTCAGAATGCCTTTTACTTTGGGATACACATCATTTGGTAAAAACGTCGTGTCTACTCTAGGATATGAAATGGCCTTTTGCTCATACAAGCGTTGCGCTGCTTTTAGCGTATCGTCTGCCGACATTCCAAACTTAGTATTGCAGTAGACTTGTAAGCCTGTTAAATCAAAAAGTTTTGGTGCATATTCTGTGCCTTTCTTTTTGGTAATTGAAACTATTTCAAATTGGTCTTCTTTAACTTTATTGGCTAAAATCTCGCCATCTTCTTGCTTTAGGAATCGACCTTCTTCATAGCTAAAAAGTGTATCCCGATAGGTCGTTTGTAGTTCCCAATAGGGTTGTGGCTTAAAGTTCTCTACCTCTTTCCATCGGTTAACGAGCATTGCCAAAGTTGGTGTTTGTACACGACCAACGGACAATACTTGTTTGTAACCACCATGCTTTACGGTATATAATCGGGTGGCGTTGATTCCTAATAACCAATCCCCAATTGAGCGCGAGAATCCTGCATAGTAGAGATTATCATAATCTTCAGATGGTTTTAAATTTTGAAACCCTTCTTTAATAGCTTCGGTAGTTAAAGACGAAATCCATAAACGCTGTACTTTACCCTTGTAATTGGCTTCATTCAACACCCAACGTTGAATCAATTCTCCCTCTTGACCAGCATCACCACAGTTAATCACCACTTCTGCTTTATCAAATAAACTTTTTACAATATTGAATTGTTTTTTTATACCGTCATTATCTGAAACTTTGATTTCAAATTTTTCAGGAAGCATGGGCAAGTTGTTTAAATCCCAACTTTTCCAATAAGGTTTATAGTCTGCCGGTTCTTTGAGTGTACAAAGATGTCCGAAGGTATAAGTCACGGCATAACCATTACCTTCAAAATATCCATCGCGCTTGGTAGATGCACCAAGAACAGCAGCAATTTCGCGAGCAACACTAGGCTTTTCGGCAATACAGACTTTCACTTTTATAAATTGAATTTAGAGCTCCTAAAATAAATAAATTTGGAGATTTTAAAAGGAATAGCAACCTAGATTTATAACTAATTTATCATTAAGCCTTTCATGACCTTAACATCACAAGTAAAATATGTTAATCCTTTCATTAAAATCGGAATAGGAGCGTGGCAAAGATTACTTTTGTCACTTATTTAAAAAACTAACCAATACCAAAATGCATAAAAGCACCATCCTTATTCTTTTAGCATTCTTCTCAACTTACGTGTTTTGGGGTTCGACCTATTTATGGAATAAAATTGCAGTAACAGAATTACCTGCGTTTATGCTGGCTTCCATTCGGTTTTTAACGGCAGGTATATTGGTTTTAGTTGTTGCTAAAATTTTAAAAAAATCACTAACTATTTCTATCAAACAGTTAAGAAATATTGTTATCGCTAGCGTGTTATTCTTAGCATTTGGGAACGGTGCATTTGTATATGCACTGAAGTTTGTTGATAGTGGTTTTGCAGCGTTAGAAGCGTCTATAAGTCCATTAATGATTTTAATTATTATGAGGATATACCAAAAAAAGCCGATAAAGTTGCGCTCTTTAATTGGTATAGCGTTGGGTATTATAGGCATGTACATTTTAGTAAGTCAAAACGGACTCAACCTCCATGAAGGTAGTATAACAGGAATCCTAATTATTTTTGCTTGCGTTTTAAGTTGGAGTATAGGAAGTGTATTTGTATCACAGGCCGAACTCCCAAAGAATTTCTTTGTCTCTACGGGCTATCAGATGCTATCTGCTGGCGTTTTATTGGGAATCCTTAGTGTAATGGTTGGAGATACGTGGATATCTCCAAAATCTTGGCAGATGGATACACTGATTTCTATGCTATGTTTGGTGCTGTTTGGAAGTATTGCGGCGTTTACCTCTTTTAATTATTTACTTAAAAAAGTATCGCCAGAGAAAGTCTCTACTTCAGGATATGTTAACCCTATAATTGCATTGTTGCTTGGTTGGTATTTTTTGGGCGAATCAATAACCCTTCAAACTATAATTGCAGGTTGTTTGTTGCTTTTAGGTGTCTATTTTATAAATACTAGAAAAGAAAAACGTCGCACAAAAATTTCTTCGCGTTCTGTTTAATTCATCACACTTTTAAATGTAGTTTTGCATTTCCAAAATTCACGAATATTTATGTCTGAAAATAATTCTGCATTACAAGAAAAGAAAACCGATAAGGAGCTTTACGAATATCAGCAAGGTGCCATCCAGCAAATCTTTGATAAGTTTGATAACGCCTCAGAAGATTACCACTTATTGTATCAGTTACCAACTGGTGGTGGAAAAACGGTCATCTTTTCGGAAATGGTACGTCAATACTTAAAAAACCACAATACAAAGGTTTTGGTAATGACGCACAGAATTGAGTTATGTTCGCAGACCTCAAAAATGCTAACGAGTTTTGGTGTGACTAACAAAGTTGTGGATAGTAAAGCCAACTTGGACGACCAAGCTAATTATAGTTGTTTTGTAGCTATGGTCGAAACCTTAAATAATCGTCTGAATGATAACATGTTAGATATATCAGATGTTGGTTTAGTGATTATTGATGAGGCACACTACAACTCATTTACAAAACTGTTTAAATTCTTTGAAAAGTCCTTTATTCTTGGGGTTACGGCTACGCCATTAAGTTCTAATAAAGAACTGCCAATGAAAGACAATTATAACGAATTGATTACTGGCGAAACTATTGAAAATCTTATCGAAAACGAATTTTTAGCACGCCCAGAAGTATTTCAGTACGATATGGCATTAACGTCCTTAGAAGTCGGATCTAACGGTGATTATACGGTTAAATCCTCAGAAGATTTATACTCTAGTCCAGCGATGCTTCAAAAGCTTATTGATGCCTATAAAAAACACGCGCTAGGGAAGAAGACCCTTATTTTTAATAATGGGATTAACACCAGTATTAACGTGTATTATGCCTTTAGAGAAGCTGGCATCCCAATTATGCACTTGGATAACACCGCGACTAAGAAACAGCGTAAGGAGATTTTACAATGGTTTCACGAAACACCAAATGCCATTTTAACCTCTGTAAGTATTTTAACCACAGGTTTTGATGAGCCAACTATTGACACCATTATTTTAAACAGAGCAACAAAATCATTGACTTTATATTACCAAATGATAGGTCGTGGCTCACGTATATTGAATAACAAATCGAAATTCACGGTTGTCGATTTAGGTAACAATGCTTACCGCTTTGGACCTTGGGGTGCAGATTTAGATTGGCAATTGATTTTTAAATCACCGAATTGGTATGCAGACCGTATTTTGGATGATGATAGGATTGAAGCTAATTTTAAGCACGATTTACATGAAGATATTAAAGACGAATTTTCAAAGTCTGAAAACACGTATTTTGACATCCGTGAAACGTATAAAAATGCCGTTGCTAGTGGCAAATCCTCAAAGGTGGTTTTAGAGCGCTCAATAGAACATCATGCAAAAATCTGTATAGAGAATAGTGAAGATGTTTACGATGCTTTAGCTTTAGCAAAACTCCTTAAAGACGATATTAATAACAGACTTGAGGTGTATGCCAAATGTATTAGTAAAAGCACACACAACTTCATGAAATGGCTTAAGGATGACTACAAACAGAAACTGAATAGTTATCTACGAGCAAATTTTGATAAAAAATTTGAAGAAATCCACGGTTATCCACCAGAAGACTAGGATGCTTGTCTTTGGTCTTTTATAGTGCCTTTTATTTGTAATAAGTGCGATAAAATAGATTATAGCTCTATTTTTAGTAAACGACTGTATTTTTACTAAAATCCTCGATATGGTGCTTGTAGATGGATTGTAATCCATCTTAGATAGATATAAAGAGCTATCGTCATTATCATCCAAAACGACTGATTTTTTAAATTACTTTGTTGTAATAACCAATACGATAAACCATTGATTTGTGTGAATAAGCCTAAGTTTTTATCCATAGTACACAAGTTTTATAAATATAGTGCTAAGTAATTTAAATACAGATACTTATAAGTTTAGTATGTTATAGTTAAGTAACAAATTTATCGCTAAGTGTTTACTAATTCATAATATTATCGTTGAGTACACAAAGTATCAAGATAGAGGGTATACTATTTATTATAGATATATTTTATTTTACATAATATAAATTATAGTGCAAATGTGTTCATGTGAGTAAAATAGCGAATAGAACTTTTGGGTTCTATTTTACATAGTTGCAGATATGATGCCTTTAGGTTCATATCGATAGAAATTATGTAACAACTATTTTACGTAATAATGTTTTTGAATTCGTAAGCTTTAATTGGTCTATATGTAAAATATCCGCTGTCAAACGCTCGATTGCTTTTAAACTCAAATGCGTAGCATTCATGAGCTCTTTATTAAAACAATAGAAATCTGGCGAATAATTAACCAACGCTTGCCAACGCATTATAAAAGCTAACCTTTTTACTGTTATTGAAATTTTAGCGTATTTGAGTATTTGTGCGTTATATTTTTTTCTATGTAATTCTCGTAAGCTTGCCATAAGAGCTTAAATTTTATGAAGGATAAAATTCTAAGCACTTATTCTATTCTCTCTATTATTTGAACCTTTTTATTTAGAACTCTTAATATTATGTAAAATAGAAATTCAAGATTTGTACTTATCGAGGTTTTATTAAATGCTAGATTCAAGTCATAAACGCAACTTCTGTTTTAAACAAAAGTTTATCCATTACTTCTAATGGTGTTTCAAATTTAAGCCTTTTTCTAGGCCTATTATTCAATTTTCTTTCAATTCTTTCTACCT
>NZ_JABDQL010000004.1 GCF_013042245.1 Winogradskyella sp. | reverse complement strand
ATTTACTATTTCCTGTCGCTCAAATAATTCGAGGCTTTTGAAGTATTCTGTGAAATTTTGTGGTATCATGACTTTCGTTTTTACTAAAATACAACTTATTTAAGTCATATTATAGAATATAGCCTTGGTCTATTAGGGAGATTTCTATGGTGTTTTCGGTTAATTTAGTTGACATAACAACGAGGTTGTTTTAGGCAAATAGCGCTTGTATTTCTTTTTTATTGAAGGATTTTTTTATAGTATCTACTTGTATTATAGAATTTGAAACTTGTTTTTTACTTTTCT
The DNA here is from genome assembly GCF_013042245.1 of Winogradskyella sp. GTDB lineage: Bacteria > Bacteroidota > Bacteroidia > Flavobacteriales > Flavobacteriaceae > Winogradskyella. The sequence continues at coordinate 5,930 of NZ_JABDQL010000004.1, read as the reverse complement.
GTAAAGCCATAATTTTTTCTTCAATAGTATCTTTACAAATCATTCTATAAGCAAAAACTTGTTTTTTCTGACCTATTCTATACGACCTATCTATAGCTTGATTTTCTACCGCAGGATTCCACCAAGGATCTATTAAAAACACATAATCTGCTTCGGTTAAATTTAAGCCTGTACCTCCTGCTTTTAAACTAATTAAAAACACCCTTAATTGTTTATTGCTTTGAAAATTAGATACTTTTTCTTCTCTGTTTTTGGTTTTTCCGTCTAAGTATTCGTAGGTAATGTTTTCATTGTTTAGCCTATCTTCAATAAGATGTAGCATTGATGTAAATTGAGAAAATACTAAGACTTTATGTTTTGAGGTTTTTAACTTAATATTTTCTATTAGAAGATCTAATTTTACTGAAGACTTACCATAGTCTTCTTCTTCATTTAACAAACTTGGGCAATTGCATATTTGTCGTAATTTTGTTAAACCTTCTAAAATATACATTTGAGACTTTGCTGCTCCATTTTCATCAATTTTTTCTAATAAATAGTTTTTGTATTTCTCTTTAAAATGTTCGTACACTTTACGTTGTTTATCACCCATGTCACAGTACAAGATAGATTCGGTTTTTTTAGGAAGCTCGGTAGCTACTTGTTGTTTTGTTCTACGAAGTAAAAACGGATGAATCATTTTGCTTAGTAACTCTGAAGCACCCTTATTCTGTTCTTTATCAATCGCGTTAGAAAATTCATTTTTAAAATGGCTCATAGTTCCTAAAAGCCCTGGGTTTAAAAAATTCATTTGTGCGTACAAATCAAACGTATTATTTTCTATAGGGGTTCCTGTTAGTGCTAATCTGTTTTTTCCATTGAGTAAACGTGCTGCTTTATAGCGTTTAGAATTTGGGTTTTTTATTGCTTGGCTTTCATCTAAAATAACCCAATTAAATTCAAGGTCTTTTAAAAATTCGATATCATTAATTAGTGTACCGTAGGTTGTAAGTACAATATCTGTTTTTAAAGAAGAAACATCTTTTTTATTTCTATCACTTCCTATGTATTTTTCTGTTTTTAGTGAAGGGTTAAATTTATTAATTTCATTTTCCCAATTAAATATTAAAGAAGTAGGAACAACAACTAAATGCGTAGTTGTTTTTTTATAGTGTTCTTTTAAATAACTCATAAAGGCTATTACCTGCAAGGTTTTTCCTAGCCCCATATCATCTGCAAGAATGCCTCCTAATTTATTTTTCTCTAAAAAAGCCAACCAATTTAAGCCTTCAACTTGGTATGGTCTTAGTTTGGCTTTTAATTTTTTTGGCGATTTTATATTTGAAACTTCTTGTAGGTTATATAGTTGTTCTTTTTTACGCTGTAAGTCTAATAAAAAGGCGGGGGTGTTTTCAATATCCTCAAACAATTCATCAATAATATTAAATTGATAGTTTGAAATTTTTACAGTATTATTTTTTACTTCTCCAGCCCTAAAATAGGTTTCAAATTTTTTCAACCATTCTTTAGGCAATGCGCCTAAGGTACCATCGCTTAATTGTATGTATTTATCTTTTCTAAGTATGGCTTTTCTTATGTCTTTTAACGAGGCTGTTTGATTTCCGTATTTAACCGTAAGCTCTAGATCAAACCAATCTGTGTTAGATGATATGCTTAAAGAGACTTTTGGTTTATTAAGGTTGTACTTAAACGATTTAAGCTCTTTTGCTCCAAAAACAGCTATTTCCATTTGTTCCATTTTTTGAGAAGCGGTTAATAACCATTGGTTTTCTATTAATTGCATAGGGGTTAATAGAAAGATGTTTTCTTGATGATCAAAATCGGGATGTAATTTTTTAAATTGCTCTTCAAACTCATTTTCAAAAGCATCATCTCTTTTTATAAGGCTTTTGTTTTTTTGGTCATATACTTCTTCTTTAGAATGTGTATACACTAAGGTGTTGTTATATTGAACTCCCAATTTAAAAATGATAAACTCACCTTCATAGTCAGACAAAAACACTTGTTTACTAAGGCTTTCTGGCGCTATTGCTTTTTGCTTTTTGGTAGTGCTTTTTAGCTTATATTGAATGGCAAAATGTTTTGAAATAGGATTTAAAAACTCTCGGGACAATTGGCCGTAGTCATTTTTAAAAAAATTAACGAAAGGACGTCCTTGCAATCGGTTTAAATATAAAAACTCGTATGGGGTTTTAAACGGATACAAGGTTTGATTGTGTATGCAAAAAAAAGGGTACACATTTAGTTTTGCTGAATTTGTTTGATAGCTTTTTTCGCCAATTTTAAGCTTTGGCTTTAAGGTGTAAACATCGTCACTTTCACTTACTACAAAACTAAGATTGGGTTGCTCGTTTGAAATAGCTATGGGCAGCATATTCTTTTTAACTAATGTATCCTTATCTTTTTTGATTAAAAAAGGGTATTCTGTATTTAATTTTAATATGTCTTTAAAAGCAATAAAAGCCAATCGGTAGTCCTCAATTGAAAAGTTATCTAAAAACGTGGTGTAGTTATTAGAAAACTCTAAGGCCTTTACAATAGTAACTTTATCGGCTTCTGGTAAGTTTCTTTCGAGGGTGTTATACAAAGAGTAGACATCAATTTTTTTAAATGATGAGACAAACTCTTTAGCATATTTTTTGTATTTGGCACTAAAGGGTATAAACTTAAACAAAGCCACATTTTTATTTTTGTATAAACTTAAACAAAACCCAATGCCATACATACTATTGTGGGGTTTGTAGGTTTTTATAACATCAAGTGCGTTTTGTGTTTTTTGGTCAAACTGAGGCAATAAGTTTTTAGTAGCAACGGAAACCGATGGTACTATGTTTTTTACTTTTTCAAAAACCTGCAAACCGTTTTCGTTAAATGAAAATTCAAAAAAATTGCTATAATCATCGTCAATTGATAAGCCATATTGTTTTAAAAACTTAGTTTTTTCTTGTTCTATATAATCTGGTGAAAAATAATGCTCTCCAAAAATTTCAATAATATAACTTAATGCCGACAGCTCATGTATACATAGCTTTTTTTTAGCATCTTTACAGGTGCATGTTACGGTTATGAGTTGGTCACTTTTATTATAATCTATGGTTTGTTTGTACCCATACCAATCATTATATAAGGTTGTTATATTGTTTTTTGAAAAAGACGTAATTTCAATTGCATACGGGTTTAAATAGTTTATGTTATTTTTTTCTCCTAAATTATGTAATAGATCTTCAGATAAAATATGGTCTATTAACTTAATTTCGTTGTGGGTACTTTTTTGTAGGGTATTGCCAAATAAGTCTTTATTCATTGGTGGTATTTTGCTTTGGTTATTTTTAATATGTCTTAAGGCGGCTATTTCGTGCTTACAAAGCCCTCCATAATCAAACGGGCAAGTACAGCTACTTTGTATGGTTTTGGGTTGCACGGTAATTTTTATGGTATAGGGCTTTTTTGCCGACCCTTTGTAGCTAAAGCTGTATTGGTTATTGCTATTAGATACCAAGGTTACATTGATGTATTGCGCTCTATTTCTAATAGTTGCTGCGCTATTTTCTTTTATATAAGCGTTTATGTAATAGCTTTCCATGCTCTTAATGTATTTTTATAATCGTGTCTTTATTTTATTTTTAAGGGTATTGACTCGTAATTGCCCATCCTTCGAGACCCTCAGGGCACCACTCATTAATTTTGGCAACAAAGTATCTCTTGTTTGTTGGAGGGATTGGATTTGAGAATTATTAGTCCTAATCTTATCAAAAACTGAATTAAAGAATAACGTAAATTCATCCATTTTATGTACAGTAGGCACTAATATTTTTTCTTTTTTAAATGTAGGTACTGTCAATTGCTGCTGAGTAGTTCCAGTTCCAGTAATTTTCATATTCTTTAAATAAAAATACAGATATTTTTTTAGATATAAATTCTTGTTTAGGAATAGCTAACACCAATCTAACAATTGTAACATATGGTTAAACCTTAAACAAACAAAACCTATTGTTCCTCTAGTTGAAATAGTTACACTCTCTTCTTTTATTTTGGGTTTATCTGTATAACCATAAAGCTCTTTTTTACTTATACCATTAGAGTATATTGGAATATTACAAAATTCACTTCTTTCTTCAGAAAATGCTTTTGGCTTATCACCTTCAGCTGATATTGAGGTAACTTCATCTAACTCTTTAAATTTCCAACCTTCAGGCAGACTTTGACTTCGCTCATTCTCCGTTTGGTTGCTGAGCGGAGTCGAAGCAAACCATGCTGCAAAATAGTTTGTGCGGCTTGTTCTAGGGTTTTGTTTTGGGCTTGTAGGTTTTCTATTTTATCATCAAAATCGGTAAGGATGTTGGCTATGGCTTTTTGTTCTTCTATGTCTTTTGGAAAAGAAAAAGGAAACTGATTTAAAACAGTTGTAGTTAAACTAGGGACAGCTGAACCAACGTTTAAGTCGTCAAGGTTATATGTTTTTAGTTTATAGTATAAATAATTTGGTTTAATTATAGATTCATCAATTTGTGTGTAGAATAAAGTATCAACAGTCCAAAATGGCTCATCAATAAAAAATAAATTAGATAATGTTCCTTTTCGAGGTATCAATACAGAAGGCTTATCATACAATATTGAATCAACATATCTCATAATTTCTCCAGAACCATAACAAGGAAATTTTCCGTCTTCTAATTTTTTATTTTGCATACCTCTCCCAAAGTAGTTTCCACCCATCCATTTGGTATTTCATTATCACTACCGCTTCGGCTCCGCTCAGCGTCCGTTGTGCTGCTTGTGTCCGTTTTGTTCATTTGGTTTTTTCGGAGGCTGAGCGAAGCCGAAGCCTTTTTCATCGTAGATTCAGCGGATTTTGTTGGTTGAGCGGAGTTTGTTGGTTGAGTGGAGTCGAAACCAACATGACTTGTTTCATTCATACATTTGGCTAAATCGTGTAATTTTTCGGGCATATTATTTATTAACGCTTCTTTCTTTTTTCTACTCCAGCCTTGTGCTTGTTTTTCTCTACTAAATGCGGCATCTATTCTTTCAAACTCTTCATAGTACACTAATTTTACTGGAAGATGTTTTTTAGTATGATTTGCACCCTCGCCTGCTTGATGTTGTTCAAGTCGCTTTTCTAAAAATTTGGTGCTTCCTGTATAATACGAACCATCAGCACATTCTAATATGTACATATATCCATAGCTCATAGCGATACCCCAATTTTAGCCAGTTGCGTAGCAATTTCAGCATTCAGCTCTTGCTCCTTATCCATTTGCTCTTTTAATAAAACAGTCAATGACTGCATTTTTTCTTCAAATTGAATGCCATCATCTTCTTCGTCTGGTATGCCTACATAACGACCAGGTGTGAGTACGTAGCTGTGTTTTTGTATAGCTTCTAGCGTTGCAGATTTGCAGAAGCCTTTGATGTCCTCATAAACAGATTGCTTCGCTTCGCTCGCAATGACGGTTTCTTTTTGAGTACGCCAATTTAAGTATGTGTCTCGTACTTTGGCAATGTCTTCTTCTGTAAAATCTCTATGCACACGAGATTTCATATAACCCATTTCAGAAGCATCAATAAATAATATTTCATTTTTGGTGTCTGAGTTTGCCGAACGACCTCTACGTAAAAACCAAATACACGCAGGAATTCCAGTATTATAAAACATGCGAATCAAGAGTTAAATATTAGGGTTATAAAGGCTGCGGCTAATCGTCCATAAACATGTAGACTCAGTCCTTTAGTAGACCTCACCTTACTCGCTTTCTGTATATCTGATTTTTCAATAAGCCAAGCAAAAAGAGCTTCAATAGGCTGTCTAACTTTAGATACTGCCCTAGAATACAAATCGTTTGCTGCCCTATCAAACTTTTTTAAAACATCTGGCATTCCTTTTACTGCCTTTACAGGTGTTAACATTTCTGAATTAAACTTGACCTCCA
>NZ_JABDQL010000003.1 GCF_013042245.1 Winogradskyella sp. | reverse complement strand
ATTTACTATTTCCTGTCGCTCAAATAATTCGAGGCTTTTGAAGTATTCTGTGAAATTTTGTGGTATCATGACTTTCGTTTTTACTAAAATACAACTTATTTAAGTCATATTATAGAATATAGCCTTGTTTTTTTAAGGACACATGCTGTTCGCTATTAATCATTCCCTTGGGTGATAATATGTTTAGCATGCTCGTTTCATAATATTACTCTATTAATTCCCTATTTCTCTACCTTCAACACCGGCTTTGAAAAAAAATATTGTGGATTTTTTTGTTAATTATTTAGTTTCGTTTCGGCTTCTTTCTCTTTTGGTAGGGCTAGTGATGGACTTACATTTACCCCATTAAATAACTTACCATCAGCAGAAACGATATACGATTCATCCTCGTTTAAACCTGATAATACTTCAACTTGATTATTGTAAGTCCTACCTAAACGTAGCCATCTCAGCATTGCTGTATTACTTTGGCTTACCGTATAAACTCCAGATAATTGACCGTTGGTGACAATAGCTTCTGTAGGAATTAAAACCATAGTTGACTTTGTCTTTTGCTCTACAGGAAATTGAACTGTTGTAAACATGCCAGATAAGATGTTAGCATCTGTTTTATCTAAATCTATTTTTACCAAATATTGGCCTCCTGTGTGTTTGGCAGAAGTACTTATTTCGGTTACAAATCCTTTTACGGTTTTGTTTAAAGATTTCACTATTACATCTACATCTGTCCCTTTTTTAATTTGAGAAATTTCAGTTTCTGGTACCATGGCTATCACATCAAAATTGTTGGGTGTTTCGATACTGATTAGTGGTATTCCTGGATTAGCCATATCACCAGTTTCAATATTTTTGTTTGTAATTATTCCGTTGAAAGGGGCTGTAATATTACTATAAGCCAACTGTGCATTGATTTCGTTTCTCATCTGTTTGGCAGACTCTAATCGTGCTTTTGCCATTTCAAAATTAGTTGTTATGTCGTCGAGTTCTTTTTGTGTGGCACTATTATCAGTAAACAAGTTTTTAAAACGCTTATAGTCTTTTTGGGCATTATTAAAAGCTGCTGTCGCTTCATTGATACCTGCATTGACTTGTGCTTTTTTTGCTTGTAAATCATTATTTTTAATGGATACCAGCAATTGACCTTTACGAACTTTATCGCCCATATTTACATGTACTTTGGTCACGTACCCCATCATTCTAGTACTCAAGTCTGCATTATTTGATGCTTGAATTTTTCCACTGACACTTAAAAATGGGTTAGTTCCATTTGAAGTTACTTGACTTACTTTTACAGGAATGACCAGTGTGTTAATAGAGTCTTGCTTTTTGTCTTCATTACCACAGCTTATCATAAATAATGATACCGTGAAGATTACTAATTTGTATAGATGTTTTTTCATTTTCATTTTATTTTTCGTAAACCTTTTTAACAAATAGGTGACTGTCATGTTTTTATAAATGCTTATTTGCTCTTTTAGAGTTTCCAAGTCTTTAGAAAAGATGAGATTTTAGTTGGTTAAAAAATCTAGATATGCCTTCGCATAATTATATTCAAAAATGGTTTGATAATAGTCTAACTGTTTTTGGGCATATTGTGCTTCTGTTATTAATAAATCACTGGTTTTTTCTAAGCCTTCTTTAAATCTGTTAGTTCTAATCCTTAAAGATTCTTCAGATTGTGAGACTACTAATTCTGTCAATTTTAATTTGTTTTTTGCATCAGATAGCATGCGTTTGGCTTTGTTAAGCTCTAATTCACTTTGTGACACATATTGCTGGTATTGCAACTTTGATTTTTCGTATTCAGCTTTGCTCTTTTGTGCTTTCCCAAAACGTTTAGAACCTTTAAAAATATCCCAACTTAATTCTGCTCCTATAAGGTAACCATTAGCATCTGCTTGAAAAATTTTATCATCATAGAGCTCATAACTTCCAAAAGCATTAAGCTTTGGTAGAAAATCCATTTTATCAGCTAAGTAGGCGGTTTTATAGGCATCAGATGCTAATGCCATTGCTTTGATATCCAAACGGTTTTCAGAGATGATCTGTGTGCTTTTTGAGCTTAAGTCGGAAACCAATAACTCATCTGAAGGCTCGTAAATGACACTTATTTTATCATTCATTAAAAACGAAAGATAGTTTGAAGCATTTTTAACATTACTCTTTGCTTGTTGTAACTGGTTTTGCACTTCACTAACTCGCACTTCTACGGCCAAAACATCGGCACGTAGGAGGTAACCTTGTTTAAAACTGTTGTCCGCCAAGTTTTTATTTTCTGTTGCTGCTTTGAGTGCTTTTTCTAAAACATCTACAGCTTTATATGCTAATTGTAATTGCATGTAGGCCTTATCAACTTCGAACACCAAATAATCATTAGTACGCTTGGTTTGTAAAGCCATAGCATTCATTTTTGATTTAGCGGCTTTACGTTGATAAAAACCATCTAAATTTATCAGTGGTTGCTTAACTTCGATACGTGTTGCGAAGTTTTGGATTTGCTTAGGGTCGTTTAATAAAATAGGATTAAAATCATTCTGAGTTACTATTTCCTGATTTAGTCTAGAACCAAATGCCATCAAAGGATTTGTTGTCGATATTCCAGTATATGATACAGAAATGTTTGGTAAAAATACCGCGTTAGTCTGTCTATAATCTGCTTTAGCTTTGTTGAATTCCTGTTCAGAAATTTTTAGACTTTGATTTTTATTAATAACTTTAAGCAATACTTCAGACTTAGAAATAGATTTGGATTGTTGCGCCTGAAGAATAAATCCTATGTTTAACAAAAAACCAAATACTAATATATATATGTTTGTTTTCATGTTTTTATATTTCATAAACAAAATTAGATTGGGTACTTTCTTAAGTTTGTAACCTTTGTTACCTAATTTTTGCTTGTGTAACCAATGTTACCTTATGTCTTTTTGCCTTTTTGGAGATTTAATATCTGGTTCTATAAAAAGGGATGAGAATTAATAATACACAAATAACTGAAAACAAAAGGCTATAAACTTTTTAGTGAGAGGTTGTTCAATTATTCTTTGATAAACTGTGATTACCACTTTTTAGTGTAAAACAATGTGAGCTACTAATAATACCATAAGAACAAATCCTAAAATAAGGTGAAATAGTCCCCATTGGTTTCTGTCCATTCCGTACCAATAGAGCTCTACATTTTTACCATAGACGTCCCAACGTTCTTGTCCCGAAATCAGAGTATACTTAATAAGAAAACCAATACCTATAATTGCAGACATGCAAAGTGCCATTACAGCATTTATTGAAAAGTTTAATATGGATTTATGCATTGCTTTGACTGATTTTTTCATCGTATCTGTGTTTATTGATAGTACAGTCAAAAGTATTTGCCTAGTAGTGATACAACAATGATATTCATCAGATTAAAAAGAATGGATTTGAGAAAAAAAGTGCCCATTAATTTTGGACACCTTTCTAATACTAATTAAAAAACTTTGGGGGAAAATCTATTAATCTCTTTTCAAAACCCTTAAAACTATAATGAAATTGAGAAAAACAGAAGTTTTTTATTATTACAAGTATATGTAACATCTTAAGTATACTAAGTAACAAAGGTTACAAAATAAAAAAGCACTCCCGTTTGAGAAGAGAGTGCTTTTTACCAAACCAATATGAAAGCATCTATTAAATTATAACCGCTTCTGCCTTTATATCTATACTATCAGTTTTTCATAACAAAACAGTATACTATTTATTTTAAAATTTATGAGCTACACCAAGAATAAAATAAAAAGTGTCTTCTAAATCTTCTTCAAATACAACGTCATCTACCGTCAATGTTGCTGGATTTTGTGGTAACACAAAAGCTGGCAAAAATGAAAATATCCATTGGTCACTAGCATACCACATTGGAGTGCTCAACTCTATAGCCATAAGACCAAACTCCTCACTTTCGTTAAGGACTATGCTTTCAGATGGTAAAGACTGGCTGCCTTGACCTTGTCCTTGACCTCGACCATTACCAAATCGGTTGTTGATATAATATTGCTCATAAAAATTTTGTGAGCCGAAATACACACCTGCTGTTGGTGAAATTTGAAATTTTTCGTCTGTTGAAACAAAATCGTGACTTAGTTCTGATGACAAAAATAAATCGGAGTCACTATTATTATTAAAATATAAACTTGAAGCAACGCCTAGATTAAGAATATCAAAATCATAAATAAATTGTGCTGTAATATCTGCTTCAACTTCAGATATTACATTAAAACTATCTTCATTAAAAAAATATTTTGTTAAAGAGATGTCTCCAATAAATTTCTCTATAGTAAAATCATAACCTGCAGTTAACAAAGACAGATCTACTCTGCCTTCATCTTCTCTGGTAAGGTACGATAGTGAACCTTTGGCATAAAACCCAGATTTGTGATAATAGGTCATTGATGGATACAAATAAGGGTTGGAAATAGAATCCTTTCGCCCCATAAATACGGCATCACTAATAAAGCTTATATCTACTGAAACAAAAGAAGAGTCTAATTCTATCTCATTTTGACCTATCATTAAAGGTCTCTAGAATAGCATCAGCAGTAATGATAGAATTATAGTCCTTGTAAGCTTCATAATAAGATACATTTGAGATAGAAAAGGCTTAAAGAATAATCTAAAAGCCTTTTCTACTATTTATTATTTGGTTCCCATTTTTTTGGACTTTTTTTGAAGATTTTTCTTTTTCATTGTTTTTTTCTTGGTCATTTTGTTTTTCATTATCATTTTTCTGTGCTGATATGTATTTTTAAACATTTTACCATCCATATTTAAACATTCACCTTCTTGGAGACGTAACTGTTTACGTTCTTTTGTTTGGTATTGTCCATCAGGATTTATAGAAGCACCATCATCTAGATTTAATTTATTCGCTTTCAGGTTTAATACCTCGAGGCTTGCCTCGTTAATTATTACTATTTTGTGACTCGATGTCACAGAATAGTAAATATATCCATAAAAGTCATAATGTTACAGTTTTACTATATCA